>DATJEI010000133.1:0-14029 GCA_035496735.1 Bryobacteraceae bacterium | reverse complement strand
TCGGAGTGTATCTTCGCCACCTGCAGCCGCTTTTCGGTCACCGGCAACTGGGTGAGTCCGAAATCGGCTTGATTATCCACCACCGCTTCCACCACGCGGGTCCCATAGGCGCGATCCACCAAGATCTGCACGTTCGGAAAGCGCTTCTTGTATTCGGAAAAGACTCCGGGCAGCACGTAGATGCAAGTGGCTTCATTGGCTGCGATGACCAGTTCTCCGCGCGGCACCCGTTCCAGTTCATTGATCGAATCCTGCGCACGCCGCCGCAAGTCCAGGATCTGCTCGGCGTAGCGCGCGAAAATGTCCCCGGCAGGCGTCAGGGCAATCTTGGTTCCCAACCGCGCAAACAGCGGAGCGTTCATCTCCTGTTCTAACTGGCGAACTTGTGCGCTCACCGCCGGCTGCGTCCGGTAGCAGGACTGCGCCGCCTTAGAGAAGCTCTTCAGACGGACAATTTCGAGAAAAGTATGGAGCTGATCCAGATCCATGCGCTGGTGAAAATCTCCCTAGGCAGCCCGTTAACTTCAGTATCGCACTGGGGTTTCCGCGCTGCTAGGATTAAGCGATGGTACCACGAGCGGGGCTTGGTCTTAAGGCGGCGTCGCTGCTCACCGCGGTCCTGGCCATCGCGTTCGCGGCGTACTGCGCGGCGGCACAAACCGCAGCCAAAGCCGCTCCGGCAGCGACCCGAGCCGGGACTCAACCAGCGGACCGGGTACTGCTCCTCGTGAACGACAATTCCCTGCTCTCGCGCGACATCGCCGAATACTACGCCCGCCGCCGAGGCGTGCCTCGGCAAAACATTTGCCGCGTCAAAGCCAGCACCGGCGAAGAGATTTCGCACGAAGACTACGATCGTCAGATCGCCCGCCCAATCGGGGCTTTTCTTCGCAAGAACGGCCTTCAGGAAAGCATCTACTACATCGTCACCACCGCCGGAGTGCCCCTCAAGATCTCGGGGGCCGGCGAAGGCATGAGTTCCAGCGCGGCCGCAGTCGACAGCGAACTTGCGCTGCTTTATTCCGACCTCAAGACGGGGAAGCCCCATCGCGACGACGGCTCGATTCCTAATCCCTTTTTTGCAAAGCGCGACCGCCCGTTTTCGCACCCCGAGTACCCCATCTACCTGGTGACGCGTCTGGCCGCTTACGATTTCGACGGCGTCAAAGGCATGATCGAGCGCTCGCTTGCCGCCACCAACCGCGGCAAATTTGTCCTCGACCTGCGTGGCCCCGATGACGAATCCGGCAACGACTGGCTGCGCAACGCCGCCATCTTACTGCCTAAGGACCGGGTTGTGCTGGAAGAGACTACCGAGCCGGTTTATGGACAAACCGACGTGATTGGTTACGCCAGTTGGGGTTCCAACGACAGACATCATGAGCGCCGCTTTCCCGGCTTCCATTGGCTCCCCGGCGGCATCGTCACCGAGTATGTATCCACCGACGGCCGCACTTTTGTGAAGCCACCAGATAGCTGGACTCCGAGCATGGATTGGAGCCACCGCTCGGCATGGTTCGCTGGTTCGCCACAGTCCATGCTGGCCGATTACATCTTCGAAGGAGCCAGCGGCGCTTCCGGGCACGTCTACGAACCGTACCTGAATATGACGCCGCGGCCCGATCTGCTGCTCCCCGCCTACTATAGCGGGCGCAATCTGGCCGAGAGTTACTATCTGGCGATCCCCGCCCTTAGCTGGCAGAATGTCGTGGTGGGCGATCCACTGTGCGCGTTGGGACCACCGGCGCATTAGAAGCCCCCACCGGCAGCCGCTCCACGCGGCGATGCTCACTACTTATCCGCTAAGTGCGCCCGGTCCTGCTCATTCTCGGTGCAAATGGTCTCCAAAATATCGCTATCCGGAATCAGGAGTTGGTTGACCTTGAAGGTGAACGGCTTGGTGAAGGTCTTGGGATCGTCGATGGTGACTTGCAGCTCCATGTGGCCGAAGTCGCGACGACGGTAGCGCTCCTGAACCCGCAGCGCCTCGCTGTGGATATGCCCCATCGCGTCCAGCCAGCTCTTGTCGTTGAAGCCCGCCGAATCCACTACCAGCGTGTCGCCTTCCCATTTGCCGACGGAGTAACCCTGCCAGGATGGCTGAGGATCTACCGGCAGCGGCCGCCCATCGGTGTAAATCTGACGATGCGAGTTGTCAACCTCAAGCAGCATTGCAATCACTCCCGGAGTTTGAATGATCTTGAACGGAACAGCAATCAACTCGGTGTTGGGCACGCCCATGGGAAGACAATGGCTGCCCGGGCTGTCCTTTCCAAATCTCCGCGCGTGCAACTGAAAGAGCGCGGCCGCCTGCGGACGGATCGGCGCTTCTTCCGGCTTGAAGTCCGCCAGGATGTTAAAAAAATATGGGGAGAATGTGCGGGGATCGTCTCCCGGCACCACGAAGGTGCCCAGGTCGCCGACCTTGCGCTCCATCTCGCCAGGAGCGGGAGGTTCCACCTGCCATACGCCGGACAGATCCGGCTTGCCGTTGGCTGCGCGCGGCGTGGGCGCGGATAGGTTCGGTTTGCCGTCCTTGGTGCGTGGAGTTCCAGGGGTGGGATAGTTCAGCCACTGCGCGCTCGCCAACATCCCGACACCGGCAAAAACAATTCCAAACTTCAGCTTTTGACAGCGCATACCCCTCCTGTACTCACCCGCCGGAACTGCTTTGGATTATCTCTCCACTTGCGCCCGTGTAGCAACCGGATGGGCCACTATGCGACAATGGCGACTCGCAGCAGGAGGCCGGCATTTGAATAGACCCTCGCTCCGGGCGGTTGTCGTCGCGCTGATTCCCTTCTGCGCCATGTGCTTTTCCGTTTCGGCCTGGGACCGCGTTTATCCCATGGTCTTGGGCCTGCCGTTCAACTTCTTTTGGCTGCTGTGCTGGATCGTGCTCACATCGGTGTGCATGGGGATCGTCTATCGTATCGAGTCGGCGCGGGCCGCTAAGCCATCTCGCGACCCCGGCGAGCGGCTGCCCTAATGAGCCCCAGCACTATCGCCCTGACTGTGATCTTTATCATCGTCGTCTCCGGATCGGCGATTGGCTTCTACGCCGGCACGCGCCACAAGATGAGTCTGGAACAGTGGACCGTCGGCAGCCGCGGCTTCGGACCCCTGCTCATGTGGCTGCTGATGGCCGGGGAAACCTACACTACGTTTTCGTTCCTTGGCGCGAGCGGCTGGGCTTATTCTCGGGGCGGCCCGGCGCTGTATATATTGGCGTACCTGCCGCTGGCCTACGTGATCTCGTTTTTCATTCTGCCGCCCATTTGGGAATTAGGCCGCGAACACGGCCTGCAGACCCAATCGGATTTCTTTCTGGCCCGGTACCGCAGCAAGTACCTGGCTGCATTTGTATCGGTGGTGGGAGTAGTATTCATCATTCCTTATCTTCAAATTCAGCTCACCGGACTCGGCATCATCGTCGAAGTCGCGAGCTTCGACGCCATAGGCCGCACGCAGGCCATGATTATCGCGGTCGCGCTGCTGGCCGGCTTCGTTTTTGTGAGCGGCATACGAGCGGTGGCTTGGGTCAGCGTTCCGAAAGACATTCTGATGGTGCTTGCGGCGGTCACGCTGGGGATCGCGGTGCCGCGCATTTATTTCGGGGGCATCGGTCCGATGTTCGCCACTCTAGTTCGCTCTCATCCCACGCATTTAGTAATGCCCGGCGCCACCGCCACCCTAAACCATGGCTGGTACATTTCGACAGTGCTGTTGACGGCGATGGGCGCCAATATGTGGCCCCAGGCCTTTGGCGCGAGCTTTACCGCCAAGAACGCCGCGACCTTGCGGCGCAACGCCGTGGTGATGCCTCTCTATAACCTCAGCCTGGCGTTCATATTCTTCACCGGGTTCGCCGCCTACCTGGTGATGCCGGGCCTCGCCAACGGCGACCTTTCCCTGCTCGCGGTCGTGCGCAAGACTTTCCCGGCCTGGATGCTCGGCGTGGTGGGCGGAGCGGGCGCGCTCACCGCCATGGTGCCGGCGGCGGTTCTCATTCTTACTGCAGCCACACTGTTCTCGAAAAACCTCTATCGTCCGATCTTCGCGCCGGCCATGACCGACGATCAGGTGGCGAGACTGGCGCGGACCATGGTGGTGGTGCTCAGCCTGGTCAGCCTTTCTCTGGCCATCTTCAGTTCGACAACCCTGGTCTCGCTGCTGCTCTTGGGATACGCCGGCGTGACGCAATTCTTTCCCGGAGTCGTGCTCGGCATTTTTTGGAAGCGCGTAACCATGCCTGGCGTCTTCGCCGGCCTGATCGCCGGGGTGGCCTGCGCCACATTGTTGATCCTGAGCAACCATGATCCGCTGGCGGGCGTAAACGCCGGCTTCCTGGCTCTTTGTCTCAACTTTGCGATTGCCATTCTCTTGAGCCTCGCAATCGGCTTGCGGCAACGCACGCTGGAATCCGCTCCAACTGGCCGTTGAAATGCTCGATGATCGTAACACATGGCTGGAACCCAATGACCGATTTCGATTCCACGGAGCGTGGGTATGCGCCGCATGAGCCCAAACACGGCTTGAGGGCCTGGTTCGGCGGCGTCTGGTGCCGCTTGTTTCACCGTAAGGTCATGCTGCCGATTCACGGTTATTATCAATGCCGTAGGTGCTTTCGAAGAATCCCGATTTCGTTCGAGACAGGAGGCGCGGGCGAAAACCCGGCTCCCCGGCGGCGACCTTAGAGCCCTTTTTAGCTTCCGCCTAGCCAAGCCATAATGGAGATTGCGCTCCTTCCATCCGCTCTTCAAAAATTCCCATCTGGCAACGATTGCCGGTAATTTTTGGCCACGTCCCCAAAGTGAGCTCCGCTGGCCCGTCACCGACGTCTTCCATGAACCGGAGCCCGGAGTTCAACTTTTGATCCGCACCCAAACTCCCGAGAGCCCGGTCGGCGAGTTGATCCTGGTCCACGGCCTGGAGGGTTCGAGCGAGTCGGGATATGCACGCAGCATGGCCGCTGCCGCGCTCGAAGCGGGTTACGTCGTCCACCGATATAACATGCGCGGATGCGGCGGCTCCCCATGGCATCCCAAGGCTAATTATCATTCCGGGCAGACCGGCGATCTGCTGCACGTCGCGCGCGAACGGAAGCGCGCCAGCGGACTGCCTCTGTTTGCAGTCGGCTATTCGCTAGGCGGCAATGTTGTTCTAAAGCTGGCGGGCGAATTGGGCGAGCAGGGCGGCGAGTTGTTCCGCGGAGTGTGCTCGGTCTCAGCGCCGATCGACCTGGCCGCGTCGGTGCGCGCCACAGGGGAGCCGCGCAACATCCTTTACCGCCGCCGTTTCGTGGCGAAACTGAAGGAGCGCGTGCGGCGGCGCAACCGCATGGCGCCGGATCTGTTTCCGCTAGGCCCTCTGGCGCAGGTTCATACCATCTACGATTTCGACGATCTTTATACCGCCAAAATCTTCGGCTTTGGCACGGCCGACAACTATTATCGGACGCAATCGTCGAATCAATTCCTGGAGCAGATCCGCATCCCCACATTGTTAGTGCAGGCAAAGGACGACCCCATGGTTCCCTTCGCGATGTACCGCCATCCCGCGATCGAGCAAAATCCCTGCCTGCGGGTGGTTGCCGTGGAACATGGCGGCCATTTAGGTTTTCTCGCGCGGTGGGGCCCGCGCTTCTGGCTGGACGCGCTCATCGTGCATTGGCTGGCCGAGTTGCAGCAATAAAAAAGGCCCGACTCCGTTAGGAGCCGGGCCTTTTATCAAACGTACCAGCTAGTTAGCCTAGAAGATCAACTTCAGAGCAAACTGGAACTGCCTTGGATTGAGGGCCAAGTTCGACGCCGTGATTTGGCCGAACGCATTAGTGCTGGTCGGATGGCCCGCGGAGTCAAACGCGCCGATATTGATGTTGGGCTGACCGAAGTTCTCCGAGTTGGTGAGGTTATAAACCTCCGCCCGGAACTGCAGCTTCATCCTCTCGAGAAGTTGGAAGTCTTTGAAGATCGAGAAATCCACGCTTCTCTGTTTCGGTCCATACAGTTGCGAACGCGCCTCGTTTCCAGCAAAACCTATCGGCTGGCGCACAAAAGCACTGAGGTTGATCCAGTTGGTGTAAGTCTGGTTATCCGGCGCGTAGGATGCCCCTGGAACAACGTTGGGACGATCCGTCGTTACCAGTCTGCTGACGTTCGACGGAACTGGCGTCGAGGTATTCAGAACCGTAAACGGCACACCGGACTGGTAGAAAGCCAGCAAGTTGGCCTGCCACCCGCCTACAGCCAGCTTGCGCATGCGGCTTCCCGATTTTCCGAACGGGAGCTCGTAATTGAGACGATAGGACAAACGGTGTTTGATGCCGATGTCGGAGTTGCCCCAATCGTAACTTCTGTCGTAGGGAAGAATTGAACCAACCGTCGCGGCGCCCGTCGCGCCACCGTCGGAAATGTTCGTGAGATTGCGCGCGAAGACGTAGTTGACGTTAACCGTGAGGCCTTTCGAATAACGGCGCTCAAAGCTAAACTGCGCCGCATTGTATTCGGAAGCACCGGTGGCGGTGTAGTAATTGATGCTGGTCACGTTCGGCAACACGCCGGAATAAACCAGTGGTGCATAGGTTCCCAAAGGCGCGCCTTTGATCGACGCGGGAATGTTGATATTAGGTGCGTATTGCAAGTGGCGGGCTACCTGGCCTACATAGCCTGCACTGATTACGTTCGCGCCGAACTGCTTTTGGATCGTTAAATTCCATTGCATGATGTACGCCTGCGGATAGTCCGTGGCATGCGCACCCATGACGCCGGGAATCAAGTAATTAATTGGCGGAATGGGAGCGAGAGGTGCCCCCTGAGCGAGCTTGCCGCTGCCCGGCGGGCATGCTGTCGATCCACTCCCAGTTACCGGGAAGCAGTCGAGGTTCAAAGAGATGAATGGAGGATTGTACAGGTTTAGGGAGCCAGAGGCATAATCTTGAGCGAAACGGCTCATGCCGAAACCGCCGCGGACCACTAGACCCTTGCGCGGGGTAGCGGCAAAGCCGAACCGCGGCTCAAAGTTGGTCCAGTAAGATTTCACACCGGCCGTTTCTCCAATCTGGAAAGGGTTACAGGCGGTGGGTGTGCACTTAGCAGCCAGAGCTGGATCGAAGTTGGAGCGCTCTCCTTGGGCTGCGGTGATCGGGCTGAAATGATCCCAGCGGAGGCCTAAGTTGAGAGTCAACCAGGATTTCACATGCCAGTCGTCCTGGACATAAACAGCGGGCTCCCAGAAGCGGAAGTACTGCCGCTTGGCGTTAACTTGCCGCGTTATCTCATCCGGCTGCCCCTTGAGGAAGTTCACAAGATTAGGCAACTCGCCGCCGGACTGCGTGAAGCGGAAGTATCCGAGACCGAAGGTATTCTGGTAATAGTTGAGTTGCCGCCGGATCAAGCTGGCACCCATTTTGATGTTATGAGAGCCGCGGGTCCAGGTCAGCGAACCTTGTTCCTGGAAGACGTTATTGATGTCGAAGATCGGAACAAACCGATCGTCGCCCAGAGTGAAGCTGCTGCCAGTGCCGCGCATGGACGTGATGTCGATAGTCGCCAGTCCGGAGATCTGGTCGTTTACGTCGGTATTCGGCATCCCAAACTTGGCGCTGGCGTTGGTGCCTTGATTGGGCGCGGTAGTGTACAGCCAGAGCCGCGTAAAGCCGCCTTTCAATTCCATTACCATCGTGGGACTGATGATGTGAACGAAGTCCACCATATAGTTCTGCGCGTCGGCCTCCGACGGACCAGGGAAGATTCCGCCACCCGCGCTGACTGTTACGCCATCCACCGTCGCGTCGGGAAACAAGGCGGGTTGCGAGTTGAAGGTCGGGTTGTAGGAAAAACGCGCGAACATACTGTCTTTGTCGGAGAAGCGATGATCGACACGGGCGTCGTAAGTGTTGCTGTTATAGGTGCTTTGGACGTTGCGGTTGTAATTCGGACCCAGCACGGTAGTCGATCCCGTGTTCGGCGCCGGAAACAGCTTCCAGTACTTCAGCGCTACCTGATCCAGCTGGTTGGCCGGAATGATGGGGCCGCCAACGTCAGTGAAGTTTCCGGGGTTCCGCTCTTCGAACAAAGTGGGCGTGAAGATGACACCGGTGGGTTTCCCCGAGCGGATTCTCAATCCCTCATAGTCGCCGAAGAAAAACGTCTTGTCTTTCTGAATGCGGCCACCGATGGAGCCGCCAAACTGGTTCTGGCGGTAGGATGGACGCGGTGTTCCGGATCTATTGGAGAAGAAATCGTTCGCATTGAGCTTGTCATTACGCAAGAACTCATAGAGACCGCCATGGAAATCGTTGGTTCCCGATTTCGTAAGCAGATTGACCACCGCGCCGCCCGCACGGCCTACTTCGGCCGGGTAGCTATTGGTATCGACTTTTACTTCCTGAATCATGTCGATCGAGGGCCGCATCAGGATTGTGAACTGCTCACGCTCATTGTTGTCCATGCCGTCGATCAGCGAATTGTTGAAAACTTCGTTCTGGCCGTTGGCGCTGATGTTGGCGGTCTGGCGGCGCTCATCAGGACGCGTGCCGCTCAGAATCGAATTGGACGGTCCGACCGCTACACCGACGGTGCTCTGCACCAGCGTGACGTAGTTGCGGCCGTTCAAGGGCAGATCCTGCACGGATTGCGCAGCGACCACCGTCGAGAGCGTCGCGCTGTCGGTCTGTAACGCCGGACTCTGCGCCGCGACTTCCACCGTCTGGGTTACGTCGCCCACCTGCAACTGGATGTTGGCGCGGGCGCGGTCGCCGGATACCACGTTCAGATTTACGGTGGCCCTCTTGAAGCTGGGCGCTTCCGCGGTAATGGTATACGATCCGGAATCCATCAGATTGAAGATATAGTCACCGGTGGCGTTGGTAGTGGCGGTTTTGGTTTCGTTGGTGGCTGCATTGACAACGGTCACCTTGACGTTCGGGATCACCGCACCACCGGCGTCGGTTACCGTGCCAAGAATATCGGCTGTGTTGACCTGGGCTGATGCCCAGTTGGCAGCCGTGAATAAGCACAGGGCCATCATGAACACAGATGGCGCATAGTGCGAAAATTTTCTCATAAATACCCCTTTGCTGAAAACCCACTGCGAAGCTTGAACCAGTTGAAATTTTACTTCGCAAACGCGTTGATTGTCAAGCAAGTTCCGCTATTATCGCGATCCCATCGATGCCTCCCAAAAGTGGGATTTTTGAGGGCGTCCTATACATTAAAAAAGTGAAATTCTGGTTGGCGGACGGCGCAGGGTTTGTTAGCGCCCATTTGGGTTCTCGCTGCCCCACTATTTGCTGGAAACGTTGGTTCTGCGGGTCGCCAATGTTTGGGAGGGCCCCGGCGATTGCGGCAGTCTGGTAGCGCTGTCTGCCGGGCCGGCTCATGCCCATCTACCGATTACTGTATTGGCGGCTAAAAGATCCCGGATTTCGTAGGTATCGATTTTGTAATGGAACGCTTTATCCCAGGCCGTTCCGGGCGCTACATCCGGGTGCCGGTGAATGTCAGCAGGGAAAAAGAAACGACGCTTGCACCCGAGGACTCGCCGTGGTCGCTGTCGCGGACTATTTAGGGCGCATCGCGAAAAACACGATGAGCAGCGCCGCCACCACTACGATTCCAACAATGCCAAGAATCAGAGGCAGATTTGATTTTCGGGCCGGGGCCACGGGTGTAGCCATGTTCGGCATGGCAGGCTGGGCCATGGCCGGCGGCGCGAAGGCTTGGGGCGAAGGCGGCGCCACTGGCCCCGGCTGCGTTGCGGCAGTCTGTCCGAACGTAAGCTGAGCAGGAGCCGAGAACTGGCGAGTATATTCGCCAGGACCGCTCGGTTGCGGCGGGGTGGGAGGAGGCGTCGGGATCGAAAATCCGCGCGGCGCGGCAGTCATCGCGGGAGGCAGCGGATGCGAGGCCGCCTGCGGCGCGGGCGACAACGGCTGAGCGGCCGGCGGAGAGGTCCCGGGAACAGATCCCGCAACTAATCCGCCGCCTGGGGGGGAATGAAACATGCGGGTGAACTCGCCGGGCTCCTGCGGCGGCGCCGCAGCCGGGGGCGGAGCCGACGCTTCGGTTCCAGGCTTGCCAAACGTCCGCGTAAATTCGCTCACTGGATTGAAGCTGGAGCGGCCCGGGGCCTGCGGCGTCAGTGGTTGTTGGACCGCTGGGCTCTGCGGCACGGGACCCGCGGGCGAGGGCGTCTCAAAAAAACGCGTGAACTCCCCAGGACCGGATGGCGCCGCTCCGGGCTTAGCCGATGGCGCGGGACCCGCCGGCACGATCGGCGTCCGATAACCCGCTGGCGCCTGGAACATACGGGTAAACTCGCCTGGTTCCTTCGCGGAGGGAGGAGGAATTTTTGCCGGAGGAACGGGTGCGACTGGGGATACTTGTGCCTGCGGCCCCGGTGGAGCGGGGGGCGGCGGCAGAGGCTTAGGAGCAGCCGCGGATGGCGTAGGAACGGGTGACTGGAACATCCGCGTGAATTCGCCCGGCTCAGGTTTGGCTTGCGAGGCAGGAACGGCGGCCAGCGGCGGCGGATCGGGCGGCCGCAGCGGAGCCGCTATGTTCCGCGAGCCCTGGGGAGGGGCTTGCAGCAGACTGTCGGCCACGACGGGCCGCTCCGCGGTGGCAAACAATTCCGTGAACTTTTGATTCAGCTCCGAATGGGCCTTCAGGGGGGAGGCCGGCGTAGAGACTGCAGCGGGTGCAGACGGCGGGGGCGAGGACTCCGCAGGCGCAATCGGCGCAGGCGCTAGCGGAGCGGCCGGAAGCTTCCAGGCTCCAGCCGTCTCGAGCACAGGCTTGGCTGGCTTGGCGGAGTGAGACACGGACTGCACCCATTCACTGATGCCTGGGTAGTCGATCAATCGATCCGTTACAACGTAGGGCGTACCTTCATGTTTGCCCCGCTCGACAATACGCTGCCGCTGGTCGTCGGGCAGTTTGTCGATGGCCTTCAGCAGCGCAGCCTGGAGCGGCGCCGAGGGATGCACGAACAAGTGGACCTTCACGGGCCGCCCGGTTGCAATCTCGCGAGCTTCAAACGTTTTTACGCCGATGTCGCGGCTAAGGTCCAACAGTTCGTAGCGCTCGTAGAGGCCCACGTCTATATATTATGCATCGGCTGGCTCCGCGCGGGACTCTAGTCCGGCGCATCCATTCCTGGTCAATATGCCGCGCGATAGATTTCGAGAGCCGCTCGGGCGTCAAAATGCCGCGAGCTGAAGCGGCCGGTCCACTGGGCCGCAGCTTCGTCGGCCAGACGCGGCAGCACCTGCTCCGGGACCGCTGCATCGGTCAGCGACGCCGGCAACTCGGCGGCAGCCGCCAATTGCCGGAGACGGGGCAATAGATCGGCGCCCTGCTCCATCCATTCCAGCGCGGGAACCAGCACCAGCGCCAGCGCGGCGCCGGGCAGCAGCTTGTAATTCTTTATCAATGGCTGGGCGCAGGCATGCGCCGGGCCGAGCGCCGCGTACTCCACCGCGAGCCCCGCGAAATGCGCGCCCAGCAGCATCGCGGAACGGGCTTCGATATCTTCCGGCACTCGCAGCAGGCGTCCGAACCCCGAATCGAGCAAGCGATGTGCCTCGCGCGAAAAACATTCCGAGATCGGCGTGCGCCGCGTCGAGAATAGCGTCTCCACGGCATGTCCCAGCGCATGGTAGCCGTTAGCAGCCGCGAGTGCCGCCGGCTGCCCCAGAGTCAAGTTGGCATCCAGAAGGGCGGTGCGAAAAAAAATCTTGGGATCCCCGCAGATGACTTTGGAGCCATCTTCGGAATCCCAGATCACGCTATTGCTTTGCGCTTCATTGCCCGAACCGGCCACGGTCGGTACCGCGATCATAGGCAGCAGCGGCTTGGCAACATTGCCATAACCCCGATAGTCGCGAATCGAACCGCCGTTGCTTATGACCACGTTCACGGCCTTAGCAAAATCGAGCGCGTCTCCGTCGCCCAGGCCCACCAGCAGATTGACGCCGTGGGGACCCGCATACTCGCGCGCCGCCTCCACCATGGCCACGGTGGGATTCGCCGTGAAATCGTGAAAAGCGAAAACATCCATCCGGCGGGCCTTGAGGGAGCGCACGGCTTCCTGGGCATGTCCGGCGTCGACGGAGGTCTGGCCGGCCAGCACCAGGCAGCGCGTGGCATTGTGCTCGCGGGCAACTTCGCCGAGGCGCGCAAATTCGCCGGCGCCAAACAAGATGCGAGTACGGGGACGAAAGTCGAATGGGGTCACTGGGTCCTATTGTTACTCAGTTCTCGTGTCACTCAGTTTTTAGAGGCGGCCGCCAGCAACTGGCGCACTGCATCGACGCACAACACTGCGGCGTGTTTCGAGGCAGGCTCCAATCCGCCCACGGCCGCCTCAATTACAGCGGGCGAGAGCGCAGCGAGCTCGACAGAACTCTTTCCGGTCATCCACTCGGTAAGCGCGGAACTTGCGGCAATGGCCGCCGTGCAGCCGCGCGTCAGGAAACGGGCTTCCGTCACCCGGCCGTTATCAAAGCACGCCGAGAGCCGCAGCATGTCGCCACAGGCCGGATTGGTGACGTCCACCACCACGGCCGGGGGCGCCAACTCCCCCGGATTACGTGGATTTTGAAAATGGTCCAGCAGACGCTCGCTATGCATTCGTGCTTCAATTATCGCTGAATGGATTCCGAGACGCGGGTGATTGTGGAAGTGGTGGCGGCGGTGATCGAGCGTGCCGGCCTGATCCTGATCGGACAGCGCAAGCCGCGCGGACGCCACGGGCTGAAGTGGGAATTTCCGGGCGGCAAAGTAGAGCCTGGCGAGGCGGTCCGCGACGCGCTGGTACGCGAGCTGCGCGAAGAACTAGGCATCGAGGCCCGCATCGGCGACGAAATCGAGGGCTACGATTTCAGCTACAGCGCCGGCCACGTGACGCGTCTGCTATTTTTCCATGTGGCGGAATTCGAAGGCGAGCCGGAGAACCTGGACTTCGCGCAGATCGCGTGGGTGGAGCGTCAGCGCTTGCCGGACTACGATTTCCTGGAGGGCGATGTGGCCTTCGTACGCGGGTTGGCCGATAATCATGAATCGGGGGACAGGCCAAGGCATCCAAGTGGCATGCAGCGATTTAGCATCGTCTCTTCCAAGTCTTTCGAGAGCGTGGTCGGAGCGCTTGAAGCGGACATCGGCCATCCCGACCCGCGCGCGTTCCAAAGCGTGCTGGGCTCAGCTAAGAATCACGCCGAAATGGAGGCCTTCGTTCAAAAAGTAGCCGGATCGTCCGGCTTGCTGGAGTTGGCGCGTTTTGATCTGGGCGCGGTTCTGCGCAAGGAGTCCGGCCGCGAGTCAGCCAAAAGCGTGCGCTTTCTGATCGGCAATCCGCTAGTCATGAAGGAAATGGTCAAGCACGTTCCCGACGCCGGCTCCTATGCCCCCGTCACTGTTCTCATCGACGAGCGCCGTGACGGCGTCCATCTGTCGTATGACACGATGGCTGGTTTCCTCGCGCCTTACGGCAATAGCGAGGCGCTCGCGGTCGCGCGCGACCTGGATTCCAAGATCGAGACCCTGCTTCGGCAGGCCGCCGCCTAGGCTCCGCCGAAACGCCTCCTGTCCGTCGCGTTTCCGAGGCTACAGCGCTCCCGAACTAAGCCGGGCGCGTGGTGAGGAAGGCCAGGAATTCCTGCGTGTTGGTCGTCATCCCCTTAGCGAAGCTAGCGACCACTTTGCCGTCGGGATCGAGGATCGCGTAATAGGGAATGGCGACGGTGGCGAACTTTTCGTCCTGCAATTTCTGGTTCTCTTCTGACTCTTTATCCGTACCGTCGGTGTAGAGCTCCACCAGCACCAGTTTGCTGGCGGCTTCGGCGATCTCCGGCCGCGGAAACATATTGGCCTTCATCCAATGGCAGTTAGTGCAGGCGTAGCCGGTGAAGGTTACCAGCACCAGTTTGTTTTCGGCGCGCGCCTGATCGAGCGCCTGTTGGTATTGGTTCTTCATCCAGACTTGTTGCGTCGCGGCGCGGTTGTTGAGGATGCCGCCCGTCGCCGCC
>DATJEI010000132.1:0-14385 GCA_035496735.1 Bryobacteraceae bacterium | reverse complement strand
GAAGGGCCGCGCCAGCAGGAGTATCCCACGCCGCCCTTGAAGCGCTCCTATGCGAGCAGCATGTTTGAAGATGCTGTGCGCAAGATGGGCTATCATCCTTATCCGACTCCCGCGGCCAACTTGAGCGAAACGTATAAGAATCCGGACGGCGTCACGCGCGCCGGATGCGCCTATTGCGGCCATTGTCAGCGCTACGGCTGCATGATCGGCGCGAAGGCTCAACCTACCAACACGTTGATGCCGGTGCTCGCCAACCGAAAGAATTTCCAGTTGCGGACGGGAAGCTGGGTGCGGCGCATTGTTCATAAAGATGGCCGCGCGACCGGGATACAGTTTACTGACGCGAGCGGCGAAGAATTTTTCCAGCCCGCAACAACTGTCATCCTGGCGTCATTCACGCTGAACAATACACGGCTGTTGGCGCTTTCAAAGATCGGCACGCCCTACGATCCAGTCGCACGTAAAGGGACGCTGGGCCGCAATCTCACCCACCAGGTGGGAGTCGGCACGCGGGTCTTTTTCGATAAGCCGCTCAACGCATTCATGGGCGCCGGCGAGCTGGGCGCGCGCATTTCCGATTTCGACGGCGACATCGGATTGAGCGGCGACGAAGATGGGCTCTTGCGCGTGGGCATGATCGCGCTCAGCAGCAATGGCGATGCTCCCATCGGGTCTTTCGGCAACATGCCGAAGGGCGCGAGCAAGTCCAACTGGGGTTCGGAGTGGAAGAAGGCTTCGCTCCAATGGAAGGATCGTTCGGCAAGTATCGGCTTATCCGGCGAGCATCTGTCGTATCGTCAGAATTATATGGACCTGGACCCTGCCTATACCGATAAGTTCGGCGACCCGCTGCTGCGCTTCACACTCGATTGGACCGATCACGAGTTCAAACAGCGTGAGTTCGCGGTTAAGATCCAGGCCAGAATCGCGCGCGAGATGGGCGCCAACTTCGACGATACCCCACCGCCCCGCGCGCGCTATAACACCATTTACTACCAGTCGACGCACATACAAGGTGGAGCTATGATGGGGACATCGCCGGAAAACAGTGTAGTGAATCGCTATCTTCAGCACTGGAACATGCCGAATCTGTTCGTGGTCGGCGCGTCGGCCTTCCCTCAAAATGCCGCGCAGAATCCAACGCTCACCGCGTTGGCGCTGACCTATATGGCATCCGACGCCATGATAGACCGTTACTTTAAACATCCGGAGCAACTTATATGAAACGAAGAGAATTCCTTACCATACCGGCGGCCGCCCTGGGAGGCACACTGCTCTATACTTTGTCGCGGGAGCCGCTCCGGTTACAAGCCCAGACCGGAGGCAAAGATGGAATGGTCAAGGTGCCGCTCCGGTTCTTCACCGCAGAGGAAGCCCGAGTGGTGGCGGCCGCTTGCGAGCGCATTTTTCCAAGTGATGCTTCTGGTCCCGGCGCCACCGAAGCGGGAGTAGTTATTTATATTGATCGCCAACTCGCCGGACCGTATGGCCGAGACAAGTATCGCTACACCAAGGGGCCGTGGGTCGAGTCCGTTCCGGAACACGGCTACCAGGGTAAGGATAATCCGCAGGAGACCTATCGGAAAGGCCTCAAGGATCTTGGCAATTTTACCAGCCTATCTGTCGAAGAACAAGACAAAAAGCTGGCTGAGCTCGAACGTACCCATTTCTTCCAACTCCTGCGCGCTCACACTATCGAAGGCATGTTCTGCGACCCGATGCACGGTGGCAATGCCGGGCTGATCGGTTGGCAATTGATCGGTTATCCCGGGCCCCAAATGAGTTACCGCAACGAAATAGACAAGCACTTCGGGCAGCCGTGGCGTCCCAAGCCCGCGAGCCTGGAGCAGATAACGGGTAGGCCGGGCAACCCCTGGGAAGACGAGAAAGGCTGATGAGAAAGAGGAATGCGGCCTTCGTGCTCCTGTCGCTAGTAGCTTTGGTAGCTGGGTTCTTGAAATTGGACGCGCAGACGGCGGGACAGGCGCCATCGGCCCCCACAGCTAACGGCATCGCGCCGGCCACACCGAAATTGGCGCCGGGGACGACAAAGGAAAAATCCGGCTGCTGGCCCTGGCCGAATTCACTGGATGCCGTTCGCGCTGCGCCAGAGAACCACGTGGTGTTGTACGAAGACGAAAACATCCGGATGGTGGACGTGCACACGCCTCCGCTGCAGACCAATCATCAGCACGATCATCAGTGGCTATCCGTGTTCATGCAGGACGAAGCGCAGCCCAAGGGCCGCGATCACGGTACCGACGGAACAGCCGGACCGGCGGGCGGCGTGGTCCCGCCCGACGCGGCATTTCCGCTGCTCAACGTGGCTGGGACGCAGGCGCCCCATGCCTTCGAGAACCTGGACACTTTTACCAAGCACTTCTATCGTGCGGAGTTGAAGAAGATTCCGTTTGAATGCCCGGGTCCTAATGGCGCGATGGCTTCTTATAACAAGGATCGCGTGACGACACTACCGGACGTGAAGGTGGATGGGTGGTCCTGGCCGGACTCGATGGACCAGATCATCACCTCGCGGAAGACCGACAATGTGCGCTTTGAGACATTCGACCTCCGCTTTGTGGAAGTGACGATTCCGCCAGGGCAAAAACAGGAGATGGGTGAACAGTTGTATCCTAGCGTGTTGCTCTTCTACGAGCGGCAGCCCAAGGGCGTGACGACATCTTACAATGGCAAGACCGCCCAGGTGGACCGCAAGTTTGAAGGCGTGAAATTCCCACAGGCGATCCGCCAAGGTAAACAGCCGCCGCATTCGTTCGAGAATACGGACACCTTCCCAGCTCACTACTACCGCGTGGAATTCAAGAAGATTCAATGGAAGGGTTGAACCTCAGTTAGGCGCAGTCAGCCAATTGGCACAGTCGAAAACTCACCCCGGTGTGCTATGCTGACGGGCTTCTGGAGCACAACATGAAGCGATGTCTAACAGCTGGTTTCGCAGCCCTGTTTGTGGTTTGGGCCTTGGTCGCGCAAACGCAGGAAACCTTCAAAGCACGGCTTTCGCCAGTCGCAGTGGATACCCAACTCGTCTCCGTGATTACCGGGCACGGGTCGGTTTCGGCGGTACTGACGGGGACTAAATTCACCATTACCGGTACCTTCGATGGGATGCACTCGACCGCTACTGTGGCGCATCTGCATCAGAGCAAGGCGATGGGACTTCCGGGTCCCGTGGTCCACGAGTTGTCGGTATCGAAGGGCATGGGGGGCACGATTTCCGGCTCGGCTGACCTGACGCCGGCTGAGGTAGAAGCGTTGCGCAAAGGGTTGCTCTATGTGATGGTGCACAGCACAGGTGCACCGGATGGCAATCTGTGGGGCTGGCTGTTGAAGTAGGAGGCTGGGCATATGAAGACTCGAATCATTCTGGGTGCAGTGCTTGCCGCTGTCTGCGGTGTGGTGATCTTAATCGCGCAACAGCGTCCCGCGGGACCGTACACTGCGGATCAGGTCGGGGCAGGGCGGGCAGCTTTCCAAACCAATTGCGCATCGTGCCATGCGGCGAATCTCAGCGGAGCTGAAGGACCGGAACTGGCGGGTTCGAACTTCCTGGCCCAGTGGGGCGACCGGACTGCCGCTGCGTTAATCAACTTCATGCAATCAACCATGCCTCCTGGAGGCGCTGCTTTGCCCGGCGACACTTACGTGAATATCGCCGCCTTCATCCTCGATGCGAACAGCGCACGGCCCGGCGATCGAGTGCTGGCTGCGGACTCAAACGTGGTGATCCGCAGTGTGGCGTCAGGTCAGCGCGCGGCCTATTTGCAGGCGGGCGCGTCGCCACCCGCGGCTGAAGCAAATGCCCGGCAAGGTAAGCGGGACAAGAAGGGTCCGCCGGCGCGGCAAGCACCCCGTGGGATCACCGTCGCTGGGGAAATCAAGAACTACGTTCCGGTCACCGATGCAATGCTGCGCAATCCTGATCCCAGCGATTGGCTGATGCTTCGCCACGACTACCATGCCACGTATTACAGCCCTCTAAACCAGATCACTGCGCAAAACGTCAACGATCTGCGCTTGGTGTGGAGTTGGGCCATGCAGGAGGGCGCGAGCAACGGCAACCAGCCCGCACCTCTAGTACACAACGGCGTGATGTACGTGAACAATACCGGCATGGTGCTGCAGGCCCTGGACGCGAAAACCGGCGAGTTGATCTGGGAGAATCGCTACGGTTCCAATCCCACGTCGCCGGCGATGCGCGGCATCGCGATGTACGATGACAAGATTTTCGTAACCACCGGCGATGCGCATATGATGGCCTTCGATGCGCGCAATGGCAAAGTGGTTTGGGACACCACCATCGGCGACCGTTCCAAAGGCGAGTATGGCGCGACCAGCGGCCCACTCGCGGTAAAAGGCCGCCTGATTCAGGGCCTGGGACGCGACACCTGCGCCGTCTATCGCGAGGAGAAATGCTTCATCAGCGCTTACGATGCCCAGACCGGCAAAGAAGTGTGGCGCCTTCGAACGATTGCGCTCGACGGAGAACCCGGAGGCGACACCTGGGGTACGCTCGCGAACACGTTCCGAGCGGGGGCCGAGTCGTGGATCACCGGAAGCTACGATCCGGATTTGAACCTCACCTACTGGGGAACGGCGCAGTCGAAACCCTGGATGCGCGCGAGCCGCGGCTCCGGCAACGGGGCAACCTTGTATGCGAACTCCACCTTGGCTATCAACGCGGACACCGGCAAGCTCGCCTGGTATCACGACCACGCGCCCGGCGAGACGCTGGATCTGGACGAAGTTTTCGAGCGGGTTCTGGTGGACGATCAGGGCCAGAAATATGTCTTCAGCGCGGGCAAGGTGGGCATTTTGTGGAAGCTGGACCGCAAGACCGGAAAATATCTGGGTCACAAGGAAATGGTGTTCCAGAACGTCTACGATTCGATCGATCCAGTCACCGGGGAACCGCACTACCGCAACGACATCGTCGAACAGCGCACGGGAGAGTGGGTAACGGGGTGTCCTTCGACCGAAGGCGGCAAGAATTGGCCGTCGATGACTTACTATCCGCCGGGCAACCGTCTGATCATTCCGCTAAGCCAGAGCTGCCTGCAGATGAACGGAAACCCGATCGCGAAGGTCGAGGGCGGCGGCAGCGGCGGCGGCGCGCAGCGGCGCTTCTTTGAGATGCCGGGGTCGAACGGCAACATCGGCAAGCTGGCGGCGTACGATGTGCGGACCATGCGCGAGCTTTGGAAGTACGAACAGCGCGCGCCGTTCCTTACGGGAGTGATGTCGACGGCGGGAGGCGTGGCGTTCGCGGGCGATTTGAACCGCATGTTCCGCGCATTCGACGTGAATTCCGGTAAGATTCTGTGGGAGACCCGGCTGGGGGCCCCAGTCGAGGGCTTTCCGTTGACCTTTACCGTCGGTGGGAAACAGTACCTTGCTGTGACTACCGCCAACGGCGGAGGCAGCCCGCGCGGAGTACCCCGAGTGGTCGCTCCGGATCTGCATGATTCGACGACCGGCAACGCGCTTTACGTATTTGCGCTTCCCGACAAAAAGTAAAGGCCGTTCACTGCTTGACGAATTTCTGCACTACGCCGCTGAGTTGAGCCAGATAAACGTCTCCTGAATCGCTGACGGCGACGCCGTGCCCGCCTGCCGCATTCGCGCCGGGCAAGCGGCCTACGACGTGTCCCTGCAAATCCAGAAGCACGCCGCCCGCCCAGATGTGCTGATCCTTGGTCATGAAGAGCCCCGAGACTCCTTCCACAGTCGGCCACTGGGTCAGGAATTTTCCGCTGGGATCAAAGACTTCGATACGCCGATTTTCGCGATCAGTGACATAAACCTTGCCTTGTGGGTCGACCACCACGTTATGCGGCAGCTCGAACTGGCCGGGGCCCGATCCCCGGCTGCCGAATTCGAGAATGTATTTTCCCTCATGCGTGTACTTCACCACCCGGGCACCGGCGTATCCATCAGTCACGTAGAAATCGCCATTGGGGGCGAAGCCCACATCCGTGGGCAAGTTAAATGTGTCATGTCCCGTTCCGGCCACTCCCTTCTTGCCGAGTTGCATGAGCACCTTACCCGTTGGATCCAACTTGTAGATCACCTGGCCGGGAGCGTCGACCACCCAGATGTTGTGTTCCGGGTCCATGCGAACCGAGTGCGCACCGCACGAGTCGCAACCCGCAGCCCCATAGACCGCCGAATACTTGGATTTGCCCTGAACCTGATCCGCTTTGGCGATGCCAGCGACCTTTCCTTCACTAAAAGTAACGCTGGTCCAGGGCCGCACGAGCGTGCCGTTGCTCTCGAAATCCAGCAGCGGCTGCGCACCGCGGTGCAGCACCAGAATGTGACCCCGTGAATCGACCGCGACACCGGACACTTGAATGAAATTCCACGGTGCGGGTGTCCCGGCTGCATTCTTCAGCGGCGTCGGCCAGTTAGGCACCTCTTTGTAATTCAGGGTCGGCTTGTCTGCGCCTAGGCGCGGAACACTGCTCTGCTGGGCCCAAGCCACAGCCATGCAACTCAAGGCGAGTAAACTCCGTCTGGTCATCGTATTCATCCCTTCAAGAGATATGGTTTCAATCCCGCGAAATTATATTCGATCTCGGCGACCGCTTCCGGCGTCAGTGTATGTTCGGCTTCTCGCGTGACGGTCGTTTTAAAAATCCCGCGCTTTTTGAGTATGTACGGGCGGACGCCGGGGATTCGGTCATCGAGGTTCAGCATCAGAAGCAGCTTGCTAAAGATTTCGCGCTGTTCATCAAACTTTCTTTCCTGCTGCAAATTCCAAAGCTTGGCGAACACCTCCGCGTATGGAACTCCGCCGATGATGGTGCCGTCGGATCCGTTACGCATTTCGTAAAGAAATCCGGCGCCCCGGTTGGCGCAAAAGACGCGCTTGATGGGATCGGGGCGGTGGGCAATCTCTTCGCGCATGCGCGGGATTACGGGATCGTGCTCCTCCTTGATGTAGCCGAAGTTGGGAAACTCGCGGGCCAATTCGAGGATGAAGTCGACCGACGCGACAAGGTCGCGAGCGCCTCCCGAGGTCTGAATGAACACCGGCCGCTTGGCGGTCTTGCACAGCGCGCGATAGTATTTCCGATAGTCGTCGAGAGAACTGGCCGTGGTGGGCGGAATAGCGATCACCGCGTCGGGCGCGAGGGTTTCCGCGTGCCGCGCATAATCCAGCATCTCCGCAGTGTCGTGTCCTTGCACACCAAGCACCAGCGCGGGAGTCTTGCCTCTGGCAGCCCGTGCAATCACATCCATGCCGCGTATGCGCTCGTCCTTGGTGAGCTTCGATTGCTCGCTGGCATTTTGCGGCCAGACGAGACCTTGCACACCACAGCGGACCAGGAAATCGACCTCGCCCGCCAAGTCGTCGTAAGAGACGGCCTTCGACGAGGTGTAGGGCGTCGACAGAATCATGAAGGCGCCCCGCAAAGATTTGCCCGCGCCCGGTTTCTCAGCATCTGCGGCGGCCATGCCGGGCAATAGAGCTGCTGAACCAGCAGCCAGCAACCACTCCCGTCGCGAAAAGCGGGTTTCCATAGGGCCTCCCTCCACTTAGGCTCGATGCGCTTACCGTTATGCATGTTATCACTGCGCGTAGCGATACGAAACCCGCAGGGTGATAGTCGGGACCAGCAAGCCTCTGTTAACCGTCTTATTGAAAGAATTCGCCACCTCGCTGCCTGCAATGAAACACGCGCGAAGCATACACGCCGCCTTTGATACCATGGTCAGTTGCCGATGCAAGCGCTGCTGGAGTCGTTGAAGCCCGGGCACCCGGATGAGCCGCTCGCGCGAGCGATCAATCCGGAGCGCCTGCCCGCCCACATAGCCGTCATTATGGATGGCAATGGGCGCTGGGCCCGCCGCCGCGGTCAGCTTCGCGTCGCGGGACACAAAGCTGGCATGCGCCCGGTGCGGACGGTGATCGAAACCTGTTCCCAGATGGGCATCGAGACGCTGACGTTGTACGCGTTTTCGATCGAGAACTGGAAGCGCCCGCGCACGGAAATCGAAATGTTGTGGCGTCTGCTGCGCACCTACCTGCGCCTCGAGTTGCCGGAGATGATGCGCCAGCAGATCCGCATGAACGCCATCGGCCGCCTGGACGCGCTTCCGCCGCAAGTACACCAGGAGCTGCTCGAGGTGCTGGCGGAGACGGCCGCGAACCGCGGGCTGCAGGTGAACCTGGCGATCAACTACAGCGGTCGTGCGGAACTGGTGGACGCGGTAAAAGCCCTAGTGGAGGCGGCGCGCCGCGGCGAGATCACCGCTGAGTCGATCGACGAAACGGCGATTTCCGCCCACCTATATACCGCCGGCATTTCCGACCCCGATCTTCTCATCCGCACGTCTGGCGAAATGCGGGTCAGCAATTTTCTGTTGTGGCAGATCGCTTACGCCGAGTTGTATGTCACCGAAACTCTGTGGCCTGATTTCACGCGAGCCGATCTGCTGCGCGCCATTCTCGACTACCAGAAGCGTGACCGCCGTTTCGGAGGCCTGGGCGGACCCGCCCACCTAGGCACTGAGTCTCGTTACCGGGAAGTTCTGGACACTGTCGTCAGATGATGCGCGTCATTACCGCGCTGATCCTGATCCCCTTCATCGCCTGGGTAACGCTTGCCTCGCCGCAGTGGGTGTTTTTCGTGGTCCTGGCCGGCACCGGGCTGCTGGCTTACTCCGAGTTCGACAACATTGCCGCGGCCAGTGGAATCGCGCGCGCGGGATGGCCGGGGATGGCTGCCGGGCTGGTGCTGCTGCTGGCGCCGAATCCGGCCGTGGTCCTGGTGCTGGTCGCGATGTTGGGAATGGCGCTGGCTCTGCGCGTGAACAATCTCGTAGCGGCCCTGCCCGCGGCGGGCGCGTTTTCACTGGGCGTGGCGTACGTTTTCGGAGCGTGGCGCTGCGCGGCGGACCTGCGCGCACTCAATCCTCATTGGCTGCTGTTCGCGATGGCGCTGAGTTGGGCAGGAGACACGGCCGCGCTCTACGTCGGCAGGTCCTTCGGCAAGCATAAAATGGCGCCGCGCGTAAGCCCCGGCAAGTCGTGGGAAGGCGCAGCGGGATCGGTGGCTGGATCGATGCTGTTTGGAGGAATCTATGCGCACTATCTGATCCCACAGGTTTCGATGGCCGAAGCTTTGGGGCTGGCGGCGGCGGGTAATGTCGCCGGGCAGCTTGGCGACCTATGCGAATCGGCGCTCAAACGCGGCGCGGGAATGAAGGACAGCGGCACCCGATTGCCGGGCCATGGGGGCTGGCTCGACCGCCTCGATTCCAGTCTGTTCAGTGTGCCTGCGGTGTACGCGCTGCTGAAATTTCAAGCCGCGATGTGGGGCTGATACCCGGCTCGCTCAATCGCTTTCAGCGCTGCCGCTCGCTGCTCCGCATCGCCATCGACTACCGCGGAGCCAAGCGTGACCTCTCGCACCTGCAGTCCTTTAATTTGTTGCAGAGCCATGCGGACGCGCTTCTCACACGCCGCTGAATGCATTCCTTCGATGGCGATGGTCACTTGAATAACGACAAATCAATCGCCTCGGCCATCGCCTTGTAGCCGGCGTCGCCGGGATGCAGGTGGTCCCCGCCGTCATTGGCAGGCAGCATGCGGTCGGGATGCTGCGGGTCTCGAACGGCTTTCTCGAAATCGATCACGCCATCGAACGCATTGCCGGTGCGGATCCATTGGTTGACAGCTTTTCGCTTGGCTTCCTTCTCGGGCGTGAAGTAGCCCTCAAATGTGGTGCCCTCAAAGGGCGTCAGGGTCGCGCCGAAAATCTTAAGCCCGTGTTCGTGCGCGCGCTCAATCATTTGCTTCAAGCCGGCGATGATGTCCTCCGCGCTTGGAGACTCGGATAGCGGCGCCGAGGACCCCGGGTGTCCCAGGTCGTTGATCCCTTCGAGCACGATTACGTACTTCACGCCCGGTTGCGCCAGAACATCGCGATCGAAGCGCGCCAGCGCATTTACGCCAAACCGGACATTGCCCACCGGATCGAACAGAACGCGGTTGCCTCCGATGCCGGCGTCGAGCACACCGATAGGCTTGCCGCCGCGCCGCGTGCGCAGGCGTTCCGACAGAATATCGGGCCAGCGATGATTGGCGTCGACAGTCGACCGCGCGCCGTCGGTGATCGAATCTCCGAAGGCCACCAACGTTGACGACCCTTCAGCGGCCAGCGCATCCACGCCAGTGAGAAAGACCCAAGAGGTAATGGTCGCGGGTTCGGACATATCAGCTGCTCCCGTGAGATCGCCGGGCCCGATGTAGTTGGTCTGCTGGGCTCCATAATGAATGCCTGCACCGGCGGCCGCATGCGGCAGAAAGAGGCTTATGACGAGATCACCCGCGGGGGCAGACAGCTTTACCGGATCGCTCAGGGCCTGCGCATTGGGCGCAATCGAGACGCTAGGCCGCCCGCCAAATGTAACCGAGTGGTCGGAGCCGGCCGTGATGCTCGAACCCTTGTCGTGCAAAGCGATGTGAATGGCGCCAAACTCGACGGCCTGCTTGCCGTAGGCGTTCGACAAGCGCACGCGTACCGTGTCGCTGGCGATGCTGGTGTGAACAATTTCGCGAATGGTCTGGTTATCGAACAGGAGCTTCGCGATGCGCATCTGCGCTTCGTCGGGAAGCTGCGGCGCCGGACTGGCTCCCCAAGCAACCACCCAGTGAGCGGGGCCTGCCGCGGAAGCGGTACCGGCGAAGGATGCCGCGAGAAACAGGATTGTTGGAATTGTCGCGATTTTCATAACGCCAACCGCTTATCGTATCGCAGATGATTGCCAGAGGGGCGCCGGTGCAATTTCACAATTTGCAGTCTCTAAGCGAGAACCACTAAAATCGGGAGCATTATGCGGTTTCTAAGCCTGCTTCTCCTGTGCGCCGGGCTCTCGCTCGCGCAATCCTTACAGGGCGTGATCGACGTTCACGCCCATGTAGATCCCGAGACAATTCCGCGCTCGATTGATGCCATCACGCTGGCGCGAATGGCTCAGGTGGAAGGCATGCGCGCGGTGGTCTTCAAGAACCATTTCTTTCCCACCACCGGTATCGCGTTCCTGGTCCACCGGCTTGTGCCGGGCGTTGAAGAGTTCGGCGGAATTGCTCTCAATCGCGCGGTAGGCGGCGTGAATCCGGCCGCGGTGCAGCAGATGGTGGATCTGCCGGGAAAGTTCGGGCGCATTGTGTGGATGCCGACGATGGACTCCGAATACACGGCCCGGCGCGGGTCAAATCCAAACCGGCCATTCGTGCCGATTGCCAAGGGCGGAGAGCTACTTCCGGAAGTCAAACAAGTGATCGCCATCATCGCGCATGAAGATATCGCGCTCGCCACGGGTCATAGCTCGCCCGAAGAAAGTCTCCTGCTGATCCGCGAGGCGCGCCGCGCAGGAGTCAACCGCATTATCGTGACGCATCCAGAACAAGGCCTCGACATGAGCCTCGAGCAGCAGAAGGAAGCAGCCGCCATGGGAGCGTTTCTTGAATATTGCTACGTGGGGACCCTGCCTTTCTCCGGCGCCAGCCAGAAGTCCATGGCATATTATGCCCAGCGAATGAAGGCTGTCGGACCCGCTCATGCCATCATGTCCACCGACCTTGGTAACGCCGTCAACCCGGTGCACACCGCCGGTCTGAAGAGCTACATTCAGGGACTCCTCAAAGAAGGCCTGACGCAGGATGAGATCGATCAGATGGTGCGTAAGAACCCGGCCTATCTGCTGGGCTTGAAATAGGCTGCTGCCAGGCGCCTACTTCAGCGTGGCCCCAACCACGGCTCGGATCACGCCGTCGCTCTTGCTCATGATGTAGAGCTCGCCCGAGTCGTCGGTGAGGAAATGAATATCGGAGCGGCCGCCCGATACTCTGGCGCGGCCCGGTAAAGCCTCTCCCTTGCCGCCGCGCGCATGATAGGCAATTGTAGTCACCGGAGCCATCGAACCGTAGGTTTCCTTGCCTCCATCCGGCTTGTCCCAGAGGATATTCACCACGTGCAGCGGCGCCATGGTCTTGGGATCGCCATCGTCGGCATCCAGCATGTCTTTGAAATTCGTATACCAGACGTGACCGGTGGTGATGTCGGACAACAGGTATTTCCCGCGCAATACGGGCAGCGCCTTGCCCTGGTAAACGTAGCCGCCCGATATGGCATCGCCGCCTTCCGGGACGTGGCCGTATTGGATCACCGGATAGGTTGGAGTCACCATCCCGTTAGTCTTGGTTTCGGAGATCTGTATCGGAATACGATCGTCGATTGGCAGCGGAGCAGTGTTGTTGTCAGCCTTCAAAAGTTCGTTACCCTCACGCAGAGAATAGCCGTAGTTCGCACCCTTGTGTATGATGTCCACCGTCTCCCAGGTGTGTAGCCCGATCACGTGGGCCAGCAAGGTGACGTTGGTGCGATCGGCAGGATCCACGTACCACGTCAAGCGAGTCGGGTTGCGCAGTCCATAAGCCCAGATTTCTTTGCGCGCGCCCTCCACCTTTACGAAAGGATTGTCATTGGGGATGCGATATTGACCGTTATCGCTGAGCGTGCTGGAATCGGCGTGCTCCTTGGGATCCGGTATGATCCGCCAGATCTTGCCGATCAGCACATCGAGCCTTTGCGGGTTGAGCCGCCAGGTCGGGTCTTTCTGCTCGCCGGCGGCGCTATCGCCGCAACCCACATACATCACGCGCCAGTCTGGATCGCCGGGCCGTGCGGCGGGATTGAAGGTCATCTCGCCCAGCACATGGCTGTAAGTATTGAGCTCCAATCGCATGACCTCGCGGGCGGTACCTTCAAACGTCGAATTCGAAGGATTGGTGTCGGTCCATTCGATAATCACTTCTTCGCAGCGGTGCGCGGGTGGAGTGACGATGCCCGGCGTGGTTTTATAACCCTCCAGCTTCAGGCCGGGAAAATTGGTATTGTCCGGCATGATCGAGCCGGGCAAGGATGGGTCTTCGAGATGCATCGTGTAGAACTTCCCGTTGTGCGCATAGTCGGGATCGAATAGGAAGTTGACGAAGCCGTTCCCCTGACCATTTTCAAAGCGGAATTTGTGGAACAGACCGCCCTGGCCATCGCGGCCGTTGAAGTTAAGGTAGGTGGTGATCTTCTTGGTTTCCTTGTCCAGGATATACAACGGCCCGTTCATGTCGTTTACAAAAAACCGCTTCCCGCCGCCCGGCTCGTCGCGCAAAAAATTGATGCGTGCGAGCAGGCCGGCGACGTTATTACTGGACTTGGTGGCGGAACCCGTTATCGGAAATGTGGCGTAATCCTTCACCTCCAAGGTAAGCTGCTGCGCCCAGGATGGCGCGCCACATAAGATAAGACCAGCCATTGCGCGGCCAACCCGCCTCGCGCGACTATGGCGGCGGGGTCCGTTACAGTCGACTTGTTGCATGAGATTTAGAGCGTCTTGATCTTTAAGTTGCGAAATTCGACGGTCTGGCCGGTATGCTGCAGGCCGATTGCGCCGGTCTTGAAAGACGCGTGATGGTCGTCGAGGACCTTGGTTCCATTGATAACCACTACGAAGTGGTCCCCCTGCGCGGTCAGCTCGACCGTATTCCATTTGCCCATTTCGACGACCGGCTCGTTGTGGCTCTTGAGGTGGCCGGAGAAGCTGCCGGTGTAGTAGCCATTGTGATTATCGGGCTTGCCGTCGTAGGGCTTGTCCTTGGGTCCCGGGTTGCGGATCTGCATCTCGTAGCCCATCATGTGCGAATCACCGGCTTCACGGCTCCGGCGGATGTAAATTCCGCTATTGATATTGGGCGCGGAAGTGCGGAAGTCAGCTTTGAGTACAAAATTCGAATAATCGTCCGCGGTGCCCAGCCAGCCGCCGGGGCCGCCTGAAACCAAGGCGCCATCCGTAATGGTCCAGGTTGCGTTGCCGTAGACTTTCAATCCATCCAGGGTCTTGCCGTCCCACAGCAGCTTCCACCCTTGCGCCGCTTCTTTAGGCGTGAGGCTGTTGACCGCATCGGTCGACGCCGGCATCGCCCACGCGGCGATCACCGCTAACAGTATCAGAAAACGCTTCATGTGTAATCTCTCCTTGGGAGCTGCCGCCCCAATCGCGAGGCGGTCTATCAGTTTGGGTCAACCCACCAGTGTAGGTTACCCAAACGGGAAGGTGGTGTCCAGGAGTCGATCAAAGGGGCTTATGGTTCCTGTGGCTTCGGAGTCCCTGTGGCTTCGGAGAGTCCCTAGCTTGGGAGTCCCTAGCTTCGGAGTCCCTGTCAACGCCAAATAGAAATGTCCTGTTCTCTGCCAAGTAGAAATGTCCGGTTTTGAGGAAGAGTTGAGAGGAGCAGGGTTAAAGTAAGATCGATGTTCCGGGGGAGTCGCGCTCGCCGGGGCAGATCCGAAGACCGCT
>DATJEI010000131.1:0-2944 GCA_035496735.1 Bryobacteraceae bacterium | reverse complement strand
CGGTCCACCGAAGTAGCGGCGAAAAGCGCGTACGTCAAGGCCCGGGCGGCGCTCGAGCGCGCCACCGGAAGCATTTTGGCGGACAGCCGTATATCCATAGACGCGGCCTATAAAGGCAGGATGTAAGCACGAGATCGGCGGCTACCGCACGCCCTGATCGCCGTTCTGATTCAGCGCTGCCAGATGATCTGCGCGGCTTCGAGCGGCACGAACGCCCCGGCTTTGAAGGGGATTATGCGCGGCGTGTAATTTCCGGCGGCGCGGCTAGCGGCCACATTGGCTGCATATACATAGCCGCCGGTTGATCCCACCAGCGCCTCGCCCCTCATCATGGGCTGCCGGATCGGGTCGCCGCCATCCTGCTGCGGATCGGCGTAGAGTTCCACGCGCACAGCCTCGGGGTCGAGTTCATCCAGGTAGACCTGAACCTCGAAGGTGTGGTGATCGTCGTGCGTGAAGATTTTAATGGCGCCGAAGCGGACGCGCACAAAGTGCGTCGCGAGGGCGCGCTGCCACTCGATCAGATCGCTGGCGAATTTGCCGCCCGCATCAGCACGCTGGCAATAAGCGGCGGCCGCCGGCAGGTAGTGCTCCTCCGCGTATTGGCGCACGGTCCGGTTAGCCGAAAATTGAGGCGTCAGCCGCGCCATGCTCTCCCGCATGTTCGCCACCCAGGCCTTGGGGATGCCCTGTGCGTCGCGGTTGTAGAACTTGGGGATCACGTCGCGCTCGAGAATGCTGTACAGAGCGTCCGCCTCGGCCCGGTCCCATCCGGGATCCTCTCCATGCTCATTACCGTCGCCAATCGCCCAGCCCACATCGGGAGAATACGCTTCCGCCCACCAGCCATCCAGCTCCGACAGATTCAGGCCGCCGTTCACCAGGACCTTCATACCGCTGGTGCCGCTGGCTTCCCAGGGGCGGCGCGGCGTGTTGACCCAGACATCGGCGCCCTGCACTAGTTGCTGGGTCAACAGCATGTCGTAGTCACTTAGAAAGACCACGCGAGAACGGACCTCGGGGCGGCGGATGAAGCTGGTCCACTGCCGGATCATCTCCTGCCCGGCCAAGTCCTCCGGATGCGCCTTGCCGGCCAGTATCAACTGTACGGGACGCTGCCGGTTTGTCAGGATGCGGACGAGCCGCTCGGGATCACTGAGGAGCAGGTTAGGCCGCTTATAGGTTGCGAAGCGCCTTGCGAAAGCCAGAGTCAGGGTATCGGGATCGAAAATCCGCTCTGCCTCCGCTATCTCGTCCGGCGCCGCGCCCTCGCTGGCGCGCTGACGGGACAGGCGCTTCCGGGTGTACTCAATCAAGCCTTTGGTGGTGTCGGAGCGCAATTGCCACAACTGGGCGTCGGTTAGTTTGCGGAAGTCCGACTCCACGCACCCCATTTCTCCCCGCCAGCGGCTCTCGCCACAAGCAGTTTCCCAGAGCGCGCCGGCGTCCGGCGATTCCCAGGTGGGAAGGTGAACGCCGTTAGTGACAGACCCCACGGGAACCTCCCTTTCCGGCCAACGCGGAAACAACACTTGAAAAATCCGGCGGCTCACCTGGCCATGCAGACGGCTGACGCCGTTCACGGAGCCGCACCCGCGGGTAGCGAGGTACGCCATGTTCAAGGGCTCTGAACCATCCTCGGGGTTGCGCCGGCCCATGGCGAGCAGCGTGGCGAGAGGGACGCCAAGAAGTTCTTCGGTATATCGCCGGAGGTATTTTTCCACGAGTTCCGGAGCAAAACGGTCGAAGCCCGCACTCACCGGAGTGTGGGTGGTAAACACGTTACCGGCGCGCGTGGCGGCCATCGCCACGTCGAAAGGTTGCTTGTGGTCCAGCATGAAGGAGCGCGCGCGCTCGAGCACCGCAAGCGCCGCGTGTCCTTCATTCAGATGGCAGACTTCGGGCCGCAGACCCAATTCCCGCAGGAGCCGCCATCCGCCGATGCCCAGAATGATCTCCTGCTTGATGCGCACCTCGGGGCCGCCGCTATAGAGTTCACTGGTGATGCCGCGATAGGCCGGCGGGTTCGCCGGATCGTTGGAATCTAGCAAATATAAAACGGTCCGGCCCACATGAACCTGCCAGGCGCGGACCCAGAGCCTGAAACCGGGAAGCGCCAGAGGAAGGCGCAACCACTCTCCATTCTTATGCCGCAGAGGCCGGATCGGCAGCTGCCCCGGCTCGTTGCACGGGTAGAGCGCCAGTTGCGCCCCGGATGCATCGATTTCCTGGCGAAAGTATCCTTGCTGGTAGAGCAAGCCCACGCCGACCACCGGCACCCCCAGATCGCTGGCGGCTTTGAGCTGATCTCCCGCCACGTTTCCCAGCCCGCCCGAATAAATCGGCAGCGCTTCGCTCAACATGTATTCCATGCTGAAGTACGCGACCGACGACAGCCGCGAATGCGGATAAGTCTTCTGAAACCATGCCGTGGATTGCTTCTCTTCGCGTTGTTCCCGCAACAGCTCGTCAACTCTGCGGCGAAAAGCCGGATCGGCTGATGCCGCCTGAAGTTTTTCCTGCGAGACCGCTTGCAGCACGACCCAGGGACTCTGCGTGAGTTCCCACAACTCCGGATCCAGCTTGCCCCATAACTCGTCCGCAGAGTGGTTCCAGGACCAGCGCAGGTTGAGCGCAAGTTCGGCGAGTGTATCAGACGCCTGCGACTCCGCCGGGAAGGTGGTGTAAATTGGATTGCTCATGATTTAGCCTGAACCACGCCGGAAGCCTCCACGAACGCGTCGCCGACGATGGCCTGCGCTTCCTCCTCGATGCGCCGCAAGTGCTCCCGGCCACGGAAGCTCTCGGCATATATCTTGTAGATCTCTTCGGTGCCCGATGGCCGCGCGGCGAACCAGCCGTTTTCCGCGATCACCTTGACGCCGCCAATAGCGTTGCCGTCGCCCGGCGCCTTGGTCAGAATGCTTTGGATCTTTTCGCCGGC
>DATJEI010000130.1:0-27615 GCA_035496735.1 Bryobacteraceae bacterium | reverse complement strand
GCCAGGAGCACCGCCGATTCGGTGCGGCGCTCGCGGATTGCCTCCCACACCTGTTGCGGCGAAGCTTCGGGCGTCAGAGCCGGAATGCGCACGATCTTGCCCTCATAGCCCAGCTCGCGCGCGGCGATCTCGGCGGTTTCGAGCGCTCTGCGGTAGGGGCTCGAAAGGATCAGCGACGGGCGGACTCCGGCCTGGTGAGCGCGCTCCAGTACACGGTGCAGTTTGGCCCGGCCTTCGTCGGTGAGGCGGCGGTCGGCGTCGCGGCCGGTGGGGGCGGAATCCTCAGCGATGCCGTGGCGAAGCAGGTATATTTCCATGAGAAGGACCATAATATCGGTTCTGGTATGCTGTAGACAGAAAGGTATGGCCGAGTCCACCTTATGAGTCGCCGATTCCAATTCCTCGTGGTCGCGTTTTCTTCAGCGGTGGTGGCGTTGCTGCTGTTCGGGGCAGTAGGCCGGAGCGCATCCCCCGATGCACCCTACACCAATCTGGGGGTTTACAGCGAAGTGCTGTCGCGCATCAAGGCGGATTACGTGGAAGAGCCGGATATGAAGGCCGTGACGGTGGGGGCCATCAACGGAATGCTGGAATCGCTCGATCCGCATGCCAGCTATCTGACCGCGGACCAGTACAAGCAATATCTGAAGTCCAAGGACACGAAGAAAGCCGACGTGGGCCTGGTACTGGCCAAGCGGTTCGGCTACATGTCGGTGGAAGACGCCATACCGGGCTCGCCCGCCGAGAAGGCTGGCTTCAGCACGGGCGACGTGATCGAATCGATCAATAATGTTTCGACGCGCGATATGCCGCCGGCCTTCGCCGAGCAGTTACTGCAGGGCGATTCAGGTAACGCGGTGGAATTCGGCGTGTTGCGGGTGGGCCAAACAGACGCCAAGAAGGTCAGCGTGGTGCGGGCGTCCATCGTCTACCCCGATGTGACTGGAAGAATGGAAGGGCAGACGGGTGTGATCCAGGTGCAAGGTCTAATGCCGGGTCGCGTGAGAGACGTGGCGGCGCAGATCTCTGCTCTCGAAAAACAAGGCGCCAGGAAACTGGTGCTGGATTTGCGCCATTGCTCCACTGGTCCCGCTGAAGAAGGAATCGCTCTGGCCAATCTTTTTCAGGACCATGGCCTGATCACTTATACGCTGGGGCAGAAATCGGCGAAGCAGGAGTTCGACGCTCAGGCATCCAAGGCCGTGACGAAGCTGCCGCTGGTGGTGATCGTGAACCGCTCCACGGCGGGCGGCGGAGAGATTGCGGCGGCGGCGCTGCTCAATTCCAAACGCGCTCAACTGGTGGGCGAGCGCACCTACGGCGACGCGGCCATCCGCAAGGCTGTGACGTTGAACGACGGCAGCGCGGTGATTCTCTCAGTGGCGAAGTACTATTCGCCGGACGGCAAGTCGATTCAGGATAACGGCGTGACGCCCAATATCCTGCAGGCCGAGGCGGATGCCTCGGTCGCCGACGGCGCGGCCGACGATAATCTTCCCGATGCGGTGCCCGACGACACCACAAATAAGAAGCCTGCTTCCGACGAATTGATGAAGCGCGCGCTTTCGCTGCCGGAGAAATAACAGACACCGATCATGCCGCTGTACGAGTACCGCTGCTCCAAGTGTGAAAAGAAGATCGAAGTGATCCGGAAGTTTTCCGATCCGCCGCTTAGCGAGCATGAGGGCTGCGGCGGAGCACTGGAGCAGCTCCTTTCGGCTCCGGCATTCCAGCTCAAGGGCACTGGCTGGTACGTCACCGATTACGCCAAGGCCGGCGCGAAGCCCGGCTCCGACGGCGGCGGCAAAGCGGGCGATTCGAAAGATTCGGAAGCGAAGGCGTCCCCTTCGAAAGACGGCGAAGGCCAGGCTGGAGAAAAGAAGACCGGCGAAAAGAAGTCCACCGAAAGCAAGAGCGACGCCAAGACCGAATCCAAGCCTGCCGCCACCACCAAGGCCGACTAACGGCCATCCATCATCAAGCCTGCGGTTTGTGCCGAACTACCTCCACTGAGCACGCCGCGTGCGTCGCCACGGTTTCAGAAGTGCTGCCGATCAGGAACCGGCTGAGTCCGCTGCTGCCGTGTGAGCCGAGGACAATGCAGTCGGCGGGCCATGCGGCGGCCTCCTGGAGAATGATCTCCGGGGGACTGGCCAGCAGAACGGAAATCGATTCCGACGTGGTCAAACCGGCCGCCTCCAGAGTTTTTCTGGCCGAATCAATAGCTTCCTCGGTTCGCTTCATGGCCGCGGCGCGCTGCGATTCCAGTTGCACGGCGTCCAAAGCCGGAATTTCAAACGCGCCTTGCAGCGCCGACATGCCCAGTTCGACGGCGCTCAATACGCGGATTTCGGTGCCGCCCGGCCAGGGGCGCGCAGCCAGCGCCTCCGTCGCATGTCGTGAACCTTCCGATCCATCGACCGCTAGCAATATCTTCAGTCCCCTGTCTCCCGTTGAACCGGTTTGGCGCACCAACGCGACGGAGCAAGGCGCGAAGCGCAGCACCGCTCGCGATACGCTGCCCAAGAGGAATCGTTCCACTGCGCTCAAGCCGCTGGCGCCCAATACGATCAGTTCCGCATGCATGGCGGCGGCGTGATCCAGAATCACCGTCTTGGGATCGCCCTTCGCCACGGTGCTTTGCGCCTTGAGTCCATGTGACAGCAAGCGCTTCGCGGCACCCTCCGCCACCCGCCGCGCGCGTGCGTCAATTTCCTCAGCCATCGATCCCAGTGCCCAAGGCTCGAGGTTTTCCACTACCGTCAGAACTTGGACCAGAGAGCCTGCAGGCCAAGGACGCGCCGCGACTTGATCGACGGCGGCTTGACTGGTTGACGAGGCATCTACGGCGAGCAGAATATTCATGCGTCCACTATCGCAATATTCGAGGTCCCGGCGCAGCGTTCAAGCCGGCGTGCGGTATTCAAGCCCGCGCGTTGAGAGCTTCTTTCACGCGCTCCGCTGTGAGCGGAATCTGGCGCAGACGCGCACCGGTAGCGTCGAAGATGGCGTTCCCGATGGCCGCGGCCATTACGGTGATGGAGGTCTCGCCGGCGCCGGTGGCCTCATCGTCCGGGCGGTTCATCAGCACGCACTCGATCTTCGGTATCTCAATGCCCAGCGGCAGCGAGTGATAAGTCCGCCAGTCGACCGACGTGACTTTATGATCGTCCCAGGTGACCTGCTCGCCCAGCGCACGGCTCATGCCCTGCAGCGCGCCGCCCTCGGCCTGGTTGCGCAACCCGTTGGGGTTCGACACCGGACCGACATCGATGCCGGCCCAGATGTTCTTCACGACGACCTTGCCGGTATCCTGGTTTACTTCGACGTCAACGACGATTCCGGTATATCCGTTGTCGCCCTCGTAAGCGACGCAGGCGACACCGCGGCCGGTTACTACTCCGCTCTTGGGATTGGTTGGGTGGGGTGACGGACGCGGCTCCCACTTCGCGGCTCTGGCTGCTGCTTCGAGCACGCCGATGAGGCGGGGGTCGCGCAAGTGGCGCACCCGGAATTCGACTGGATCGGCCTTGATGCTCGACGCCAGCTCATCCATGAAGCTCTCATGCGCGAAAGTATTCTGCAGGCGGGCCGGGGAGCGCAGTGGTCCGGTCCAGAAGGGCGACAACACGTTGTGAACGATCACGCTCTCGCTCTTCACTGTTCCGGCGCCGCCGGCCACTCCATCGATGTTGCCCATCATGTAGGACGGAATCCCGTTGCTGCTATTGCTGTATCGCTTCGGCTCCTCGGCCGGCCCCGGTGTGAAGGGCGCGGGCTGATAGCCGATGAGCATCCCCGTGATCACGTTGCCGGGAGTCGACGGGCCGGGCCGGTTGCCCATGCCCGGCGTCCAGGATTCGTGCTCCCAGGCGATGATGTTGCCCTTCGCGTCCAGCCCGGCGCGTTCCTCGATGACCCAGGCGTTGCCGTAATTCTCCCAGGCCATCTCGTCTTTGCGCGAAAGCTGGACGCGCACCGGCTTGCCTACCGCCTGCGAAAGTACGACGGCATCGTAAGTAACGGTATCGGCCCCATTCAATCCATAGCAGCCCGAGCCGCGCCGGAAGATCACGTGCACGTTCTCAGGCTTCAACCCGGTGATCATTGCCGACGCCGTCTTCTGATACCACACGCCCTGCGTGGGCGAATAGATAATGGCTTTGTCGCTTTGCACATCGGCCACCGCGCATGAGCTCCCAACCGAGCCGTGCATCTGGTACGGATGATAGTAGGTGGACTTGTGCACGGTTGCGGCTTTGGCCAGCGCCTGCTGGGTGTCTTTCGAGTCCAGCAGCTTCAGGTCGCGCGAAGGTTGCTGGCGCAGGTGCTCATAGAATTCCGATTGCTTGGGCAATCCCGCGCCCGGAGTCCAGGAGACCTTAAGCTTCTCAGCCGCCTGGATCGCCTGCCAGGGCTTCTCCGCCACCACGCCAACGAAATTCTTCCGCGTGACGACCTTGACCACGCCCGGCATGTCTTTGACCGAACTTTCGTCGACGCTGATTAGTGTCGCGCCCACCGCAGGCGGCCGCACCACACGCCCGTGCAGCATCCCCGGCAAACGCACATTGTGGACATACTCGAAATGTCCGGTGGCCATGAGCGGCATGTCGGGACGTCCGATGGGTTTGCCCAACACGGTCCACTCGCGCGGATTCTTGCGCTTGGCGCTCTTATCCAGCTTCACGCTGAGTTTCTTGCCGCCGACCAGTTGCCCGTAGCTAACTCTTTTCGATGTGTCACCTCTCACGCTGATCACGCCGTTCACGGCGGTGAGCTGGTCCACCGGCACGCCCAGCCGCTGCGACGCCATCTTGTACAGCGCTTCGCGCGCAGTGGCGCCGGCCTGCGCCAGATTCGCATGATTGAAATTCGCCGGGTGCGATTGGCTGCCCGAGGTGTACGCCTGATCCGGCGTCAGCGCGGTGTCGCAGTAGATCAGCTTCACGCGATCGAAGGGCACCGACAATTCCTCGGCGACCAATTGCTGTTGCGCCGTCGAGATGCCCTGGCCCAGCTCTTCTTTGCCGCTATAGGCGGTAATGCTGCCGTCGGCGGCGATGGCGATCCAGGAATCCACCTGATCCATGGGCGGGGCGCCGGGCAGCGGGGCTTGGCCGAACTGCGCCTGAGCGGCATTGCCTCCGGCCATGCGGAAGCCGACGATCAGCACGCCGGCGCTCTGGAGGAAGCTGCGGCGATTAAGTGCGGCCCGGGCGTCGGGAGTCATTTCGCCACCTCCTTCGCGTAGCGCTGAATCGCCGCATGCATCCGCACGTGCGTGAAGCAGCGGCAGAGCACGGTGGATAAAGCTTGTTGCGTCTCGGCCTCGCTGGCTTTCGGATTCTTGTCCAGGAAAGCTTTCGCCGTCAGGATGACGCCGTTCAGGCAGAACCCGCACTGGGCGGCCTGCTCGTCGATAAAGGCTTTCTGGATCGGATGCGGATTTTCGGGCGTGCCCAGCCCCTCCAGAGTGACGATTTCTTTGCCCACAACCGAACTCACGGGCGTCACGCAGGATCGCACCGCGGTTCCGTTCACGATGGCCGTGCACGCGCCGCATTGCCCCAGCCCGCAGCCGAACTTGGGGCCGCGCAGCGCCAGGTCGTCGCTTAACACATAGAGGAGGGGAGTCGCGGGGTCCAGGTCCAGAGTGTGGCTCTGGCCGTTGACCTTGATCGTGATTGCGCTCATACCGCTAAGGGTAAGGTGCGGGGTGCTTCGGGTCAAGCCTGCGCTGCAACAGCCTGCGCTGCAACGCGCGGCGTGGTGGGTCCAGTTGGGCGCAATCACCCACAGCACCTGCTGGCTGCGTCCTAAGACATTGATGTTGCGAGGAAGTGAGTTTGGACTCTCAAGTGCTTTTTACTAGGCAGGTTTAAGGAGGCCATCACTCATGAACGCAACTTTCATTGTTTCCGTTTGGATCGTCCTCGGAGCTGCCACGCTGATTCTGGCGATTTACCGCCGGATTCTCGCGACCCACGAGGAAGAAGATGTCGTACGCCTGGCTCCCGGCGAAGAAGGTGAGATCGCCAAGCAGAAGTCACTGGCGCACCGTCTGACCACGATCGACCATTGGGGCATTACCATGACCGTAATCACCGCGATCATCGGCATAGGGCTCGCCAGCGCGTATTTGTATCAAGCCTGGCAAAGCCCCAACCCCGGACCTAACAATTTTTACCGTATGAACTCGCCGGTTAAGTAACGGAGTGATGACCTTGCCGGCAGCCGCGGGGGAACTCCCTTTTAGGTTCCTCCGCGGTAATATTTTTGCGGTCTAGCTGCAGTATCACGCCGCCCGCTGCGATTGCCTGACCGACTTGCGCACCGCCAGTCCCGCGGTACCAGCGTCCCAGTCGAGAATCGCCCCCCAGGCGAGAATAATGCTACTTTGATTCTCAGAGCCGGGAGGCGATGTAGATGGCCAGGAAAGGTCCAGTCGGGCGGCGCGGCTTTTTGAAAGGCGCGGCGGGCGCGGCTGCCGGAGCGGCGGCGCTGGCAACGAGTACTCCCGCCGCTAAAGCACAAGCCCCGGAACGTGCGGCAACGCCGCTGCCTTCCACCGCACTGGCCGCCGCCGAGAAGTCTCCCCCGATTCGCGGCGACGTCTCCACTGTCGATGTCTACACAACGGACCGCCCCGGCGCCGATTTCATGGTTGATGTCATCAAGACCCTGAACTTCGATTACGTCTGCGCCAATCCTGGGTCCAGCTTCCGCGGACTGCATGAATCGCTGGTCAACTACGGCGGCAATAAGGCTCCGGAGTTCATCACCTGCTGCCACGAAGAATCGTCGGTGGCCATGGCGCACGGCTACTTCAAGATCGAAGGTAAGCCGTTGATGGTGATGGCGCACGGCACCGTCGGGTTACAGCACGCGTCGATGGCGATCTATAACGCCTATGCCGATCGCGTGCCGGTGTACATCGTTCTCGGCAACATTCAAGACATCAAATTCCGCCGCAGCGACGTGGAATGGGCGCACAGTGTCCAGGACGCGGCCGCCATGGTCCGCGACTATACCAAGTGGGATGACAACCCAGTATCGCTGGGACATTTCGCGGAGTCATCGGTGCGCGCTTATAAGATCGCGATGACGCCGCCGTATGAGCCGGTGGTGATCGTAGCCGACGCGGTGCTGCAGGAAGAGCCAATGCCGGAGGCCGACCGGCGCACCGCGCGGATTCCCAAACTCACGTTGCCGGCGCCGCCGGCGGGCGATTCGGGAGCACTGGCCGAAGCCGCGAAGCTGCTGGTGGCGGCGGAAAATCCACTGATCGTCGCGGGCCGCTCGGCGCGCACTCCACAGGGCATTGCTTTGCTGGTGGAACTTGCCGAGACCCTGCAGGCGCCGGTGCAGGATCGCCATTTCCGCATGAACTTTCCGTCCCTGCATCCCTTGAGCGGCGGCAACATTGCCACCGCCGATGTGGTTCTGGGCCTGGAAGTCCAGGATTTCTGGATGGCGACTCATACGCAGACTCCCATCAACCGCATGGGCATGCAGTCGAAGCCGATCACCAAGCCGGGCGCGAAGCTGGTTACGATCTACTCGGGCGATCTTTACGGAAAGAGCAACTATCAGGACTTCGGGCGCTACGCAGAAGTGGACCTGTCGATCGCGGCGGATGCCGAAGCCACACTGCCGGCTTTGATTGAAGCCTGCAGGAAGCTGATAACGCCGGACCGCAGGCGCGCCATGCAGGCGCGCGGCGCGAAACTGGCCGAGGCGTCGAAGGCCGCTCGCGAGCGCGATATTGAACTTGCGGCTTACGGCTGGGACGCCAGCCCGATCAGCACGGCCCGCGTGAGCATGGAGTTGTGGAACCAGATCAAAAATGAGGACTGGTCGCTGGTGTCCGACGTCAATCCATTTTTTAGCAGTTGGCCGCTGCGGCTTTGGGACTTCAAGAAGCATTATCAGTACCTTGGCGAGCACGGTGCCTACGGGATCGGCTATGGAGCGCCGGCGGCGGTGGGCGCGGCGCTGGCGAATCGCAAGCATGGGCGCCTGACCGTGAATATTCAATGCGACGGCGATCTCAATTACGCGCCCGGCGTTCTCTGGACGGCGGCGCATCATCGCATTCCTCTTCTGACCATCATGCACAACAATCGCGCTTATCATCAGGAGGCGATGTATCTCACCGACATGGCCGCGCGCGCCAACCGCAGTGTGAGCACTTTCAGCGTGGGCAGCGGGATTAACGATCCCAACATCGACTACGCGACCATGGCCAAGGCGTATGGCATGTACGGCAAGGGTCCCATTACCGATCCCAAGGACTTGGGCCCCGCGATCAAGGAAGCCATCGCAGTGGTGAAACGCGGCGAACCGGCCTTGATCGACGTCGTGACGCAGCCGCGCTAGAGAGCAGCCAGCATGCAGAAACTTCTTCTTGCCGCTCTCTTGCTCACGGCTTTGGTTCGGGCGCAGGACCCAGCGGGTAATGCTGGCGCCGGCCAGCGCCTGTATATGAAGAACGGTTGCTATCAATGCCACGGGACCGTCGGGCAAGGAACGATCGCTGGAGCCCGCATCGGTCCACCTCGGCTGAACGCGCAGGGCCTAATCCGCTATGTACGCCGCCCGGCGGGTCAGATGCCGGCCTTTACCGAGAAGGTCATGTCGGACCGGGAGCTTGCCGACGTCTACGCGTTTCTGAAGACCATTCCGCCGCCGAAACCCTCCAAGGACATTCCGCTGCTGAACGATCTGCGCGGAAAATGAGGCCCGCCTACACCGAGAAGCGACCCAACGTCGCCAGTACCGGCGTACCAGTATTGCTTGGGCATCGCGCCCCTCGCTAGTACTCTCCCTTTTGCGGTATGCCCTGTGGTAGAGTGACGTTTGTTGACACTCAGGCGGGTATTCGGCCTGAGCGGAGGAGGTCGGTCAATGCTGAAAGATGGTGTCGTGTTGATGGTCATCTGCCTGATCGTGGTGGGTGGCCTCGCCGTGTGGTGGACGCAAACTCCCGCGCATCCCCTGAATGCCACTGCGCCACAAGTGCAGGAGCCCGCGCCCGTCCCTGAACCCGCTCCGGTAGTCAAGAAAGTTGCGAGACCCAAACCAGCTCCGCCGGTGGTGGTGGAACAGCCGGTCGCAGTTGCCGCGGTGGCTCCGCCACCCGCTCCGGAGGTTAAGCTTCCTCCTCCGCCATTTCCGGCCGTCGAACAGATCACAAGCGGAGCCCACGTAGACGCGATTACGAATAAGTATGGGGATCCGGCTTTATCCGCGGTAACCTCCGCCGGCGGCCACATGATCGAGACCTTTGTGTACTCCCGGGATCGCGGCCGTAAGGCCACCGTCATCCGTCTTGAGGACGGCAAGGTTGCCACGGCGTATTCCCAGGTGGAGCCATTGGTTCCACCGGGCTTATCCGCCCCGCGGCGCTTCCACAACCAGTAGGCTGCTCTCCGCAGTCGAATGAGCGTAATTCGATTCCGATTGCGCTCGTGCGCGTTGTAAAATATCAGTCGATGAAAACGGGATCGATTCAGTGAGGCTGCTGGTTTTGTGTCTGCTGGTTCTGTGCGGCGCGGCATTGTCGTTCGCTCAGAACTCGATCCTTCGGGGCGTGGTTACCGATGAAAGCGGAGCGGTTGTCCCTAATGCAACGATCACGCTGTCCGGTCCGCAGGGAGCGGAAAGAACTGCCACTACCGGCGGCGACGGTGTCTATGTTTTTGCCGGATTAACCACCGGCGACTACGCGGTTCAAGCCTCGGCGCCGCAGTTAGTGCTGGCGAAAGCCCAGGCGCTGACGATCCGTCCCGGTACTCAAACCCTGAATCTGCGGCTGATGGTGGCTTCCACGGTTCAGCAGATCGTGGTGGAGGAGAATGCCGGGCCAGTGGTGAGCACCGATTCCGCAAGCAACGCTACCGCTACCATTCTCACGGGCGACGATCTGAATTCGCTCTCCGACGACCCCGAAGATTTGCAGGCCGACTTGGAGGCACTGGCTGGACCTTCGGCCGGCCCGGGCGGGGGCGCCATTTTTGTCGACGGATTCAGCAGCGGCGAACTGCCACCCAAGGAATCAATTCGCGAAATTCGCATCAACCAGAACCCCTTTTCGCCGGAGGTCGACCATTTGGGCCTGGGCCGTATCGAGATTCTCACCAAGCCGGGAACCGACAAATATCACGGCTCTCTCAACTACAACTTTGCCAACCAGTTTTGGAATGCGCGCAACCCTTACTCCATTCAGAAGGCCCCGCTATCGCTCAACGAGTTCGAGAACTCGTTGAGCGGACCCATCAACCGGCGCACCTCGTTTGCGCTGGACGCCAACCAGAACAATGTCGACAACGGTTCCATCGTCAATGCGGTTACGCTGGATCCAACCACCCTGACCGCGGCTCCACTGCTGAATATTTTCAAGACTGTGCAGCGCCGCAGCCGCGTGGAGCCGCGCATCGACTATCAGTTGAATGACAACAACACTCTCACGCTGCGCTACGGCTTCATTCGCGGCGACATCCAGGGCGCAGGTATCGGCGGTTTTAATCTTACGTCCAGCGGCTATCACAACCATTACGTCATCCAAACCGCACAATTCATTGAGACTTCGGTACACGGCGCGACCGTGAATGAAACCCGGTTCCAGCTGTATCACAACTCTCAGGAGTTGCAGGCCGATTCGTCCGGCCCCAGCGTGCAGGTTCTGGGATCTTTCACCGCCGGCGGTTCGCCCGTGGGGCACAACCTCGATAAGCAAACCTACTACGAGCTGCAAAACAACACCACTAGCGTGCGCGGCTCCCATACCTGGAGATTCGGACTCCGCGCGCGCTTTGTCACGGACGACAATGTTTCTCCGCAGAATTTCAACGGGACCTTCACGTTTAGCGGGGGCCTCGCACCGGTTCTCGACGCCACTCAGCAGCCGTTGCTGGATGCGGGCCAACCCGTGCTGGAACAGATCGATTCCATCGAGCGCTATCGACGCACCGTGGTATTTCAGCAAGCGGGGCTGACACCGGCGCAGATCCTGGCGCGCGGCGGCGGCGCGTCGCAGTTCAGTATTGCCGCCGGGATCCCGGAAACGATCGCGAACCGATTCGATATCTCGGTTTTCGCCGGTGACGACTGGCGTCTGCGTCCTGACCTCACGCTCAACCTGGGACTCCGCTATGAGAACCAGCCCAACATTCACGACGCCGGCGACATCGCGCCTCGCGTGGGATTCGCCTGGGCGCCCGGCGGTCATGCGAACAGCCCGCATCCTAAAACCGTGCTGCGCGGCGGCTTCGGAATCTTTTACGATCGCTTCCCGCTTTCCTACTCGCTCGCCGCGGAGCGCTACAACGGCATCGTCCAGCAGCAGTATGTGGTGACGAATCCGGATTTCTTCCCGAACGTCCCCACAACTTCCGCGTGGGCCGGGTTCCAATCCGAGCAGGTGATCCGGCAAATCAGTCCGTCGCTGCGGTCGCCCTATGTTCTGCAGTCCGCAGCGACCTTGGAGCGCCAGTTGCCGAAAAATACGACATTGGCAGTCACCTACACCAATGCACGCGGGTTTCGCGAGCTTCGCTCCATGGATACCAACGCGCCCCTGCCGGGAACCTACGATCCCGCAATTCCAGGTAGCGGCGTCTTCCCGTTAGGACATCCCGGACCGTTGTTTGCGATGGAGTCCTCCGGCATTTTCCGCCAGAATCAGCTGGTGATGAATGTTAATTCGAAAGTAAGCCGAACCGTTTCGCTGTTCGGTACCTATGTCTTCAATCGAGCCATGAGCGACACCGACGGCATTGGAACATTCCCCGCGAATCCTTACAGCCTGACGGGCGAATATGGTCCGGCAGCCTACGACATCCGCCGCCGCTTGAATACCGGTGGAACTATCAATACCCGGTGGAATGTGCGGCTCAGTCCGTTCATCGCGCTGCAATCCGGCGCGCCGTTCGACATCACTACCGGGAGCGATCTCTACGGCACCAGCCTGTTCAACGCCCGTCCCGGCATTGCCACCGACCCCCGCAGGCCGGGGCTGATTCAAACTTCTTATGGTTTGCTGGATCCCAATCCCGCAGGGTCGGGCGAGACGCTGGTTTCGCGCAACTTTGGACGCGGCCCGGGCCAGATGTTCGTCAACCTGCGGGTCGCCAAGATTTTCACATTCGGGGCCGAACGCAAGGCCGCGGAATCCGGAGGCGGCATCTTCGCCGCGCCCGCCGAGCGCCATTATAGCCTGAGCGTTTCCCTATCGATGCGCAACCTGCTGAACCACACCAACCCGGGTCCGATCATCGGAAACATTACGTCGCCGCTATTCGGGCAAGCCAACCAAATGGCCGGCAATCTGAATGGCGAAGGCTTTTCGGAGAATGCCAACAACCGGCGCCTGGAAATGCAGATGCGCCTGGGGTTTTAGAGCCGCATTCCGACATACCAGGGCGCACTGACCACGAAGATCCGGTCATTGCCGCGCGCGAGCAGCGACCATTTCGAGCAGCCTTCCGCGCTGGTTGTGCGGGAGAGTTTCATACCATTTGTCTTCCACCAGCTCGGGGATAGCGCCTATCCCGCGAGGTAACTTCCCTTCACGGGTCTTCCTGACGTTTGGCCCCGGGGCTTAGCGAAGTCTGGGCCCATCCGTTTACGGGTATCTTCATAGGATAGGTTGCGTCAATGAATGACATCGGAAAAGTGGAACTTGTCTTTCTTCTTCTGTTGCTCTTTATTGTCGTTTTCGGACTTATCGCCAGAAGACTCGGAACTCCTTATCCGATTGTCATGGTCATTGGCGGGTTAATTCTAGGCTTTGTTCCCGGCATTCCGAACATCGGCCTCAATCCCGACCTTGTCTTCCTGGTGGTTCTGCCACCTTTGCTCTATGCCGCTGCCTGGACTACTTCTTGGCGCGACTTTCGGTACAACCTTGTCAGCATCTTGCTCCTCGCTTTCGGCTTGGTCGGATTCACTGTTATCGCTGTTGCGCTGGTTGCGCCAAGGGTTTTCGCTGGCTTTGACTGGCGCCTTGGCTTTGTGCTTGGCGCCGTCGTGGCGCCCACGGACGCCATTGCTGCCACTTCCATAGCCCGGCGAGTCGGGCTACCGCGCCGAATCGTAGACATTCTAGAAGGAGAAAGTCTCATCAACGACGCCACCGGCTTGCTGGCTCTTCAATTCGCCACGGCCATTGTGGTCCACAAGCAAGTACCGACGGTGTCCACCGGCATCTTGACGTTAGCTTGGCTCACTGCCGGCGGCATTGCGCTGGGCCTGCTGGTCGGCTTCGTCGCCTACTACATCGAGCGCCGGATCGATGATGGGCCGATCGAGATCACGCTCAGCATATTGATCCCCTATGCCGCATATCTCGCCGCGGAGCAGGTTCATGCCTCGGGCGTACTAGCGGTTGTCGCATGCGGATTATTCCTCTCCCGGCGCAGCGCCAACTTCTTTTCGCCTTCGGTTCGACTCCAAGCCTGGTCCGTCTGGGAATCGTTGAATTATGTTCTGAATGGGCTGGTGTTTGTTCTGATTGGACTGCAGCTTCCGGAGATTCGAGCCTCCATCCGTGGATACAGTCTGTCAACGTTGGTGGTGGATGGCGCGGTCTTCAGCGTTCTCCTCATCCTGCTGCGCCTGCTGTGGGTGTTTCCGGGGGCCGGCGTCGCTTGGCTGGTGCGGACCCGGCTTCTCCATCAGCGGGAAAGGCGGCCACGCCCCCGCCAGACTTTCATCCTCGGGTGGACTGGCATGCGAGGAGTCGTCTCGCTCGCCGCTGCCCTTGCCCTTCCGGCTTTGCTTGCCGATGGCAGTCCGTTCCCCCAACGGGACCTGATTATCTTTCTCACGTTTTGCGTCATATGCGTCACCCTGGTATTGCAAGGCGTCACCCTTCCTCCTCTTATCCGTGCCTTCGGCTTGGCCGGAGCCGCCGGCCCGAACTGCGAGGAACAGGAAGCGCGGCGAATTATGATTGACGCCGCAGTATCCCATTTGAATGATGCGAAGGAAAAGGACAGCGAGGAAGCCGCCGCGCTCTACGAAGATCTTACCCGGCACTATCACCAGCGGCTTGCAAGCCTTGAGCATGGCGAGGTTAACCAGGGGCAGATAACCGACCATGATCGTCATCTTGAGCTTTCTCTCGAGGCCCTGCGCGTAGAACGTGAAACAGCCGTTCGTCTGCGCGATGAAGGCCGTATCAACGATGACGTCCTGCGGCTTATCGAGCGCGAGCTGGATTTGAGCGAGTCCAGGATTGCTACCGTTCGTGAGAAATGATCTGGCCAGGCGTCGACGTGACCCGTCCACTCTAATACACTTCTCTGATCCACTTGGAGGGTTGACGGCTACCCGTAGAAGTGACCCAAAAGAACGTGATAAAACTATCCGAGGAAGTTCCTTCTCTGCCTCGTACCAAGTACTCAAATAGCCTCCCAGGCTTCACGTCCGCGCCATTCTCTGTTATCCTCATCGACGAAGATGTTGCGGCAAATGCAGCCCGTGCTGGCACTGAGCCTGACGTGTGCCTTAACCATTTCCGCTCAGGACCGGGTTCAGGAACGCGTGGATCTAGGCGTGGTTCATCAGATCAAGGCGGAAGCGTTTCAGAATTCCAAGGTGATGGACACCGTGTTCCAGCTCACCGACGTTTATGGGCCGCGCCTTACCAATTCACCGCAGTTTCGCGCCGCCGGCGAGTGGGCCGTCAAGCAGCTCAAGGAATACGGTCTCGACAACGTCAAACTCGAAAAATGGGGACCCTTCGGGCGCGGTTGGGCTTACACTTCCTACGCGGGCTTTATCGACGAGCCCCAGTATCAGCCGCTCATCGGCTATCCGCTGGCATGGACCCCCGGCACCGACGGGCCGCTGACCGCCGAAGCAATGCTCGCGCCGGTTCGCACCGAAGCCGACCTGGAACAATATAAAGGAAAGCTCCGCGGCAAAATCGTTCTGCGCGACTTTCCGCGTACGCTCACCTTGCCCACCGACCCCGCCGGCCGCAGGCTCAGCGACGCGCAGCTCGCCGATCTTTCCGTGTTCCCGATTCCAGCGGCGCCGCGACGCGGTGATCGCGCGGGGCAGCCGCCGTTTAATCCACAGCAGGCGCGCCGCCTCCGCGAGCGGGTGAATCGGTTTTGGAAGGACGAAGGAGTGCCGCTGGTGATTCGCGAGTCCAGCGAAGGCGACGCCGGAACGGTTTACGGCCTGGGCGGGGACCGCGAAGCCAAAGACGGTGTTCCCACGATCGTGCTCTCCGCGGAACACTATAATCGAATCGCGCGGTTGCTGAATCACAAGCTTCCCGTCAAGCTCACCTTCGATGTGAAAGCTCAGTTCTACGACGACGATCCGGCGTCGTTCAATGTCATTGCCGAGATTCCCGGCAAGGCCAAGCGGGAGGAAGTGGTGATGGTGGGCGCGCACTTCGATTCCTGGCACCTGGGTACGGGGGCTACCGATAACGCGGCGGGCTCCGCGGTCGCGATGGAGGTGATGCGCATCCTGAAGACTCTCGATCTGAAAATGGACCGCACCGTGCGGCTGGCGCTATGGGGCGGCGAAGAGGAAGGGCTGCTGGGCTCCCGCGCCTACGTCAAAGAACATTTTGCAGACCCTGCGGTCATGAAGCCCACCGCCGAGCACGAACACTTCTCCGGCTACTTCAATCTGGACAATGGCAGCGGCAAAATTCGCGGCGTCAATCTGCAGGACAACGACGCTATGCGGCCTATCTTCGAAAGATGGTTTGAGCCTTTCAAGGACCTGGGCGCCGGCGCCATCACGCTGCGCAATACCGGCGGCACCGATCACCTTTCATTCGACGCCGTGGGCCTGCCCGGATTCCAGTTCGTTCAGGACCCCCTGGATTATTTCACGCGCACGCACCATTCGAATATGGATGTGTACGATCGTATTCAGCCCGCCGATCTGGAGCAGGCCGCGGCCATCATCGCTTCGATCGTGTATAACGCCGCGACGCGCCCGGAGAAGCTGCCGCGCAAGCCGTTGCCAAAACCGCGCCCGCCACGCCCGGGCGAGGATACGCCCGCGGCAACCACGCCTTCGGTCGGCATGGCCGGAGCGCCGCGTTAATCTAGTACGCAGGTGACCAGACGAGTTTATTCACTGATCTGTTGCGCGGCCCTGTTCGGCGCGTTTCCCGGCGCGGCCTTGGGCCACGACGTCATCACCACCAAGATCACTTTCGACCGGGAGATTATTCGCATCGTGTACGCGCGCTGCGCCATCTGTCATCGCGATGGCGGAAGCGCGTTTTCCCTCATGTCTTACAACGACGCGCGGCCCTGGGCAAAGGCCATCCAGGAAGAGGTTCTGGAGCGTAGGATGCCGCCCTGGGGCGCGGTAAAGGGCTTCGGTGATTTTCGGGACGATCAGGCTCTGACTCCGGAACAGATCGAGCTGATCGGCGACTGGGTGGAAGGCGGCTCGCCGGAGGGCGAACCCAAGGATTTACCGCAGACGCCGAAGTGGACGGCTCCCGCGCCGCCGCCGCATGGCTCCGCCAAGCTGGCTATCAGCGGAGAATATAAACTGCGGCAACCTATTGATTTGGCAGGTATTAGACCTTCTAAGATAGAGTCCGGCGCCTCTTTCCAGATGATGGCGGAGTTGCCGGATGGCAGCATCCAGCCGCTGCTTTGGCTGCAGCCCTATAAGCCGGTGTTTGGACACCCGTTCTGGCTGCGCGCGCCGCTAGCTCTGCCGGCCGGGACGGTCATCCGGGGCTTGCCGCCGGGGGCCGTCATCGACCTGCTGCCCGCCCGCTAGATTGCTTGGGGACGGCAGCTCCGCTACCTGCCAGTTGGCGTTTAAATCCTGCCATTTGGGATAGGGTGAACGGTTTCGTATCGCGTAATATTAACGTAGGTACCCGTGCCACTTTCTAGACTCTTGTCAGGCCGCTCCGCCGTAGGGTTGGTCCTATGAATTTAACTGCTCTCTTTATCCGCCGGCCGGTGATGACCGCGCTGGTAATGATCGGCATTCTAATCTTCGGCGCCGTGGGCTATCGGGCCCTTCCAGTGAATGATCTGCCCGTAATCGATTTCCCTACTATTATGGTGATGGCGAGCCTGCCTGGGGCCAGTCCTGAGACCATGGCAGCGTCGGTGGCCGCTCCGCTCGAACGGGAGTTCTCGACAATTGCGGGGCTGGACAACATGACGTCGTCGAGCCAGCGCTCCCAAACTTTCCTAACCTTGCAATTTTCGCTGGATCGCGACATTGATTCGGCTGCCGCGGATGTGCAGAATTCGATTTCCTCAGTGGCGCGGCGGTTACCCCCGGGGATGCCGAATCCACCCACGACGCGCAAACTGAATCCCGCGGATCGGCCCATTCTGCAGGTGTCACTCAATTCCACTACGCTACCCGCTTCTCAGGTCAACGAGTATGCCGAAACTGTGATTGCTCCTCAGATCTCAACCATCAACGGAGTTTCACAGGTTGCCCAATTTGGCGGTGGAAGCGGATCCAAATACGCGGTCCGCGTGCAACTGGACCCCAATAAACTGGTGAACCGCCAGATCAGCCTGGACGATATATCTTCTGCCATAGGGCAGCATAATGCGAATCTGCCGACCGGCACGTTGTGGGGCAATAATCAGGCGTTCACGGTACAGGCCAACGGCCAGCTAAATACTGCGGCTGAATACCGGCCGCTGATTGTGGCCTACCGCAATGGCTCACCGGTACGGCTGCAGGATCTAGGCCAGGTGATCGACGGCGTTCAGGACGACAAGAGTGCGAGCTGGTTCAACCTGCGCAACTCGGTGATGTTATCGGTGAATCGCCAGCCCGGTACCAATACGGTTGAGATTGTCGACACCATTCTGAAGTTGATGCCAACTTTTCGAGCGCAACTTCCCCCCTCTATCAATCTGGACGTCATGTCGGACCGCGCCCAGGCTATTCGGGAATCGGTGCACGACGTGAAGTTTACGCTTATTCTGGCGATCGGGCTGGTGGTGTTGGTCATCTTTCTCTTCCTGCGCAATGTATCCGCGACGTTGATCCCCAGCCTCGCCTTGCCGCTCTCGATACTGGGCACTTTTGCGGTGATGTCGCTGTTTGGCTACACCGTGGATAACCTCTCACTGATGGCGCTTACGCTGGCCGTGGGTTTCGTAGTGGACGACGCCATTGTGGTGCTGGAAAATATCGTCCGGCACATGGAAATGGGGAAACCTCGTTTTGAAGCCGCGCTGGAGGGCGGCAAGGAAATTGGTTTCACCGTGCTTTCGATGACCCTGTCGCTGGCTGCGGTATTTATTCCGATTCTGTTCATGGGCGGAATTGTAGGCCGCCTGTTTCACGAATTTGCCGTGGTGATCATGTCAGCGATCATTATTTCCGGCATCGTGTCGCTCAGTTTGACGCCTATGCTGTGCAGCCGCTTCTTGCAGCCGCCGAGCGAGCATCATAACTTCCTGTTCCGGGCTACCGAGCGGATGTTCGACATGTGGCGCGACACCTACGTGTGGACGCTCCGCAAAGTCATTCGCTTCCGGCTCGTAACCCTGATGGTGGCGTTCGGCACCCTGGTGGCGACCGTGTATGTTTACCGCCTGGTGCCTACAGGGTTTATTCCGAGCACCGACACGGGCAGCATTCAAGGCCAAATGCAGTTTGCTCAGGATGCGTCTTTTGATGTGATGCGGAAGGCCGGTTTCGCGGCAGCGCAAATCATTGCAAATGACCCGAATGTGGATGCGTCGGGCGTCAGCGTCAGTGGCTCCAATAACAATGGACGCGTCGAAATCCGCCTGAAACCCCGCAAAGACCGAACGCTGACGGCGGATCAGGTCATCAACGAACTTCGTCCGAAACTGGCGCGTATTCCTGGCGGACTGGTATTCCTGACCAATCCGCCCGCCATGCGTATCGGCGGATTCGGTGGCCGGAGCCAGTATATATTCACGCTGCAGGCGCAGAATCTGGATGAACTGTATCGCAGCGCCCAGAGTTTTGACGGCGTGATGAGGCGGATCCCGGGCTTGACCGATGTGAATAGCGACCTGCAGATCGCCAGCCCGCAAGTCATGCTGGATATTGACCGTGACCGAGCGTCCTCCATGGGAGTGACAGCCACCCAGGTGGAGAGCGCGCTGTTTAGCGCCTACGGAACCCGGCAGGTTTCAAACATCTTCACGCCGACGAACGACTATGAAGTGATCATGGAGTTGTTGCCGAAATTCCAGCGCGATGCGCTGGCTCTGCATATGCTCTATGTTCGCTCCAGTTCGGGCAAGCTGGTTCCGCTGGATTCCGTGGTCACGCCGAAAAACCAAGTAGGATCATTGACAGTGGCCCATCTGGGACAATCCCCGGCGGTGTCTTTTTCCTTTGATATGGTCCCGGGCGTCTCCCTGGGCGAGATCACGGATCGAATTGAAGAGGCCGCTCGCGAGAATCTCCCACCGACCATCCGCACCCAGTTCCAGGGCACGGCAGCCGCGTTCCAGTCGTCGTTTGCCGGCATGGGCATGCTGCTGGTGATGGCGATTCTGGTCATCTACATGGTGCTGGGTATTCTGTATGAGAGCTTCATTCATCCCTTGACGATCTTGTCGGGTTTGCCTTCGGCGGGATTGGGAGCGCTGATTACGCTGCTGGTTTTCAAGAATGAGCTCAACATATTTTCGTTCGTGGGCATCATCATGTTGATCGGAATTGTGAAGAAGAACGCCATCATGATGATCGACTTCGCGGTGGAGGCCCAGCGCACCATGGGCTCAACGCCTGCCGAAGCCATCACCGAAGCCTGCTTAGTGCGCTTCCGGCCTATCATGATGACCACCATGGCGGCCCTGGTAGGCACACTGCCGATCGCGCTGGGACTTGGCGCCGGCGGAGAAGCGCGGCGGCCCCTCGGTCTGGCGGTCGTCGGTGGCCTGGTAGTCTCGCAACTGCTGACCCTCTACATCACGCCGGTGATTTACATCTACATGGAGCGCTTCACCGGGTCTAGCCGTAAGACCAAGCGCAAGAAGAATGTACCGGTGATGGCCGAACCGCAACCCGCATTGCGATAGGACACTCATCGCGGCACGGTCTTGGTTATAATCGAGTCACTCAGTCTTACGGGCGGGGATCGCTTCTTCCGGAGATACGGCATGGGTATCCATCGAGTTGTTCTGAAGGCGGCTGCCGGATTGCTGCTGGCGGCGATGCCGACCTTGGCGCATCACTCCTTCATGGCGAAGTACGACGAGAGCCATTTGATCACCTTGAGCGGCACGGTTACCAAGGTCTATTGGAAGAACCCCCATGTGACGTTCGATCTGGACGTAAAGGACGGAAGCGGAAAAGGCACCAACTGGGAATTGGAATTGGGCAGCCCCAACGCGCTTCTGAGTCAGGGATGGAAGGTGGATTCCTTGAAGCAAGGAGCCCGCGTGGCAGTAACCGGTTTTGGCGCCAGGGATGGCTCGCACCTGGCGAATGCTATAAAGGTGGTCCTCGGTGGGACTACGTATTCTGCTCTCCGCGATGAAAACCATTCACGCAAGTAAAACGTACTAATGCAAGGCCTACACTCCATACCCGCCATGACCATGCTCCGCATCGCCGCAATGGCTGGTCTGTTATTTGCCATTTGCCCCGGCGTGTCGCCGGCGGCTACCACCGGCAGTATTTCCGGCACCCTAAAAGATCCCAGCGGGGCGGTCATACCGGGAGCCACGTTGGTTGTGACGAACACGGCTCAGGGGATCCAGACGAAAACGACGACCGACAACAAAGGATTCTACATATTTCCCAGCCTGTCGGTCGGCCGCTACGACCTGCAAGCGCAGGTGGAAGGTTTCCGGCCCGCCAAGCGGAACGGACTCACGATTGACGCCGACAGCGCGCTGCACATCGACTTGACCGCGGAGATGATAGAGAAGATCGAGGAAATCACGGTACTCGAAAACGCAACCCAAGTGGAATCCGTGAGCACACAGATGGGTCAGGTGGTCGCCGGCCGGGCTATGACAGCCGTGGCCCTCAATGGCCGCAGCTTCACCGACTTGCTGGCTCTGCAACCCGGGATTGTTCCCACCACCACGCAGCAGCCTGAATCCATCGTCATGGCGGGCGCCTCCATCGCAATCGCTCCATCCGGAACGCTCAACCCGGGCAACCAGTCGATCAGCGGCCAGCGTGAGGACGCGAATGGCTTCATGGTGAATGGGGGCGATGTTAAAGAATTGATGAACGGCGGCACATCCGTCGTCCCCAACCTGGATTCCATCGCCGAGTTCCGTATCCTGACCAATAACTTCGACGCAGAGTACGGCAATTACAGCGGCGGCGTTGTCAATGTGGTGACGAAGTCGGGCGGAAACGGATTGCACGGCAGCGGCTTTGAGTTCCTGCGCAACACGGCGCTTGACGCCCGCAGCTTCTTTTCTCCCGAGCGAAGTTTCTACCGCCAGAATCAATTTGGCGGCACAATCGGCGGCCCCATCCGGCAGAATAAAGTCTTCTACTTTGGCGATTACCAAGCCACGCGGCAGAGCCAGGGATTCGACACGGGGCTGATTTCTGTCCCGACTCTGGCGAACCGGAACGGCAATCTCGCGGATGAGGCCGGGTCTCTTACAGGCGAGGTGGGCGGCCCGAATCTGGCAAACCTGCTATCGCAGAAGTTGGGCTACACGGTTTCCGCGAACGAGCCCTACTATACGCGCGGTTGCGTATTCAGCACGCAGTGTGTTTTCCCGAATGCCATTATTCCGCGGCAAGCCTGGGCGGTGCCATCCGTAAATCTACTGAAGTACATTCCAGCGCCGAACGTCGGGGACAGCACTTTTTCCACGGCGTCGGTGGGGAAGATCCTCCGCGATGACAAGGGCAGTTTCCGTGTGGACGGCAATAGTGGGCATTGGGGACTGCTGACGGCTTACTATTACTTCGACGATTACGATTTGAACAACCCTTATCCGACAGGCCAAGGTGGCGCAAACGTACCCGGATTTGCGGCCCTTAATTTGGGGCGCGGCCAGTTGATCAACCTGGGCCAGACGAAAACTTTTGGAGCCTCCATGGTGAATGAGCTGCGCCTTAGCTACATGCGCAGCGCGAACAACGTTGGACAACCGGCGGGCGGAGTTGGCCCCAGCCTGGTCTCGCAGGGTTTTGTCAATCCAGATGGGACTCCGAGCATTGTGGTTCTAGACCCGAAAATCGAAGGAGTCGAGAACGTGACTTTCAACTCCTTTACAATCGGGACTCCCATTACAAACCTTACGCAAGCGAATAACACTTATGTGCTGAGCGACCATTTTTCCAAGGTGATCGGGAGCCACAGTCTGAAAGCCGGGGGGCGGGTTAGCATAGAACAAGTCAATGTGAATCCGAACCCAACCTTCAACGGAGCATTCACTTTTTATGGTTCTGAAACTGGCTCGGACTTCGCGGATTTTCTGCTGGGCGTAGCCAGTAACTACAATCAAGCCGATTCACAGACCTACTACGGACGCCACAAATATGCCGCAGCCTTTGTGCAGGATAGCTGGCGGGTACGGTCCAATCTCACTCTGAATCTGGGCGTGCGCTGGGATCTGATGCAGTATTGGTCAGAGAAGTACAACCAGATTCCGACGTTTGTCCTGGGGCAACAGTCCAAAGTTTTCCCGACGGCGCCGAGGGGCCTGGTTTATCCCACCGATTCCGGAATTCCGAATACGTTGGTTCCGCAGGGCAATCCGTTTTCGCCGCGTATCGGACTGGCGTACTCGCCGTCGAAAGCCGACGGATGGCTGGGCAAGATCACTGGCGGGCCGGGAAAGGCGAGCATACGCGCAGGATTTGGAATGTTTTATTCCGTGATTCAAGGCAACACCATCGCCATTGACGAGCCGCAGCCTCCTTACGGATTGAGCTACACCAGCCCGGCGCCTCCGCTGTTCGCCACGCCTTTCGTTAGCGCGGCGGACGGTGACGTTCATGTGCAGCCTTTCCCGTTGAAGTTCCCTCCCTTGAATGCGTCGGTGAGTAATCCAAATCCAAACATCGATTTTTCGCCGTTCTTGCCGCAGGCCGGCATGACGACGCCTTATCCTGGCAACAAGTATCCCTACAACGAAAACTACTTTCTTGCGATAGAGCGGCAATTCGGAGCGAGCACTTTGCTGAGCCTGAGTTATGTAGGCTCGCAGGCCCATCATCTGCTCATGGTTTACTCGGCGAACCCGGGAAATCCGGCGCTTTGCCTGGCGCTCAGCAAGCCTAGTGCGGTGGCGCCGGGAACAACCACCTGCGGGCCCTTTGCAGAGGACGCGACGTACGTCACCGCCGCGGGCCAAATCATTAACGGGACTCGCGGACCCTTCGGATCGAATTTCAGCAACGACGATTTCCAGGGCAGCTTCGGCAATTCCAGCTACAACTCTTTTCAAGCGAGCCTGCGGCACTCAGGCAGGCAGTTGGATTTGATGCTGGCCTATACGTACAGTAAATCGATAGACCAGTCGTCGAGTATTTCGGATCCCGTCAACCCGTTTAACTACCGGGCCACGCGCGCGCTCTCGGCCTGGGATCTGACGCACAATCTGGTGGCGACCTATGAGTACCAGCTGCCTTTCGACAGGTTGACGCGGCGGGCTAAATTTTTGACGCAAGGGTGGGCGCTTTCCGGCATCACTCGTGTCAGTTCCGGGTTCCCCGTGACCATCTCCAGTGACGGCGATAATTCTTTGATGGGAAGCGTGCCCAACGGCGTGAACAATCACAGCCTGGATTTGCCGGACTACACTCCGGGGGCGCTCAACCTGAACGGCAATCCGCGCAATGGGCTGCCCTACTTCAATACTTCGTTGTTTAGCGCAAACGCCTTGGGGACGCCAGGCAGCGCGTCACGCCGCGTGATACACGGCCCCGGTATGTTGAATTTCGATCTGGCGATACTGCGAACCTTTCGAATCGCGGAGTCCAAGGCCCTGCAGTTCCGCCTGGAGACTTTCAATACCTTCAATCATGCGCAGTTTTTTGGGGCCGCCTCAGTGGACGGTGATTACGACAGCAACCTATTTGGGCATGTTGTCAAATCGGCGCCACCACGGCTGATGCAGTTAGCACTTAAATTTACGTTCTGATACAAGTGCGCTCGAGGCTACTGCGGCAGCGGCTCGCGCTGTTTGCCGGCGAAGATTTCGCCGAACAATTCCACCACAGCGGCGTGCAGGGCGCCATTGTCCGCCAGCACATGCGGCCCGAATAGATCCAGCGGTGCGCCGCGCATGTCTGTGCAGATGCCGCCGGCCTCGCGCACCAGCAAGCAGCCGGCCGCCATATCCCAGGGTTTCAGCTGGAACTCCCAAAAGAAGTCCAGCCGGCCGCAGGCGACATAGGCCAGGTCGATTGCCGCGGCGCCGGCGCGCCGGACTCCATGTGACGTCATCGCAAGCTGGTAATAGAAATGAATATTGATATTTTGATGACGCTTGCGGGACGGGAAGCCAGTGGCCGACAGCGAATCGTCGATGCGAGCCGTGGGCGTCACATGAATCGGCTGCTGGTTCAGGAACGCGCCCGAACCCGCTTCCGCCTGGAACATTTCGTCGCGCGTGGGATCGTAAATTACTCCCGCGATCAGCTCACCGGCCCGCGCCAGCCCAATCGATACGTTATACACCGGGAAGCCGTGCGCGAAATTGGTAGTGCCGTCGAGCGGGTCCACATACCATTGATATTCGGACGAACCGTCGCTGCCGCTGCCCTCTTCGGCCATAACCGCGTGAGTGGGAAAATGCTGGCGCAGACGTGCGACGATGATACGCTCGCTGGTGCGGTCCGCCTCGGTCACCAGGTCGTAGGCCCCCTTCAACTCGAAGCCGATGCGGCGCCGCGCGAACTCCGAAATGGAGGCGCCGGCTTCGCGCGCGATGTCAGCCGCTATCTCAACAAAGCTTTTCAATCGTGGGCCAATTCGTACAAGTATTTCAGATCTTGTTTATACAGGAACAGGTTGGGAGCGCCCTCCCGGGTCAGGCGAATGAAGCTCGCGTCGTAAAACTCGACGACGCCTTCCACTTCCTGGTTATCGCTCAAACGCACTCGCACCGGGATGCGTTCATCCACCAGGCGCCGCAGGTATTGGACCTCTTGCTGGGTGTGATCGGGAGCTTTGATCTGACTAATTTTTCCGGCCACGGCAAATTGACTCGTGTACTAGCGAGAGACAACTCCATAGTAGCCAGCGCGCGTCGAGATGCGCAAATCCGGACGGTGGGGAAGTTCCAGGCGGATTCTGTGGAATTTGCCGTCACCGGCCAAGGGCCCGTGCGGGTAGTAACCGATCAGGTACTGCGTGCGCAGCTCGCGCAGGATGTCCGAGAAAGTACGGTCGAGTTGTTCGATCGTGGGGTAAAACGCCAGGCCGCCGCTGTCGTGCGCCAAAGTTTCGAGTGCATGCTCGCCGCCGATATTGCGTCCGGCCGGATTCGTGATGGGCACGACTACGATGGGATAAAAGACCGCTTCCGCATGCAGGATCGACGACAGCGCGTCAGAATACTTCTTGGTGCTGGTGGTGTCGCCGCCGTCCGTCACCACTACGATCACGTGCCGTCCGTCGCGGCCGCGCATCGCCGAAGTCGAAAGATAGATCGCATCGTAAAGCGAGGTCCCGGCATCCCCTTTGAGCGGCTTCAAACTGTCTTCGAGTCGGGTCAACCGCCGGGTAAACGAATTGAGCAGGGTGACCTGGTCGTTGAAGCTGTAGAGCGAGGCGGCATCATCCGGGTTGCCCTCTTTCACCAGCGCGTTCAGAAACTTCGACAGCGAGGCGGTCGCAACCTTCAGATCCTTGTCCATTGAGCCGCTGGTGTCGATCAGCAGGGTGACCGAAAGCGGCTGGTTGGTCTGATGCTCGAACACGGAAATGTCCTGCTTGACGCCGCTATCGAACAATTCGAAGTCGCGGGATTCGAGCGACCCCACGAGAGCGCCATCCGGATTCTTCACGGTGACCAGCAGCCGCACCAGTTGCACGTCGACCCTGAAACTGGGCTCCTGCGCCGCCAGAATGCACGCGAAGGCCACAGCTGTTAATAGCAGGGTCGCCGAAATAATGTAGCGCGGCGGCTTCATGGATTTGCTTTGACCACGGCGTCGTCCCATTCGCCGTCCACCCATACTTCGCCATCGACAAAATATTCTTTCTTCCACACCGGGACCAGCTTCTTCAGGCGGTTGATGCCCTCCAGAGCCGCGTCAAAAGCCGGCTTGCGATGCGGCGCCGTGACCACCACCGCCACGCTGGTTTCGCTGATCTCCAGGCGGCCCAGCCGGTGCACCATGGCGATGCGACCGATGGCGTGATTGCGCGCGATGTCGGCTCCGATCTCGGCCATGGTCTTGACCGCCATCGCCTCGTAACATTCGTATTCCAGGAACCGCGTCGCGCGGCCCTTGGTGTTATTCCGAGTCACTCCCTCGAAGTTGACGAACGCGCCGTCCTCCTCGCGCAAGAGTTTCCGCGCGATGGCCGTGCCATCGATCGGCTGGCGCGTTAGCGCATAGAAGTTCCCCGAGGGATCGGCGATGTGCTGGATGTAGCCCGATCCGCCGCTCACCGGAGGCAGCAGCGCGACCTCATCGCCTTCCGCCAGCGGCGCCGAGGGCGAAGAGAACTGCTGATTCAGCGCCAGCACGGTGCTCGCCGCCATCCCGCGAAGTCGCGGGAAGCGCCCGGCATAGTGATCGAAAACCGAACCCAAGTTTCCCCCTTCGGCAATGTCGAGGGTGTCCTCACGGAGTCCCACCACGTCACGAATTACCCCGAAAAATAGCACTCGAATACGCACTGACGACATAGTAACAGACTGATTTGGGGCTTTTCCGGTTTCGTCGAAGGTTATAATCGGCAAACATGGAGCCTGTCGACACCCTCCTCCGCGTGCGCTACGCCGAAACCGACCAGATGGGCGTGGTGTATTACTCAAATTACTTGATTTGGATGGAACTGGGCCGGGTGGAGCTCTTCCGCGCCCAAGGCATCCGTTACCGCGACATGGAGGATAACGACGGCATCCTGTTAGTGGTTTCGGAAGCCAACTGCCGCTATTCCAGGCCCGCGCGTTATGACGACGAAGTGCGCATCCGCACCACCCTGGCGGTTGCCGACCCGCGCATGATCCGTTTTGAGTATGAGATCTTTAACCAGGGCACCGGCACGCGCCTGGCGTCCGGATTCACCAAGCACATCTTTTGCGGCAGGGATGTGCGGCCGACAAAGCTGCCGGAGAAGTACTGGGCGATTTTCGGGATCTAGTGCGGGTGTTTATAGCGTTCACTCACCAGTCGGAACTTTGGCCTATTTCGAGCGACGCCAACCTACCGCAGCCAGCGCCACAATAGCACAACAAACATGAAGGAAGGATTCATCTTTCGCCATTTTGGTCTGAATAGGGTCGTGGTTCCCGCTGGATTTGCGAAAGGGATGTCCGGTCCACAAAGCTGGCGGAGAAGTACTGAGGGGGCTTTGGGATCTAAGAAGCATGGAAAGGAAATTTCGGTAGTCGGCTAACTAGAACCAAAGGAGTTGCCCTTCACTTGTAGGCGTGTGAGACTATGGATTTGATGCCGAAGGAATACGTAAACTACAGCGATGGCGTG
>DATJEI010000129.1:0-6368 GCA_035496735.1 Bryobacteraceae bacterium | reverse complement strand
AAAGCACCGACGCCAGCAGCAGCGCGCTAGCCGGATGCGTCCCAGCATAGCTCAGAAATTTCATTCCGTACCTCCCGGTCTTGGGCTGGGGCCTGTCGCTCAGAAACGTCACCGTTTACTACCCCGCCGGGGCGAGTTTAGCACATCGATAGCGATATCTGAAGCGAAGCCAACCTCGTGAATTGCAGCGGCGACCAAGTTGAACCGCATGGTGTATGATTCTGAGGTGAATCCGCCCCAAAGATTTTTGCCAAAGGCGTGGCCGTTCGTGGTCCTGCTGGTTGCCGGAGGTCTGATTGCACAAACCGTCGTTATCCAGACAACTGATTTCGACGGCAGGCCCGCCGTTGTTCTGCGGAATGACAGGATCGAGTTGACTGTGCTCACACGCGGGGCGACGCTTGCCAACCTTATCCTACGTGACGACGCCGAAAAGCTCAGTCCCTATTGGAATACCGATCGCGCGCTGAAACCGAATGGTCCCCTGCCCTCCCCGCGCGCGGGTTCCGTCGGTCACTTTCTATGTCTCGACGGATTCGGTGCACCGTCAGAGGAAGAAGCCGCCGCCGGGATTCCCTTTCACGGAGAGGCAAGCAAGCAACAGTTTGAAACTGTGAGTGGAACCGTTTCCACAATCAGGCTCAAAGCCCGTCTCCCACTGGCCCAGGAAGACATCAGCAGAACGATCACTCTGCTCGATGGCGAAAATGTGGTCTACGTGAATACTGAAGTAGAAAATCTGCTGGCGATCGACCATCCCATCTCCTGGGCTGAGCATGCCACCACCGGACCTCCGTTCCTCGCGCCTGGTCAAACCATTATCGATCTCCCGGCGACCAAATGCCGCGTGCGTCCGGAGAAAGCGGGCTCCACCGGAAAGCTGGCGTACGGAAAAGATTTCGTGTGGCCAATGGGCCCGCTCACCAAGGGCGGCACCGTGAACCTGACGACCGTCCCGGCGAATGAAACCTCCCTGGATCTCGCCTCTTGCATCATCGACCCGGCCCGAACCTACGGCTACGTCACCGTGCTCCGACCCGACAAGCATATGATTTTCGGCTACGTATTCCGCCGCGACGAGTTCCCGTGGCTGATGAGCTGGATGAACTACAGCGGCGATGCCCGCGCCGCGCGAGGCTTCGAATTCTCCACCCAGCCCTTCGACATTTCACATCGAGAAACGGTGGACGCGCACGAGATGTTCGATACGCCGACGTATAAATGGCTGCCCGCGAAGGCCAAGCTCCACGCGAGTTTTTTGCTGTTCTATAGCAAAGCGCCCGACGGCTTCGAGAGCGTCACCGACGTGAAGCTCGAAGGTGGCCAGGTTCAGATCCGCGACAAATCAGGCCGCGTGATCACTCTGAAAGCTAGCCAGCCGTTATGAAAATGATCTCCGCGAGTGTTGCCGCCCTCCTCTCCGCGTTCTGGTGCTTCGCGCAGGATTTAGCAAACGCTACAGCAAGTTAGCGCCTACCTCACGAAGCAGCAACCCGCGCCGGTTCCAGTTTTCCGATCGCGGCGAAATGGTTGCGCACCAAAGCCAACCCGGCAAAGACCGCGACCATGGCACCGGCCATAGCCCACCAAAAGACAACCGGTCCTGCCTGAATGAGCGCGGCCCCAAACAACGAACTGATCACGCCACCGGTTCTGCCGATCGCCGACGCATAGGCCACGCCCGAAGCTCTGACGGCGGTGGGATACACGTGGGCGCCCAGCGCGAACATTGAAGTCTGGACCGCGTTAGCGAGTAGACCGTTGAGTCCGATCGCCGCCAGCAGCAAAAAGGGATTGCTGTTCGCGTGGAAAGGAATCAGAAGAACGATGAGCGCACTGGCCGCCGTGCCCAATGCGCCCACTAGCATTGGTCCGCGCGATCCGAATGCAGTAATTAGAAAGGTCCACACCAGCACGCCGCAGACGCCGCCCAGATTGTAGAGCGCCAGTCCTGTAGTCGCAGTGGCGAGGCTGATGCCTTGGGACGTCAGGAGCGTCGGGAGCCAGCCGAACATCACGTATATTGAGCCCAGGCAGAAGAAGTAAGCGATCCAAAGCCCCACAGTGTCGCGCGCCAGCGCCGGCCCGAATAGCGCGCGAATGGGAGCCCGACTGTCTGCCACCACCTTGGTCCGGTCCTCATATGTACTGGTGGGATCCACCGTGTGGCCCATGCGCCGCAGCAGTTCGCTCAGACGCCGACGATCCTCGGGACGGCGCGCCAGAAAGCGCGGCGATTCGGGTAATACCAGCCACAGCAGGATTGCGAAAGTCAGCGGCATGGCGCCGCCTATCGCATAGAGAGCCCGCCAGCCCAGCGCCGGCAGCACTTGTGACGCGATCACTCCGCCGACCATTCCGCCCAGAGGAACACAGACAATTGTAAGCAATACCGCAACGTGACGCCGCCGCAAAGGCGCGAACTCCGCGGACAGCGCCCCCGCATTGGGCAACGCACCACCCGCGCCCATCCCGGTAAAGAAACGCAATACCGTTAACCACGCCACTCCGTCGACCAAGCTGGTAGCGATGGTGGCAAGACCGAATACACTCACGCAACCGATGAGAGCCGTGCGCCGGCCAAAGCGGTCCCCAAAATATCCGGCGAGCGGACTCCCGACAGCCATCCCAGCCAGACCGAGCGCGAGCACGGGACCGAACGCCGAGCGCGTCACGTGCCACTCGCGGATCAGCGAGGGAATGGCAAAGCCCAAAATCTGAATGTCGAAACCGTCGAAGATGATGGCCAGCGCCGCCAAAATGGTCCAGCGCTTTTGCTGCGCAGTCCAAGGGCTGTGGTCGAGCAGCGCGCCGACATCGATAGTCTTGTTCACGCGCCCCACACTTTTCGAGCGACCTCAACGATGCGCGCTAGCTTCGCCCACTGCTCCTCCTCAGTGAGTCTGTTCCCTTCCTCGGTACTGGCGAAGCCACACTGCGGGCTCAGGCACAGTTGGTCGAGCGGAACATACTTCGCGGCGTCCGCAATGCGCCGTTCCAAATCCTCCACCGATTCCAGCGCGCCCGCTTTGCTGGTCACCAGGCCCAGCACCACCGTCTTGCCTTTGGGAACAAAACGCAGCGGTTCGAAGCCACCCGCGCGCTCGGTATCGAACTCCATGAAGTAACCGTTGACGCCGATCTGGTTGAACAATAGTTCGGCAACCGGTTCATAGCCGCCCTGCGCAATCCAACTGGAGCGAAAGTTGCCGCGGCAAAGGTGCATCGTGATCGCCATGTCCGTCGGGCGAGTCGCAAGCGCGCTATTGATCATCTCCGCATAGATGCGCGGCAGTGCATCGGGATCGTCGCCGCGGTCACGCAGAAGTTGGCGCTGCTCGGGATCGCAAAGATAAGCCAGGTTGACTTCATCGAGTTGAAGGTAACGACACCCGGCATCGCCGAACGCCTGGACCGCGCCGCGGTAGGCGAGCCCAAGGTCTCGATAGAACTCTTCCATTTCCGGGTAGACCTCAGCGCTCACGGCCCTGCGCCCGCCGCGAAAATGCAGCACCGAGGGCGAAGGGATCGTCATCTTCGGCATGGCTTTGGTGTGGTCGCGCAGGAAGCGGAAGTGATCGACCATCGGATGCGTCGAGAACCCAATCTTGCCGGTGACGCGCAGTCCCTTGGCTTGGGTCTCGATACCGCCTTTAAATGCGATGCCATGATCCGAACGGAAGGATTCGACGCCGTCGAGCCGCTCCAGAAAATCGAAGTGCCACATGGCGCGGCGGAATTCGCCATCGGTGGCGCTACGCAAGCCGATCTCCGCCTGGCGCGCGATCACATGCTCGATGGCGCTGTCCTCAACGGCGCGCAGGTCTCCATCGGAGATCTCGCCGCGCTCGTGGCGAGCACGGGCATCTTTGAGCTTAGGCGGCCGAAGCAGGCTGCCAACGTGGTCGGCGCGAAAAGGCGGACGATTACGAATCACAGAGTTTCTCCCGGCAGATCAAACGGCAATCCTGTGTAATTTTCCGCGAGAGTAACGGCCGCAGCCCGCAAAGTGGTCACCTGGTCGAGTTCCGCCAATTGCCTGCGGTGATCGAATCCGTCACCGCCCTCAAAACGATGCAGCATAGAAGTCATCCACCATGAAAAGTGCTGGGCCCGCCACACGCGGCGCAGGCAAATATCGGAGTACTGTTTTAACAGTTGCTCCGATCCCGTGCCATACCAGGCCGAGAGCGCACGAGCGAGAATCCGGACGTCCGCGACGGCAAGATTGAGGCCCTTGGCGCCAGTGGGCGGCACGATGTGCGCGGCATCCCCGGCCAGAAACAGACGGCCGTACTGCATTGGCTCAGTCACGAAACTCCGCATCGGCGTTACGCCTTTCTGATCGACAGGGCCTCGATTTAGACGAAAGCCGCCGCAGGTCTCAAAGCGGCGGTCCAACTCTTCCCAGATTCGCTCATCAGGCCACGCGGCAAGATCCTCGTCAGGCCGGCACTGAAGGTAGGCGCGGGTGATGATCGGGGAGCGCATGCTCAGCAGTGCGAAGCCACGTTCATGGTTCGAATAAATAAGCTCGTGCGATGCGGGAACTGCTTCGGCCGTGATGCCCAACCACCCAAATGGATATGTCTTTTCGTAAAAACGCAGCGCCCCGGCGGGGATCGAAGGCCGGCAGATGCCATGAAAGCCATCGCAGCCGCCAATAAAATCGCAGGCGACCTCGGAAGGCTCGCCGTGCCGCTCAAAACGAATGCGCGGCGAGTCGCCCTCGAAATCGTGAATGCTAACCTGACTCGCCTCGAATAGAATCTGCCCGCCATCACGCAGGCGCGCGTGGACGAGATCTTTCACCACCTCGTGCTGCGCATAGACCGTAATGGCTCGCCCGCCAGTCAGCTCGTGCATGTCGATACGGTGGCCCTGCTGGTTAAAACGCAGCTCGATACCGTGATGGATCAGACCTTCGCGGCGCAGGCGCTCGCCCACGCCCGACGCGTTGAGCAGATCCACAGTTCCCTGTTCGAGCACGCCGGCGCGGTTGCGCTCCTCGACGTACTGGCGAGTTTGCACCTCGATTACGATGGACTCGATGCCTTCAAGGTGGAGCAAGTGCGAGAGCAAAAGACCGGCGGGTCCCGCTCCAATGATGCCGACTTTGGTGTGCAGTGTCGCCATAACTCTGCCTTACACGATACTATTGTGCGAATGAAGGAGTATCCAAGAACCCAGCCCGGCACTCAGCCGGAGTATCTGTACGAAGGTTACCGATCCTCTATACGGCGCGCGCCATCGCAGCCGCTGATCCAAGTGCCGCACACGCTCAGTGAACTGACTGGGCCTCTCTACGGCCACTACCCCATCGGCGAAAGCGACAGCGACCTCACCAGGCACTTCGCGGACCCGCCGCTCGGAGAGCGCATCATCGTCGCCGGACGCGTGCTCGATGAAGACGGGCGCGGCGTTCCGAATGCGCTGCTGGAAGTGTGGCAGGCAAATGCATCCGGCCGCTACCGTCATTCGAAAGACAGTCACCCGGCGCCTCTTGATCCGAATTTCCTGGGAGCTGGCCGAGCGATTACCGACGACGCCGGCAACTACCGCTTCGTCTCCATCAAACCGGGCGCTTATCCATGGCGCAATCATCCGAACGCATGGAGGCCCGCCCACATTCACTTCTCGCTCTTCGGAGCGGGACTGCTGAGCCGCCTGGTGACGCAGATGTATTTTCCTGGCGATCCTTTGATGGCAACCGATCCGATCCTGCATTCGATCGCGGATGAGGGTGCGCGCCAGCGGCTGGTGTCGTCTTTCGATCTGTCGCTCACCGAGCCCGAGTGGGCGCTGGGCTACCGCTTCGACATCGTGCTGCGCGGCCGCTCGGCAACGCCATTTGAGGAAGGTCGCAAATGAGGCGGATGCCGAGGCTGATCCCGAGCGCCTCGCAAACGGTTGGACCGTTCTTCAACTTTGGCTTGACGGCAAATCACGCTCTCGGCATCATGGCGCCCGACGGCGCGGAGGGCGAACACATCAAGTTGGTATTTCGCGTAATCGATGGCGACGGCCTGCCGACGCCCGGCGATTCCATGATCGAGCTGTGGCAAGCGGACTCCCAGGGACGCTTTCAGCACCCTGCCGACCCGCGCTCCGCCGCCGCCGATCAAAACTTCAGTGGATTCGGCCGCCTGGAGACGGATACAAATGGCGTCTGTGTCTTCGAAACCGTAAAGCCGGGCCGCGTGCCCAACGGCGACGGTGGCGCGCAAGCGCCGCATATCAACGTCACTCTCTTCGCGCGAGGCCTGGGAAAACCACTGCGCACGCGCGTCTATTTTGCGGGCGATGCGGCGAATGCCGAGGATCCGGTGCTCGCCCTGGTTCCGTCCGACCGGCGGGACACGCTGCTC
>DATJEI010000128.1:0-3010 GCA_035496735.1 Bryobacteraceae bacterium | reverse complement strand
GGCCATGCGAAAGTAAGAAGGTGCCCGGCGATCCCCTCTTCTGCGACGTCAGCCTGCCGGTGCCGCTCGATCAGGCGTTCACCTACCGCATGCCGGAAACCTTGCGCCATCGGGTGCAGGCCGGTTGCCGGGTGCTGGCGCCACTGGGAACCCGTACGCTTACCGGGCTGGTCCTAAAGACTCATACCGACCCGCCAAACGGTCCGGCGCGGGAGATCCTGCGTTTGCTGGACGAGCAGCCCGCTCTCGACGAAGAGTTGCTGCGGCTGGGTCAATGGATCGCCGAGTTCTACTGCGCTCCGCTGGGCGAGACCCTGCGCGCCATGACGCCGCTCGCCGGAGAGATCCGGCGGGGCAAAGTCTACTCGCTGACGACCTCGGGGCGCGACGTCGCACGGCAGTTGCACCTGGGCTCGGACGACAACGATCCGGCGGCGACGGCGCTCCGCATGTTGGACGCACGCCCACTATCTGCCTCCTACCTCAAGCAGAAAATTCAGAACGCTGCGGCGGCCCTGAAGTCGCTCGAGAAAAAGGGATTCGTTACAGCGGAAGACGTGGCCGCGGAGCGCGATCCTCTGCGTGCATCAGCGGCGCGGCTGCGGATTGAATTTGTGGCGCGAGCCGACAAGCTCCCCAAAGCGGAGCGCGAGCTGCTCTCTTATCTGGAGCTGCACCCCGGTTCCCATAACGTCGCGGACCTCGAAGCCTTCGTTTCCAAAGCCAGCACCGCCGCACGGGCGCTGGCGCGCCGCGAGCTGGTGCGGCTCACGATCGAGCCCATGGCCGAAATCCATGGGCCGATTCGCACGCCGCATGCCTTGAACCCGCATCAGCAGGCCGCGTTCGACTGCATCCGCGCTGCTCTCGACCGCAAACAATATCACACGTTTCTGCTGCAGGGCGTCACCGGATCGGGCAAGACCGAGGTGTATCTCAAAGCCATCGAGGCCGCGCTGGCCTTGGGCCGCAGCGCGCTGATGCTGGTCCCGGAGATCGGACTCACACCCGCGGTCGCCGGCCAGTTCTACCAGCGTTTCCCGGGACGCGTGGCGATCCTGCATTCGGCCTTTCAGGACAGCGAGCGCGCGCAGGAATGGCGGCGTATCCGCTCAGGCGAAGCGGCGGTGGTGGTGGCGACGCGCTCCGGCGTGTTCGCGCCGGTGAGGAATCTCGGCCTGGTCATTGTCGACGAAGAACATGACCAGAGCTATAAGCAACAGGAGACGCCGCGCTATCATGGCCGCGATGTAGCGGTGATGCGCGCGCTGCACGCAAAGGCTGTGGTGGTACTTGGCTCCGCGACGCCCAGTCTGGAATCGCGCTACAACAGCGAATCGGGTAAATACACATTACTCGAGTTGCCGCAGCGCATTGAGCGCCGTCCTATGCCGGTCGTGCGGTTGATCGACATGCGCCAGGAGTTTCTGGAAACCCGCAAGCATGCGACGTTCTCGCGCGCGCTGGTCGACGCGGTGACGGCCCGCCTCGACAACGGCGAACAATCCATGCTGCTGCTCAACCGCCGCGGATTTTCCAGTTTCGTGGCGTGCCGCGCCTGCGGCGAACGCGTCGAGTGCGCCAACTGCTCCGTCACGCTGACCTTCCACCGCCGCGACCGGCGCATGTTGTGCCACTACTGCAATTATTCCGAGCGCGTCCCGGAGCGCTGCCCAAAGTGCGACAGTGAATACATTCAGTTCATGGGCCTGGGCTCGGAGCGCGTCGAAGCTGAATTAAATGGAGCGTTTCCCAAGGCCCGCATCGCGCGGCTGGACCGCGACGCGATCAACGGCAAGCGGGATTACGAGACCATCCTTGCCGGCTTTCGCGACGGAGACTACGACATTCTAGTGGGCACGCAGATGATCGCCAAGGGCCACGACATTCCGAACGTCACGCTGGTGGGCATCGTCAGCGCCGATATAGGCCTGGGTCTGCCGGATTTCCGCGCCGCCGAGCGCACCTTCCAGTTGCTGACGCAGGCCGGCGGACGCGCCGGCCGCGGCGCGACTCCCGGAATCGTGTTGATCCAGACCATCAACCCGAATCATTACGCTATCCAGTGCGCCGCCGCGCAGGATTACCAGGCCTTCTATCAAAAAGAAATCCAGTTCCGCCGGGCGCTCAGCTACCCGCCCTTCACCGCGCTGGCGAATGTCATTGTGCAAGGCCGCAACGAAGAGGAAGCGCTCTCCCGCAGCGCCGCATTGGGCCGCTTGCTGCAGCCGGCCCCGGAAGGCGTGCGCGTGATGGGACCGGCCGCGGCCGCGCTCGCGCGCATCAAAAATGAATATCGTTTTCAAATGCTGCTTAAGGCGGCGACGCGCAAGCGGCTGAATCAAGTCCTGGGCGACCTGCGACGCTTCGCGGGAGCCGAGAAGTGGAGCGCTACGGCGCTGGTGATCGACGTAGATCCCATGACATTGCTGTGAAAACATGAGATGAAAGCATGAGATGACAGCGCACCAAGACAGCCTGGACGACTTCGCGGTCATCGACGAAAACCTGCGCGCCGCCATGCGCTTCTTCGGTTACGCCAGCGGCGCGGGCGAGATCGCTCCCTTGCCCGGCGGCATCGCTATGTATTCCGGGCTGGAGTACGGAGTCTTCAACATCGCGATGCTGGACGGCCGCGTCTCTCAGGCGGGTTTAACTCTGGAACAGCGTGTGGTTGAGATCGCGCAGTATTTCAAGCCCAGGACCGGCCGCTGGTCGCTGTGGCTATGCGACGATCTGCTGGATTATGCCACGCGGCGGCGCGCGCGTCTGGCCCTGGCCGACTTCGGATTGCGCGCCATCTCACACCCGCCCGGGATGATTGCTCCCGCGCTGTTGCCGCCCGCGGGCACGCTGCCTCCACTGGACCTGCAGCCGGTGAGCGATAAAGCTTCGCAAAACGCGTTCACCGAGATTACTTCGATCTGCTTTGAAATTCCTTTCGCCGTTGCTCAGGCAGTGTACTCGCAGGACAGTGCATGGCACGGGGACTACCATGGTTTCGTCGGTT
>DATJEI010000127.1:0-35883 GCA_035496735.1 Bryobacteraceae bacterium | reverse complement strand
GCTCCGATTGAGACCGTGCCTTCGACATTACGCTCCGTGAGCCAGTCGGGAGTTACGCCCGCTGCGCCCAGGCGCAGCGTTCGCGCCAGCAGGCCGCCTTCCCGCGAGATGGTGGGCTGAAACAGGCGCTCCACTTCCTTGGCGTCGGCAGCGGCTACTTGCAGGCGGAAATTCTGGGGCTGGGAATTTTCCGTATCATCCTCTGCATCGACGTGCGAGCCCCAGCGATACTCGCCGCTGAACGCGATGTCGCCTGCCTTGGCGCGTATGCGTGTCACCGATACGCTCCGATCCCTCGCGCTGACGGCCGCGGACTGGATGCGGACGGGGTCCGCCAGTCCGTCAACGGCGAGGCGCGTATTCTGGATTTCGAAATCGCCCGACCAGGTTCCGCTTTTGGACGACCGGTCCGGATTTGCATAAGACAATGTTCCGCGCCATGTGCCATCCGCGATGCGGTCGAGCAGCGGTATCGATCCCACGCCCAACGGGGAGAGCGCGCGCAGATCGGCAAGGTTCATGCGATGCGTCATAATCTTGACTTCGACGCCGCCACCCTCGCCTGCTTGATACACCGCTTCGACATCGGCGGAATCCGCCCCGCCGACGTTTACCGTGTTGGGGCCGGCTACGATGCTATTCCCTTTGAGGAAGACTGTTGCCGTCGGGATTTTCAGCGGCGCCGCGCCGGCGATAGTCACAGCGGCGTCGCGCACCTCGAGGTTTCCGCCCAGGCCCTCTGTGTTGCGATAGCGCACGGACCCGGCCAGTACTCCTTCGACGGTCATCTTAGCCGGCAGCGGAGTGCCCAGGTTCCGGGCGAGTTCGGCGCCCGATCCCAGCGGGGCATCGTTGAAGTCCGCCGAAACTTCCCATTGCGGAGTGGTGAGCAGATCGCGGGTGCTGGCGTGTAGCTTGGTATTCAGGCCGGGAGGCGAAATGGAATCCAACTCCAGTGTCTGCGCCGCCAGATCCAGCTTGCCTTTGTAGCCCACGCGCCATTCACCGGCGTTTTCGAGCAAGAGAGTGCCTTTGACGTCCAAGCTGGCCGGCGATCCGGAAACCTGCGCGTCGAGCGAAACCAGGCCCTTGAGCGCGGCGTTGCCGTTATCGAACAGGCGCGCGACCGCGTCGAGTGCGCTGGGTTCGAGTTCCAGTTGGAAGTTGAACTGCTGGCCGGACGCGGAAGGGGTTGCGCTTCCGCGCACATAGAAGTGCCCGAAATTTTGCGCCCCTTGATCGGTGCGCGAAGGCACTCCGGAGAAGCGAAGTTCCACGGCGCCGCTATCGCCCGGCGCGACTTCCAGATCGGTGTCGGCGAAATACAGCACGGATTTGGTTTCGGCGAATTTGAAGTTGACGCGGCCGCCGCGCATCTTGATAGACGGCAGGGTCGCCGGGATTACGGGCAGCGCCGGGCCGGTGGGCACGGTCCCGGGCGAGGGCGGGGAAGGGGCATAGCGGGAAGCCGAAGTCTGGCTCAGCAGCATCTGGAAATTCCAGGGCGCGCCGGCGGGCTTCACCAGATTGAAGGTGGCGTCGTTCAAATCCAAGCTCGAAAATTCCAGCCGCCCGCGCAGCAGCGCCAGCAGGCTGACGCGGGCGTCCAGCGTGTTGGCGTAGGCGAAAGGTTCCAGGCCCGCGCGGCTGTCTTCGTGTATGGTGACCCCGTCGAGCGACACGCCGGGGCCGGAGAAAAGCGTGAGTGAAACCTGGTCGACTTCCACTTTGCGTCCCAGCCCGCGGGCCAGCGCGTGCTCGATGGGAATCTTCAGGAAAACGACGGGCACATACGGGAGAGCCGCGCCGATCACCACGACCGCCAGCAGGACGATAATCAGCGCGCGCTTCATTTCGCAGCTTCCGAGAGGCGGCGGTAGGCCTCGCGATCGTCGATGTCGGTCAGGATGCCGGGGTCGGCGACGTCGACGTAAATCGTTTGCGGGATGTGGCCGTGGATCACCTCGCTCGCCATGGCCGTGGGTGGTAGCCCCAGCAGTTCCTCCGCGATGGCGCGAGCCGCGAAGACGGGATGACCGCGCTTGGGACCGCTGGGGGTTTGAATACGCGGTATGACCAGTAGCGTTGCCGGGTCGCGCCGCCGGAATTCGTCGGCAAGATGATCGACAGTTTCACTTTCGACGGCCGGCGAATCGACCGGCGTGAATAGAAATCCATCGGCATCGGCAGGCAGCGCGGCCAGTGCGGTTTGCAGCGAGCTCAGTTGTCCACGCTCGGGAGCGGGGTTGATCGTGATGACCGCTGAGCCGGGAATGCCCGGCCGGATCTCAGCAGCATGATAGCCCAAAACCACGATGACGCGACCGCACACCGGAGAGAGCACTCGCACTAGCCGTTGAATGAAACTTTCGCCCCGATATTGCAGCATCGCTTTGGGACTGCCCATGCGGCTGGAGGCGCCCGCTGCCAGAATAATACCGGCGATCACTTCAATAGCGCCCGCAGGTTGTCGTGGGCGAATACAGATTTCGAAAGCGATCGCCAGTCGACGTTCGGCATGCGCCGCATGGCGATCATTTCGCCAACCACCGAAATCGCGATCTCCTCCGGCGTCTCGGCCCCGATCTCCAGGCCCATCGGCGCGAAGATTTTTTCGAACAGATGACGCGGCAGGCCCTCTTTTTCGAGCTCCTTCACCACCGAGATCGTTTTGCGCTTGCTGCCGATCATGGCGACGTATTTGGCCGGTGTCTCGACCGCCCAGCGCAGCACGCGCATATCGTCGCGATGGCCTCGGGTGACGATGATCAGATAGCTGGTGGAGGTGATAGCCAGCTTCGGGAAGACGCTCTCGTATTCCTCGGCGTAGACTTCGTCAGCTTCCGGAAAACGCTCTTTGTTGGCAAACGCCTCGCGGTCGTCGATGATAACGGTGGCGAATCCAGCCAGATTCGCGACCTTCGAAAGACTCTTCGACACATGGCCGCCGCCAAAGATGAACGCGCGCGGCTGGGGCGTGACGGGCTCGACAAAAATGTTCAATTGGCCACCGCAGATCAGCCCGTTGTCGTAGGCGGCGTCCTCGCCCAGGCTGAAGTTGAGGTGGCGCGGCTTGTCGGTCTCAATGACCTCGCGGGCCGCGGTCCAGACCTCGGCTTCGACGCAACCTCCGCCCACCGTGCCGATCATGGAGCCATCCTCGCGCACCAGCAGTTTGGCGCTTTCATAACTGGGGATGGAGCCGTTGACTTGCACAATGGTGGCCACAGCGCACTTTTGGCCTAAGCGGCGAAGACGCACGATTTCGTCGTAGATATCCACTCGAATCAATTATATCGCGGCAGAGGAAGGGGATCGGGGGCACTGCCGGCACTTCCGCGAGTTGGAACCGCCATACGCAGGCTCGAACTACGTCCGCATTATGCGGGCGGGTGGCGGGGAGCGCCAGAGCAGAGTGGGATCTGTTGAAGGGCCGGTCAGTTACTGTGATTGCACCCAAAAGGGAAGAAATTGGCCCACAGATGGAAACCGATAAACACAGATAAGAAACAAACTTCATTCGCCTGCGTTAGCCGTCTGGGAATTCTGTCTGTGGGCCAAATTAAAGACGGTTGGGTGAGCACTGGAGTCAAACGCAACCGCTACGGGAATTTCGGCTTCGTGGTCGTGGTACTGGCTGGGCCATCGAGGGTACTACTCCCCTCGCGTCGCGCGGAAGGACTAACATAGGAATCTGTTCGAAAGACGGAATCAGGAGAACCATACTATGAATTCAGAAATTCACCAACCGGCGGGACAGTCGGCGATGCGCCGCTTGCTTACAAAGGTTGCGGCAGCCCTGGGCTTCACCGCAATCGTGATCTGCGGAATGCTGATCACTACGTCGCGAGGATCGGCCAAGAACGATAAGAACACCGAGCAGGATGAGAAATTGAAAATTCAGATCGGATTCCAGGTAAATCCGGTCACACTGAATGAAGCTGGGAAAGACCATGACCTGCTGTATTTGGGCAGCTACATCGTGAACGTCACGGGCGATTGCAACGGTTGCCATAGCGCCGGTCCCCAGACGGAATTCATCGGGAACCCGGCGCTATTTGCTCCTCCCAGCCTGACCGTGCACCAAACCAAAAAGGTTAATCCGGCAAAGTTCCTGGGCGGCGGCCGAGATTTTGGTGGCTTTCCTACCCCCTCCAGCCCTCTGCACATTTACAGCCGCAACTTGACGCCGGATGCCACCGGGATGCCGGAAGGCGGCCACTCTTATTCCGATTTCGTGCAGATTATGCGGACCGGCATCGACTTTGACGGAATACACCCGACTTGTCCGATGGGGACTGCTCAAACGGCGAATTGCGTGCCGTATCCGTTCGACGGGTCTCTGCTCCAGATCATGCGCTGGCCGTCGTTTCAAGACATGACGGACCGCGAACTGCGGGCGATATACGAATACCTGAGCGCGATCCCGTGTATCGACACCGTGGTCACCGGCCAAGACCAGCTCCGCAACAACTGCCCGGCGAAATAATCGAGCATCCGACGCGGGTGGCCCTGCAAGGGGGACGCCCGCGCATCTCCCGTTCGACCCCGCAGGGCAGCGTGCCAGACCGGCGACGCTGCTTGATATTGGCGGCTATTATAAGTTTTCCAGCCCCGGTTTCTAGTTGCGTTTCTGCCATGGCCACACCGCTGTCGGGCAGGGCGAGAAACACGCCTGCCTTGGTCACACTTGGGAAAGAAGAACCCGGCGATGCTGCAGGCACCGCGTTCAGCAGCATGCCTCATCCGGGTTGCCGGGAAATCCGTGAAGCCAATTGGCCAATTGCTCTCGCGGGATGATGGGCGAACGCCTTAGCGTCACTTAAGGGATTTCGGTCGCCAGTTTCGGCGAAAGTATGCGTTTCGCATCCGATATGTCTGCATAGCGAAGTTAAGGACACGAGGATGGTAGTGCGCGGCATCATCATAACTCCGGATCACGAATTGGGGCGCAGCCTCACGGCGGCGCTCGAAGCTACGGGGCAGGTGGAAGTGGCCCGGACACTCGACCACTATCCGTCGGCGGTTGAACTCGTGCGCACGCTGCGAGCGCTGGCGACAGAGGTAGTTTTCATCGATTTCGGGTCGATGAAACAGGGTCTGGAAATGGTGCAGATCCTGGAGGCAGACGGGGGCCAGCGGCAAATCGTCGGTTTCCAGAACCATATCGACGCAGCGGTACTTCGCGAGACAATGCGAGCTGGAGTCCGCGAATTTCTAACCACTCCGTTTGAGCCGCGGGCAGTGCTCGAAAGTGTGGAGAGCATCAAGACACTGCTGCGCGAGCGGCCGGCGGTGAATGAATCCACCAATCAGATTTTTTCGTTCCTGCCTGCGAAGGCCGGGGTGGGCGCCTCGACCATCGCGGTCAATGTAAGCGGGGCGCTGGCGCGCCGGGCAAATACGCGCGTGCTGCTTACGGATTTCGATTTGAGCTCCGGCATGCTGCGCTTCATGCTGAAACTAACCAACGAGTATTCCGTGCCAGATGCGATTTCCCGGGTGGGAGACATCGATGAAAACCTATGGCCGCAACTGGTGACCCCGGTGGCTGGAATGGATGTGCTGCACGCCGGCCGTATCAATCCCAGCTACCGCATTGACCCTGCGCAGGTGGCCAACCTGGTGGCATTCATGCGCCGCACGTATCAGGTGGTGTCCTTCGATCTTTCCGGGAATCTGGAAAAATATTCGATTGAGCTGATGCAGGAATCGAAGCGTATTCTGCTCGTCTGCACGGGGGAGATTCCGGCTCTGCATTTGGCGCGCGAAAAGTTGTCGTTTCTTCGAGACATGGGTCTGAGCGGGCGGGTCTCGCTGATTCTGAATCGAATGCAAAAGAACCCGCTCTTTTCACGAGCTCAAGTAGAGGAGTTGCTGGGACAGCCGGTGGTGCGGGTGTTCGCCAACGATTACGAGGCGGTGAATCACGCCGTGGAAGAAGGGAAACTGCTCGACTCCGGAACTGAACTGGGCCAAAGTTTCGCGGAATTTGCCGCCCAATTGATGGACCAGCCGGAGGGGAAACAGACCGCCTCCAAGCGCCGCTTCCTGGACTTCTTCCGGCCGGCGCCCACGCTTGCGACTCCGGGGCGGGATTAAAGTCCTAGGCGAAAGTGGGGAACCGGCGGGCCATTGCAGCCTGCGCCATGCGGTGAATTCGCGTCGCCACATTTCAAATTCGGACCTTGCTGCGTGCGGAGGCCGCCACTCGATTGCGCTATCGTGGGGTCAGATGGAGGCAGTCTTCGGGTGGGTCGCGACGTACGGCTACAGGGCGCTGTTCGGGCTCCTGATCCTTGGCATCGTGGGTCTGCCCATTCCCGACGAGACGCTGCTGGTTTTCTGCGGCTATCTGATTTCGCAGGGCAAGCTAGAGATCACGGGGACCTATCTTACCGCCCTGGCGGGTACCTGCTGCGGTATCACCGTCAGTTACATCATCGGGCGGACAGCGGGTCTAGCCGCAGTGCATCGCTTTGGCCGGTATCTGCGGATAGACCAGCGGCATTTGGATCGCGTTCACCGCTGGTTTGACCATAGCGGGCACTGGGCGCTGTTTGGCGGATACTACATTGCCGGCGTGCGACACTTTACGGCGATCATCGCCGGCGCTTCAAAACTGGAATTCCATATTTTCGTGCTGTACGCCTGGGGTGGCGCCGCGACCTGGGTGGCGGCTTTCCTCACCCTGGGCTACGTGATCGGTGAACAGTGGCGCGCGGTGGCCGAATTGGTTCACCGCTATCTGACCTACGCCTCCGCCTTGGGAATCGCCCTAGTAGTGTTGTTTTTTGCCGGACGCCGCTGGATGCAGCGCCGGACGAGCGGCGGCGCCTCAAACATTCCCTGAGTCGGAATCCTAACGCCCCTAAGGTTCCTGCACTCGTGGCAGTAGGGTGTGTGACTGAAGGGCAATTGCCGGTTCTGCGTGTAGATTAAAGGCATGTTCCACTGGATCTGCCCGGAGTGTGGCCGCGAGATCGCTCCCACAGTACGGGAATGCCCGGTTTGCGATCCGGTTGCAGCCACAGTGGAAACTGCGCTCGCGGGTGAAGTGGAAGCATCCGCGTGCGCAGGAACAGAAGCCGCGGTGCCGGTCAACGGCGGGACCCCTCCTGCTGCGGGAACTCGGCCGGAGACGGAGTCGGAACCCCAGCCGTACCCGCCCATTGCGCCGGAGATGGCGGCGACGAGAGTGGCTCCGCCTGTCGATAGCGCGCCCCCCGCGCTGGCGGCGCCGGTCGAATCGGCGTCGCCGCTGGCGGTCCGGAGTTCGCCGAGCGTCGCCATGCACGGTCCCGAAGATGCAGCGGACGCGCTGTTGCCGCAGTTCGGCGCTCGGTCCGCTGGTGACCATCCGCTGGATCATTTGTCTTCGATACTGGTGTCTTCAATGCTGGAGGCAATGCGGGAACCGGGTCCAGCGGAGCCGCCTCCATCCCGGGACACGCTGCCGCTTCCGCTGCGCGGCGCATCCAATGTGCCAGCGTCGTTGCGGGCTTTTATTGAGGAATTGCGGCCGGTGGGGGCCGAACCCGGCAGCCCGTTGACGCCGGATCAGCAGCGTCAAACGGCTCCGGAGCCACAGCTGCTCACGAAGCCCCTACCGCTGCCGCTGCGGCCTTCGCGGCAAGCACCTGCGCCACCGCTGGGCGCAAAACTACTGGCTCTGCCGGTGCAACCGACGCCAGCGGTGCGGCCGTCGACGCGTCTCTGGGAACCGGAGCCGCCGCTCGCCCCACTGGGTAACTATGCGCCTTTGGAGGGACGTCCACTGCGGCCGGCCATTCCCCAGGTTCTGCTGCTCAAAAAAGAGTGCGGCCCGCGCACCACACTGCCAGGGCCGATGTTGACTCGACGCCTGGTGAAATTTTTGGACCGCGAGCTCGGTTCCATTCCGCCGGAGTTCCTGCGAGTAAAGAAGCGCTTGATTCCGGCTTGGATGGCGACCGCGTTGATCCTTGGAACCCTCTTGGGTGCGGGTTTCACCAGTGTGATCTCGGTAGTGCGGCCCGCGACTGAGGCGAAGTCATCGGCGGCGGCGCCCACCAATACGCCGGCCGCGGGCGCGCCGGTTGCTGCGACACCTGAAGTTGCGAGCGTCAGTGCCGCGCCTTTGGCAAAGGCCATCGAAGTCACCGGCTTCCGCATTCAGATGGATCCGTCTAAGAAATCTGAGATCCAATACTTGGTGGTGAATCACACCGCCGCGCGTTTTTCGGGCGTGACGGTTTTCGTGACGCTCTACGCGGCCGACGCCAAGGCCGGCCAACCGCCGTTGTGCAGATTCCAGTTCCCGGCGCCCAACTTAGCTCCTTTCCAGGCGAAGGACATGACCAGTTCTATTGAGGGGGTGACGCGCCCGGTAGCTCTGCCCGACTGGCAGGATCTGCGCGCTACGGTGGAAATCGGCGAATAGCTGCTGCGCTACGCACGCAGCGCTTTCCACAGCAGCACGGCCGCGCCGGCTAGAAATCCCAACAGCGCTTGATATTCGCGGTTATAGCGGTACAAACTCCAGCGGAAATGTTTGGCGGAATCCTCAGGCATGGGATACGGCACACGCGGAATCAACTTGTGGACGCGCCGCACGTAGGTGGCGTAGGCCGGGAATAGTCGGGCCAGATGCTGTTCTTCGAGATCAACCACTGGCAAGTAGACCAGCACGAAGACGGCTGCGAATAAAACCCCCAACTCCCAGCGTTGCGAAGCGATGACGAAGCCCGCGGCGGTGGTGAGGGTCCCGAGATATAGCGGATTGCGCACCCAGGCGTACGGGCCGCTGGTGGTGAGCGTGCTGTCCTTTTCGAGGTGCCCAGCCGCCCAGGCGCGAAGGGCGAGTCCCAGGATCGAGACCGGAATTCCGGCGGCCAGCGATGTGAGTGTAGGCGCCGAAAGCCACAGGAACGCGGCCACCAGAATGAATCCACAAGTCACGCGGAGCTTGGCGACGGCATCGGCGTAGGGCTTGGAAAAAATCACGCGCGGCAACCTGCGGAACCGGCTTCGAAGGCGGCCGCGAGCGCATCGGCCACCATGTACGGCGTGATAGCGAACATGCTCGAGTGCGGCGCGGCGCGGCGCGAGTAATCAGCGGCGGCATCCGAGCTGCGCAGTACGCGAATGGTCCCGCCATACGGGCCGTTACGAGCGGGATCGGTGGGGCCGTAGATGGCAACGCCGGGTTTCGCGAGGGCGGCGGCCAAGTGGAGCGGTCCGCTGTCCACTCCAATGACGGCGTGCGCGCGCCTCGTGGCGTCGATGAGGCCGGGGAGCCCAGAGAGATGCGTATGCGCGCCGCGAATTTGTTGCAAGACGGGCGCGGCATCCGGCGGACCGTTCACCACCAGCGGCATGTCGAGCAGGGCGGCGAGCTCGGACCAGCGCTCCATCGGCCACTGCTTGGCGCCCCAACCGGCCAGGGGGCTGGTGAGAATAAACTTTCCGGCTGGCAGCGAGCCTTCCGGAGCGCCCGCGGGCAAGGGGAAGGTGCGTAGAAGGACCGACGCGCCTACTCCAGCGGCGAGTTCAAGGTTGCGCTCAACGATGTGTTCGGCGCGAGTTTCTATTTCGCAAGAATAGAACAGGGCGGCGGGGCGCTCGCGGACACGCTTGCGGTCGAATCCGGCGAGTTTCGCGGGTTTGGCGGCGGCGGCCAGCGCGGCGGTTTGGATGAGTCCCTGGAAGTCCACGGCGAGATCGAAATGACGGGCGCGGAGACGGCGAGCTTCCGCGAACGACGCTCTGAAGGACCGCTCCAGCGGGATGATTTCGTCCACATAAGGATTGCCTTCGAGCAGGGGCGCCCAGCGCGGACGGATCAACCAGGTGAGACGGCTGTTCGGAATGCTGTGCTTCAGGCTGGCGGCGGCAGGCAGCGTGTGGATCACGTCGCCCATCGAACTGAGGCGCACTACCAGAATCTGGAACGGAGCGGCGCTGGTATTCAAATTACTATTTCAACACGAAAGATCCGCAGGAGCTTTCGATGGCTTCAACAGATCGAGAGCGACTCTCGCGACGCGGTCCGCGCTAACGCGAGTCATGCAGCGGTGGTCGATGGGGCATTCGCGTTTGAGGCACGGGCTGCACTCGACCGGCTCGCGCACGACGCGGGCAAGCGGGCCGGTCGGCCCCGTGGTTATATCGTCGGTGGCGCCGAAGATGGCCACGGTGGGTACGCCCAGCGCTGAGGCTACGTGCATGCCGCCCGAGTCGTTGGTGAGATACACGCGGCAGGCAGCGGCGAAATCGATATATTCCGCGAGCGTGGTCTTGCCGGCGAAGTTGTGAACCGGAACCTGAATCGCGGCCGCGACCGACGCGCACCAGGGGCGCTCGTCCTTCGATCCGAAGATCGCGACCGCTCCGCCTAGCTTTTGTGCGACCGTAGTGGCGGTTTCGGCGAAGCGCTCGGGCAGCCAGCGTTTGGCGGTTCCGTATGCCGCACCGGGGCTGATTCCGACAATCGTGCCGCCCATACCGAGTTCGCGAAAGCGGGTGAGGCCGGCTGCGCGGGCCTGAGGAGCGCCGTCTAGACGAATGCAATCGTTCTCAGGAAGTGAATCGAGAAGGCCGGCGCGGTGCAGGAGTTCCAGATAGTAGAAGCGTTCGTGGCGCGGGATCTCGTCCTTGCGCGGCACCGGAATCGCGCGGGTCAACAGCGGACTGCGACCATCGCGGGCGTATCCGATCCGCTCGGGAATGCCGGCCAGATATGCCACGGCGGCGGCCTCGAACGCATTCTGAAGAAGAATAGCGCAGTCAAACTTTTCGCGGGCGAGAGCCCGGCCGGCGGCCCATTTATCGGCAAGAGTACGGGCGGTGTAGGGGATCATGCGATCGCAAAACGGCTCGCGCCGGTAGAGGTCCGCGACCCAGGGCTTGGCCAGAATCGCAATTTCAGTATTGGGGAAGCGCTGGCGGAGCGCGCGCAACGCAGGCAGGGACATGACGGCGTCACCCAGCCAGTTTGTGGCGCGGACCAGGATGCGATTGTACGGCACTCATATTAAGAGTAACGGTAAGCTGAATATATATGCGCGACTTGGTGCTGGCGGCGGCGGGACTGTGCGGGGTCTACGCCGAATTCATCTGGCCCGGCAAGGTGATACCGGGCGCCGCGGGGGGCGTGTTGCTGATGCTGGGCATTGCAGGAATGATGAAGGGTCCGGTGGATGTACGGGCGGTAGCACTGCTGGGGACGCCTTGCGCGTTGCTGACTATCGCGCTGCTGGCGATCGCGTGGCGAGCCAGGCGCAATAAGACCACATTCTGATAGCGCCGCGCTCTACTGCGGGGTCAGAAGTCGGGCATGGCGTACGGCATGGATCCCGGCCGCTCCGGCTACTTCCCCACGAGATGTCTCACATCCCTTTCATTTTCGTTGCAGACGTATTCGATAAGATCACCTTCGGGATCCAGACGTAAGTCCTCCGTGACGGTCCAAGGTCGCGAATAAGCCTTCTGATCCTCGATAGTGATGTCGATGAACAAGTGCCCAAAGTCGGGACGCCTGTAGCGCTCGGTGACACGCAGAGATTCAGAATGTGGGTGGCCCACATCATCCAGCCATGTTTGTTCGTTAAACCCGGTGGTCCGGACTACCAAGACATCGCCATCCCAGGTACCGGTTGAATACCCCATCCACGTCGGCTGAGGATCCTTTTGCAGTGTGCGGCCATCCAGGAAGATCTCACGAAACATGGTTTTGCTTTCCTGCAGGATGACTATAAGATTGGAGGTTTGAACGATCCTGCTGGGAAGACCCCCTGCCGCCGTCGCGCGCGGGACCCCTGCGGGAAGGCAATATGCTTCGGGATCGTCCTTACTATTGTTCGCCTGGCGCTGCGCGTACAAGGCTTGGCCCCAGGCCGTCATGGGCACGGCGTCGGGCTTCAGGTCCGCCGCCAGGTTCGTGTTGAACTTAAAGTTAGATTGCCACATGCCGGAAAGATCCGGCTTGCCATCGGCAGTGCGAGGCGCAGGCCCACGGAGATCGGGTTTGCCGTCCGCCATGCGCGGCACGTTGGGGGTTGGCGACTTCACCCACTGGGCCTGCAGGTGTGACGCGGCCAAGAACGTCAATGCAAGCGCGTAAGCCGGAACCACAAAACCCTCTGAGTGTCTGGAATTACAATATCGATGCATTTGGGATACGCTTTGGTCGACAGTATACTCCAGATATCGGACCCGCCGCCTCGATAGTCACCGAGGCGTTCGTGTTCAGTGCCCGGACCGGTCGACCCATGCCGGCCGCAAGGGCCACGCTCCAGCCGCAAGCTTCCAATATTCCGTGATAACCGGACCTTCTACTTACTTCCCAGAATCCGACTTCCCGTTCCCGATTCCTCCCACTAGCCGGCGGTGTCGGTCATGTCACATTCGGAAGTCTTACGCCGTCTCACCGTTGGAGACAGGAGAAACGGCATGATCAAATGGGTACTTAAGAGAGCGATTGACCGGTTTGAGCGGGACTGGAAATACGACGGCAGTTATATGCGCGACATAATCGACGCGAGTCCACGCGCTGCCTGGTTATTTTCCCGCGCTGCCGCGCTCGGACAGTTTCGGCGTGACATCCCCACTGAGCCATGGTATGCCGCCGGCATTACCGCCGTGCGCCACGAGGACTGCGGTCCATGTACGCAACTGGGTGTCGCAATGGCCGAGCGTGCCGGTGTCAGTCCCGCAGTTCTGCGTGCGGTGCTCACCGACAATCCCGGCGCGATGCCGCCGGACGTCGCGCTGGTGTGGAGGTTCACGCGGGCCACGCTGGCGCACGATCCCGCTGCCGATGAGTATCGCGAGGCGATAGTGAAGCGCTGGGGACGGCTTGCCCTTATCAGTTTGGCTTTCGCAATCGCCGCCGCGCGAATCTATTCCACCGTCAAGTACGCCCTAGGCCACGGCAAAGCCTGTATGCGCGTCGTCGTCGGCGGCGCGCCCGTGCTGTTGGATCACGGCCGGGTTCCGGCGCCGGCGGACGTGTTGGTGCATACGCCATGAGCGCAGCGGGCGCGGCGTCGAATCCGGCTGCAAGCTTCGAGCCGCACCGCCGCCGCCTGCTCGGTCTCTCCTATCGCATGCTGGGTTCGATGGCTGACGCCGAAGACGCGGTGCAGGAGACGTATTTACGCTGGCACGCGGGGGACCGCGATAAAGTGTCGGACCCGAAGGCGTACTTGATGACCACGACGGCCCGGATTTGTCTGGATATGCTGACGTCGGCGCGTGCGCGGCGCGAGGAGTACGTCGGTCCGTGGCTGCCAGAGCCCGTTGTCGACACGGCAGCGCTCGCGCCCGACAGCCGCACGGAACTGGCCGAGGATTTGTCCATTGCACTGCTGTTGATGCTGGAACGGCTGTCGCCGCTGGAGCGGGCCGCTTTCCTGCTGCACGACGTGTTCGATTTCTCGTTCAGCGAAGTGGCCAAGACTCTGGGGCGGAGCGAGGCTGCGTGCCGGCAGCTTGCCGTCCGCGCACGGGAGCACGTGCGCGCCGTACGACCGCGCGGCACCGTCGCGCCGCCGGCGCGTTCGGGCGAGATCGATGCGAAGCATGAACAGCTCATCTCCGCATTCGTGGCGGCAACTCGCTCGGGCGATCTCCATACGCTGACACATCTGCTGGCGAGCGACGTGCGCGTGGTGACGGACGGCGGGGGCAAGGTGGCGGCGGCGCTGAACGTGCTCGACGGCGCTGATCGCGCGGCGCGGTTCCTGGTTGGTGCCACGCGCAAAGGGTGGTGCGAGGATTTCACGCTGCGTTTTGCGACCATCAATGGCCTGCCAGGTGTTATTGTGGACGGACCCGGTGGACCGGTGCAGACTGCGGCGTTCGAGATTGAGAATGACGTTATTAGGGAACTATACGTGGTGCGTAATCCGGACAAGTTGCGGCATCTGACGGCGCCCGCGCCGCACGAGAACACTCCCGGTTGAGCAAAGCGGTGTACGCCGATCATCCGCACCACGGGTGCGGCATCACACGGCGGCTGATGGACGCCGTCTTCGTTGCTGCCGGAACGACGAACGTTACGCGCCAACGCCGGCGATTGCGGCCCCTGCTCGTTATCCGACAAAATCTCGAGCGGAAATAAGCCGGGTTGGCGGTAAGGGTCCCCTGCCGCGGAGCGCACCGGAGGGCACGAACAGCAGGGCGGGCCCAGGTTTCAAAGAAAGAACGGTCTCGATGACGGCGAACGGCCACCAGGTGGTCCAACTCAAGTCGTCCAATTCACAAGGCGGCTTCACCCCGATCGTCATTGCGGATGCGAATGGCTTCGGCGACGTCAAACACGAAGATTTTTCCGTCGCCGATCTTGCCGGAGCGGGCCGCGTCGGCCAGGGCCTTGATGACTTCGTTGGCGCGGGCCGACGGCACCACCAGTTCGAGCTTCACCTTCGGCAGCAAGTCCACTTGATACTCCATGCCGCGATAGACTTCCTTGTGCCCCTTCTGGCGGCCGTGCCCGCGAACCTCGGTGATGGTCATCCCATCGATGCCGATTTGCTTGAGAGCTTCTTTCACTTCCTCGATCTTGTGCGGCTGGATGATGGCTTCAATCTTTTTCATAATGTTCTCCTGGTACGTCGGTTACGCCTCGAAGTTATAGCCTTCTTCGCCGTGCATGCTGAGATCCAGCCCTTCAATTTCGGCCTGTTCATCGGCGCGCACCCCGGTCAACGCATCGCACACCTTGAGGATAATCCACGTGCCCACAATCGCCAGCCCCCAGGCGATGAGCGCACCAATCAGATTGTTGAGCACTTGTCCGGGGTTGCCGTCGATCAGGCCCATCGGTTTTCCCATGCGCAGGTCGTTAATTTCTTTGGTAGCGAATACTCCGGTGAGGATCGCACCCACCGTCCCGCCGATGCCGTGCACACCGAACGCATCCAGAGCGTCGTCGTAGCCGAACTTACTTTTGACGGCGCTGACCATGAAATAACACACCACGCCCGCGACCAGTCCGATCAGCATAGCAGGCATCGGTGTCACGAATCCCGAGGCAGGAGTAATCGCGACCAATCCCGCCACCGCTCCGGAAATTCCACCCAGGATACTCGGTTTGCCGTTCCGGATCCATTCGACAAGCATCCATCCGAGCGCTGCGGCGGCGGTGGCGAAGTGAGTGGCGACGAATGCACTGGTAGCGAGCGAGGAAGCCGCCAGTGCGCTGCCGGCGTTGAATCCGAACCATCCTACCCACAGTAAGCAGGCGCCGACCGTGCTCAGCACAAGGCTGTGAGGACGCATGGGATCGGTGCCGAAGCCTTTCCTCTTCCCGAGATACAAAGCACACACCAGCGCCGAAACACCGGAGGTGATATGGACCACGGTCCCGCCTGCGAAATCAAAGGTTGAGACTCTGCCCCAGGTTGCGCCAAGGAATCCATTCTTGCCCCAGACCATGTGCGCCATGGGGAAATAGACTACCAGCGTCCACAGCACGGTGAACAGCAGCATTCCGGAAAACTTCATACGCTCCGCAAACGCTCCGGAGATGAGTGCGGGCGTGATGATGGCGAACATCAACTGGTAAATCATGAAGGTGCCCTGCGGGATGGTGGGCGCGTAGTCGGCATTGGGGTCGGCGCCAACGCCATGCAAAAACAAATACTGCAGACCACCGAAAAAGGAGTTGCCCTCGCCGAAGGCGATGCTATAGCCGACGATAGCCCACAGAACGCTGACTACCGCCATCAATACGAAGCTATGCATCATGGTGCTGAGAACGTTCTTAGTGCGCACCAAGCCGCCGTAAAACAGGGCCAAGCCGGGCCCGGTCATCATCAACACCAGCGCGGCGCTGGTAAGCATCCAGGCGTTATCGCCGGCGGATTGAGCGGCTTTGGTTGCCTTCTCCAAATCGGTAAGTCGCTTATCGAGGTCCGCGGCGGGTTGGGCCGCAGCAAAGGTACACATAGAGAACAACAACAGCGACAGCTTGGTCATAGTAGACTCCGTGGCGTGAGCTAACAGCTTGGTTAAGTATCAGAGTCAACGCGGACCCCGAAATCTAACTTTAAGATGGTATCAGTTTTTTGGCGTCAAGCCGGTCCGGCACTCCGAAAGTCCGGGCTTAGTACAATCGTGCTTGATGGCAATGCCTCGCTGGTTGTTGCTGATGCCTTTGGTGAGTGCTTTTTTGAGCGCTCATGAGCCGGCTCGCGCGCGTCATGGGATGGTGGTTGCCGACGACCCTTTGGCAGCCGATGTGGGCGTCGCGGTACTCAAGAGCGGGGGCAATGCGGTGGATGCCGCAGTAGCAGTTGGTTTCGCGCTAGCGGTAACCCACCCCTTCGCAGGCAACCTGGGAGGCGGCGGATTCATGCTGGTGCGCTTCGCCGATGGCCGGTCCACTTTCATCGATTTTCGCGAGCGCGCGCCGGAACGAGCCACGCGCAACATGTATCTTGACACGCAAGGGAATCCGACCCAAGACTCCGTCGATGGCTGGCGCTCGGTGGGAGTTCCTGGTACCGTGCGCGGATTCGAGCTGGCGCAGTCCAAATATGGCAATCAAAAATGGGGTGAGTTAATCGCGCCCGCGATCGAGCTTGCGTCGAAGGGCTATGCCCTGTCCTATAAATCGGCCGAACTGCTGCGCAGCGCCCGCAACCTGGCCAGGGATTCGGAATCGAAGCGCATCTTGCAAAAGGGCGGGTCATATTACGATGCCGGCGAGGTGTTGGTGCAGCCCGAACTGGCGGCCACGCTTAAACGCATCGGGAACTCCGGCGCTCGGGAATTTTACGAAGGCGAGACCGCGCACCGCTTGGTGTCTGAAATGACGGCGCATGGCGGCCTCCTCACGCTCGCTGACCTCCAGGGTTATCGGGCCGTCGAACGGACGCCCCTCACCGGAGCCTATCGTGGCTTAACGATAATCACTGCTCCATTGCCCAGTTCCGGCGGTATCGGAATTTTGCAGATGCTGGGGATGCTTGAAGGCAGCGGTTACGGGAAGGCGGGGCCGGGTGCCGCCGCGACGATCCATTACACCGCCGAGGTCATGCGGCGCTATTTCGCCGACCGGAGCCAATATTTGGGTGACTCCGACTTCGTCAAGGTTCCCGTGAAAGGGTTGCTGGATCCCGCCTACATTCGTGAGCGGCGCGCCTCGATCAACCCGGACCAGGCTACCCCAAGCGATCAGATCAATCCCGGAAAGCCGCTTGGCCGCGAAGGCAGCGAGACCACTCACTATTCGGTTGTCGACGCCGCGGGTAACGCGGTCGCCGTTACGTATACGCTCAACAACGGCTACGGGAGCGGCGTCACGGTTCCTGGTTTGGGCTTCCTGCTCAACGACGAAATGGATGACTTTACTGCCAAACCAAATACGCCGAATATGTTTGGACTCGTGCAAGGGGAAGCTAATGCGATCGAGCCCCGCAAGCGGCCGCTCTCCGCCATGACGCCCACCATCGTGGTCCGCGACGGCAAGCCCTTCATGGTTTTGGGAGCACCGGGTGGTCCGCGGATCGTCACTGCGGTGTTGCAAGTGCTGCTGAATGTGATCGACTTCCGCATGAACATCCAGGACGCTGTCGACGCGCCCCGCTTCCACCATCAATGGAAGCCTGACAAACTGTATCTGGAAGCCGGCATCTCGCCCGACACGGTGGCGCTGCTCGAAGATATGGGGCACCAAGTGGATGACTCGCCAGGCCTCGTGCTGGCACGTGTCAACGCGATCCTCAACGACGGCGGCTGGCTGCAGGGAGCGGCCGATACGCGCTGGGTCGGCAAGGCTGCGGGATACTAGAACTCTACCTTCATGCAACGTGCCCTTTCGACCCACCTTCTGGTCAACCAGCGTCTAAGCAACGTTTTGCTGGACCGGATTTGGGAGGCCGGCATCCCGCTGGTAGAACTTTTTTGCGCGCGCCAGCATCTGGACTATCACAACCGCGCGCAAATCGCCGAACTGGGGCACTGGTTCCGGGAATCCGAACTCAAGATTCATTCGCTGCATTCACCCCTGCACACGGATGAGTACGGCGGACAATCCGGCCCGCACGCCGTGATCAATATTACCGAGCCGGTGAAAAGCAAACGCATTCCGATGCTGGATGAAATCAAACGCGCGCTGGAGGTCGCCGAGACCATTCCGTTTCCTTACTTGATCCAGCACATCGGCGTCACGGGACAGGAATACGATGAGCGTTCCGTGGACGCGGCCTTCACCGCGCTCGAGGAAATTAGTTTATTTGCCCGCCAGCGAGGCGTGGAAGTATTGCTGGAGAACACGCCCAACGCCCTGGCGAGCGCCGAGCGGCTACTTATGTTCCTGAATACCACTCATTTGGACCTGAATATCTGTCTGGATGTGGGTCACGCGCACATGAACGAAGGCGTCGAAAGCGCCTACCGCTCACTTAAGAGCCGCATCCGTTCGACGCACGTCCACGACAATAATGGGAAGGAGGACTTGCACCTGTTTCCCATGCTCGCGCCGGGACAGGGAACGATTGACTGGCGCCGCACCATGCAGCTTCTCGGTTCCCAGGATGGCCGCTATCCGCTGTTGTTGGAGCTGCGCGAAGTGCCCGATATGGGGCCGCCGTTCGATACCTTGCGCAATTTGTTTGACACGCTGGAAAACTTCACTACAAATGACGAATCCTGAGCTCGCGGTACCCCGAATAACGATCGCCAACGCCGGCCGGCACGTGGGGGAGTCCGTCGAAATCGCCGGCTGGCTGTACAATCTGCGGCGTAGCGGTAAAATCTGTTTTCCGCAAATGCGAGATGGCACTGGTGTTCTGCAATGCGTCGCAGTGAAAAGCGCGCTGCCGGAGGACACCTTTGAGGCCTTGAAAGACCTGACCCAGGAGTCTTCGCTCACCATCCGCGGCAAGATCCGGGCCGAAGCGCGCGCGCCCGGCGGCTTCGAGCTTGATGTTGAGAGCGCGCACATCCTGCAGCGCGTGTCCGAAGACCGGCCGTATCCCATCACTCCCAAGGAACACGGGGTCGATTTTCTGATGGATCATCGCCACCTATGGCTGCGCAGCCGCCGCCAGCATGCTGCGTTGTTGGTGCGGCACGAGGTGATTAAGGGAATACGTGAATATTTCGATTCTCACGGTTTCATCCTGGTAGACACCCCGATTTTCACGCCGTCGGCCTGCGAGGGCACCAGTACCCTGTTCGAAGTAAATTATTTCGACGAGGAAAAAGTGTATCTCGCCCAGTCAGCTCAGCTTTATAGCGAGGCCGCCATCATGGCCTTCGGCAAGACTTACGCCTTTGGTCCCACGTTTCGCGCCGAGAAATCCAAGACGCGGCGCCACCTTACGGAATTCTGGATGGTGGAACCGGAGATGGCGTTCGCCGACCTGGAAGACGTCAAGCGCATCGGCGAAGAGCTGATTATTTCCGTGGTGGGCCGCGTGCTTGAAAATCGCAAGGAGGAACTGAAGGCGCTGGAACGCGAGGTTACGAAGCTGGAAGCGATTCAGGCGCCGTTTCCGCGCATGAGTTATGACGAAGCGGTGTTCAAGCTGCAGTCGAAGGGCAGCGAGATTCAATGGGGCATGGACTTCGGCAACACTGACGAGACCCTGCTCACCGATGACCTTGACCGGCCGGTTATCATCGATCGTTTCCCGTCGGCAGTCAAGGCTTTCTATTTCCAGCCAGCTCCCGATCGCCCGGAGGTCGCGCTGGGCGCCGACTTTATCGCCCCGGAAGGCTTCGGCGAAGTGATCGGCGGCGGCCAGCGCATCCACGACCTGGACCTGCTGCTGCAGCGCCTAGAAGAACACAACCTGCCGGCCTCGGAGTTCGAATGGTATTTGGATCTGCGCCGCTACGGCTCGGTTCCGCACTCCGGATTCGGCATGGGCGTCGAGCGATTCGTCGCCTGGATGTGCGGCCTGGAGCATATTAGAGAAACCATCGCCTTCCCGCGCATGCTGTACCGCACGCGGCCGTAACCAGCTTCATGAAGCAATCTCACATCGCCATCATCGGTGCGCCGATGGACTTGGGCGCGGGACGCCGCGGCGTCGACATGGGTCCATCCGCACTGCGCCTGGCAGGTCTCAATGAAAAACTCACTTTACTGGGTTATGAAGTCGAGGACCTGGGAAACGTGCTGGTGGATCAACCCGAGAACCTTCCCGTCGGCAACCCCGGCGCTCGTTATTTGCCGCAGATCGCGCACACATGCACACGGCTGGCGGAGATGGTGGAGAAGGCCGCCGACAACGGTCGCGTCCCGGTCGTGCTGGGGGGCGATCACTCGGTTGCCATCGGCACCGTCTCCGGAATGTCGCGGCACTTTCGCAAAGCCCAGCTCAAGCTGGGTCTCATCTGGATCGATGCGCACGCCGACATGAATACGCCTTCGACCAGCCCCAGCGGTAACGTACACGGTATGCCTCTCGCCTGCTGCATCGGACTGGGTCCGCGCGAACTCACGCAAATTGGTGGCCCTGCTCCCCAGATCGAGCCCACGTCGGTGGCGCTGATTGGTCTGCGGAGTGTGGATGATGTCGAACGCTTCAACGTACGCGGCGCCGGAGTTCATCCCTTTACGATGCGCGACATCGACGAACGCGGGCTCCCAGCCGTAATTCGCGAGGCCATCGAGGTCGTGAGCGCGGGCACCGCCGGTTTCCATCTTTCCTTCGATATGGACGCGGTGGATCCGCGGGAGGCCCCCGGCGTCGGGACGCCCGTGCCCGGGGGCATCACTTACCGCGAGGCGCACCTGGTGATGGAGCTGGTCTGCGATAGCGGCCGCATGACTTCTCTCGAAATGGTGGAAGTGAACCCGGTGCTGGATGAAGCGAACCGCACCGCGCTGCTGGCGGTGGAGCTCGCCACCAGCGCCCTCGGGAAGCGAATTTTATGAAACTCCGGGTAGCTGTGCTTTATGGAGGGCGCAGCGGGGAGCATGAAATCTCTGTGCGGTCCGCCGAATCCGTCATCGCCGCCATGGATCCTGAGCGCTACGAAGTCCAGCGTATTTTTATCACTCCCGAGGGCCGCTGGGAACCGCGCGCGATTTCGCCTGAGCCAGGAGGCAATCCCGGCATCGACGTGGTGTTCCCGGTGCTCCATGGTACTTTTGGCGAAGACGGCACGGTTCAGGGGCTGCTCGAACTAGCCGGTCTGCCCTACGTCGGCGCGGGAGTGCTCGGATCGGCGGCAGCCATGGACAAAGAGGTAACCAAGCGCCTGCTGCGCGAGCGCGGCCTGCCGGTGGCGGAGTTTGTGGTGCTGGCCCGAGGCGAATATGACCTCGACGACATCTGTTCGCGGCTGCCGTTCCCCATGTTCGTCAAGCCTGCGAATCTCGGCTCGTCGGTGGGGATCTCCAAGGTGAAGACCCGCGAGGAGCTGGCCCGCGCCCTGGAATTCGCGGGAGAGTTCGATCGCAAGATTCTGGTCGAGCGCGGAATCGCGGGACGCGAGTTCGAATGCTCGGTGCTTGGCAATCACAACCCAGTCGCGGCCGTCCCCTGCGAAATCCTGCCCTCGCGTGAGTTCTACGATTATGAGGACAAGTACCTGCTAGGCGCTTCGAAGACGGTGCTGCCAGCGGACCTGACGCCTGACCAGACTCGCGAAGTCCAGCGCCTGGCTGTCGCCTGTTATCAAGCAGTTCACTGCGAGGGAATGGCGCGTGTGGATTTCCTGCTCGAAACGGCCACGGGCAAATTTTATATCAACGAGCCTAACACCATTCCGGGCTTTACCTCCATAAGTATGTATCCGAAAATGTGGGAAGCAGCGGGGTTGCCGTACGCCGAGCTGATCAGCCGCCTGATCGATCTGGCGCTCGAACGCCATCGCGAGCGCGAAGCCACGCGCTTTCACAGATGAGTATGCGCGCTCTGCCGTTCATCGCATTGCTGCTCCTGCTACCCGCTGGGCTGCGGGCCGACGACGATCCCGCCGCCGGGCTGGCCGACGACCTCAAGAAGCTGGTGGATGTATTCATGATTCTGGACCAGCAGGCGGCCGATCCGGTCTCGCCCGACCAGGCCTTCTACCAGGGCGCCATCCCCGGCATGTTGCGCACTCTCGATCCGCACTCGATCTTTTTCGATCCCGATCAGTTTCAGCAGCTCCAGCAGATGCAGAGGAGCGAGTCCAAGGGCTTCGGCACTATCGTCAGCATCAACCCCGGACAGGTTACGATTCTGCAAACCATGGAAGGCTCGCCGTCTGCGAAATCCGGACTCAGCGCCGGCGACGAGATTCTGACCATCAATAATATCCCGGTGGCGCCGCTAGTGCCCGAGCAACTGGTGCAGCTCCTATCGCAGGCGCGCCAGCAAGCTGCGGTGCTGGACGTGCGCAAACCCGGCAACGCGCGCGCCTTCCGACTGACGCTCTCGCCCGAGCTCATCGACGCGCCCAGTGTGGACCGCGCCTTCCTGATCCAACCCGGAGTTGGCTATCTGCGCATCAAGAGTTTCGACGAGCCTACCGGCAAACTGGTCAAGAGCACTATAGAAAAATTGGGCGGGGAAGCGCTGAAAGGACTGGTGATCGACCTGCGCGCCAATCCCGGCGGCGCCGTGCAGGCAGCCGTGGATGTCGCTTCGTTGTTCCTCCAGCCCGGTCAACTGGTGTTCACGGTACGCGGGCGCACCGAACAGAAGCAGGAAGCGCGCGTAGCCCCGCTGGCACAGCCCTACGTTTTTCCGGTGGCGGTGCTCATGGATGAAATGAGCGCAAGTGCTGCCGAGATCCTGGCCGGCGCTCTGCAGGATCATGATCGCGCCACCATTCTGGGCGAACCCAGTTACGGCAAGGGCATCGTGCAGAATGTATTTCCGCTTTCCGGCAACACCGGTTTAGCGCTGACCGTGGCGTTCTACTACACTCCCAGCGGGCGCTCCCTGCAGAAGCCGCTGGAAAGCGGTTCGCTCAACGTTGCGGCCAAGGTTACTCCCGGCACATTTCATACGGATGCCGGCCGGGAAGTCCGCGGCGGCGGAGGCATCCAGCCCGATATCGCGATCCAACCTCCGCAAGTCAGCCGGTTAGTGTATGTGCTGGAGGTTAGCGGCGTGCTCACCGCTTTTGCCGGTGAGTATGTGCAAGGCCACGAGATCCGGGATGACTTCGACGTCACCCCAAACTTGCTCGACGAACTGAAAGTGTATCTCTCGGCGCGCAGAATCCAGCCGGGCGTCGCCGAGTGGCTCCGCGACAGCGACCTGATCCAAAGCAAGTTGAAACAGGAAATCGTCAACTTGAAGTTTGGCGTGGAAAGAGGCGACCAGATCGAGATGCAGCGCGATCCCGTGGTGCAGCGCGCCCTGCAGAGCCTTAGCGCGCCCCCGCGCTAGCCCGCCGCGAGTGCCAGTATTGGAGCAGGATCGGCAGCAGGCTCAGCAGGACAATGCCGATCACCACCTTTTCAAAATTCCGGCGAACCAGCGGGACCTCGCCCAAGAAGTACCCCGCCAGAGTCATCGAGAGCACCCATCCCAGCCCGCCGAATACATTGAAGGAAACGAAACGTGAATACGCCATGCGCCCAACGCCGGCCATGAAGGGCGCAAAAGTGCGCACGATCGGGACGAACTTGGCATAGATCAGCGTCTTGCCCCCATGCCTAGCGTAAAACGCTTGGGTGCGCGTCACATATTCCTGCTTGAAAATACGTGAATCCGGGCGCGAGAAGATGCGCGGTCCCGTGCGGCGGCCTAAAAAATAGCCGCTCTGGTCGCCCGCGACAGACGCGAGCGCGAGCAGCAGCGAGATTTTCACGATATCTAAATCGCCGGCGCCGGCCACTACTCCCACCGTGAAGAGGAGTGAATCTCCGGGTAGAAACAACCCCACCAGCAACCCGGTCTCGGCAAACACAATGCCTGCGAGCAAGCCGTAACCCATCCACCCGGTAAGTACCTGGGTGAGTAGGTGAATCAACTGATCCGGATCTGTGAGGCCACGCCAGACTTCAAGGACGAAATGCACTGGGGCGCCGGTTCCGTCCCTAACGCGTTGCGTGGAAGTCCGCGGTCAACTGGCGTATCGCGTTCTGATGGATCTTCAGTTTTCCATCCTGCCGCGCCTGTTCCATCAGGCTGTCCTGAAAGAGGCCATACATGGTCCGCGCCTTTTGCTGCTTCAGTTCCTGGACAGCGGCGTCCCGCTCATTGGAAAAATTATTCGGATCGGGAGTCTGCCGGTTCACAATCTTGTAGATAATGTTTCTTCCCTCCACCGATACCGGTCCGATCACCGAATTCACCGGCTTGAGGAAGATGTCGGGTAATTCGGCCGCGGGGCCTAGTCCCGTGATGGAGTCATTCACCGTGATATCGGCCGATGTGGTGGATTCCAGCTTGTCGCTCTTGGCAATGGCTGCCAGATCTTCACCGGCGTGCGCCCGTTCCCCTGCTTTTTTGGCGGCTAGGTCGGCCAGACGGTTGGACTCCGTAGTCACATAGACTTCCCGAACCTTGGCTTCGACGTCGGCGAATTCCGCCGGCCTGGGTGCAGTAATCGCATTGAGCACTACGAGAGCCAGCTTATTTCCCGGTAACACTTGAACGTCGGAGACATCGTTGGGCTTCATGCCGGTCACCACACCGGAGATCGCGGGCGATACACCGATAGAAGGAATCGCTTCGCCGGCTGCCACATCCTTGGCCGTAACAAGTTCGAGGTCGAACTGTTTTGCCACCTCGGCCGCGGAGCCGGGGGCCTTCAGCAGCGCGGCGCGGGCCAGATCCATCGACGCCTGCATCTTGTCGTTGACGCCCTGCTTTTTGAGTTGTTCGGCAATGCTGCCTTTCACTTCATCGAAGGGCTTCACCCGTGCGGGTTCCTTCTCCAGCACCTGGATAATGTGGTAACCATACTCGGTTGTCACCAGATCGCTGATCTCGTTTGGCTTGGCTGAAAATGCAAACTTCTCAAAGGGAGCCACGGTCTGGCCGCGCACGATAAAGCCCAAGTCCCCGCCATTGGGCGCCGATCCTGGATCCTGCGAATTTTTCTTGGCGAGTTCGGCAAAGTCCGCGCCGGCTTTTACCTGCTTCAGCAGATCCTGTGCCTTGGCTAACGCAGCCTTCTTATCGGCGTCCGATTTTCCTTGCGTCATCAATAAAATATGGCGCACCTTGACCCTCTCCGGCGTGCGGAAGCTGTCCATGGAAGACGCGTAGGCCGCGCGCAATTGGGCGTCGGTGACTGTCATGCTTTCCGCCATCTTAGCCTGATCGGCAATCAACACCTGGAAGGACCGCTTCTCCGGCAGATTATAGGAAGCGCGATTTTTCAGGTAGGCCTGCTGTAGAATCTCCGGGGTAACCTTCACCTGGTCGCGAAATTTCGCCGGTGGAAAAGCGATGTACTCGATTTTCGCGGTCTGATGTTTATGGATGATCGCCTGGTCGACCTCAGCCTTCGTCACCACCACGCTGGTGAAAGCCACATTCTGCAGTTTACGCAGCAGCAACTGCCGCCGCATTTCTTCTATACCCTGCGCCAGCGTCATGCTCTGCTGGCTCAGTAATGCCTGCTCCAGTTGCTCTGCGGAGACCAGCTTCCCATCCTTGAAATACTGCGGATATACCTGCATCAGGCCCGCCAGCACCTCGTCGTCGCTCACCGTGAGCCCCATCTTGGCGAAGGCGTAAGTCGCGGCGCGGTCCTGGATCATTTGGTCGATCAGCTGCGGCAGGTAGACATCCACCGAATCGCGCGGCAGCTGGCCATTGGTCACCAGCCGGGTGATGGCGGCTTTGGCCTGATCCGCCGTTACGGTGGTGCCCCCAACCTCCGCCAACACGTTGTCAACGCCAGTGTCGCTCGAGGCCGTAAACCCGGTGTTGGGAATAAGATAGGTGACCATCGAAGCGGCCACGATCAGCAGCAAGCCGCCCAATAAATACTTGGTAAATTTGGCGCCGCTACGGAACAAATTGAACATTGTGGTGAAAACTCCTACGTGGGGCAAAAACGCCTAGTTTTTATTGTACTCCAGACCCTTGGGGGCCGCCTGCGCACTGTGGTTTTGGAACGGCGCCTAAAGCACCGCTTGGCCTTGCGCGGCGCCCAGCCCGCATTCCCGATGAACGGCACGGACTGCCCGTTCCAGTCCTTCCCGGCGCACCACAATAGCGATCGTCAATTCGCTCGAACCCTGCGCGATGGCAATGATGTTGATGTTATCCCTTGAAATCGCTGTGAAAATCCGTCCCGCCAGGCCGGGAGTGCCGCGCATTCCCTCGCCCACAACGGCGATCAATCCGACATTTTCGTCCACCTGAATGGGTTTTACGTAGCCGTGCGTCAGCTCCAGCGCAAAGGCCTCCTCCAAATGCTCCAGGGCGATCTTCAAGTCCGCTTCGCGCACCAGGAAGCAGAAATTCTGGCGATAGCTGGAACTGGTGATGGCCAGCAGTTCAACGCCGGCTGAGTCCAGCGCTTCGAGCGCCTCCGCCATCAGCCGCACTCCGCTCAAAGGGGCTCCGCTCAATGCCGCGCCGGCTGGCTCGATCGCCACCAGCGCTACCGCGCTCATCGAGGTCACGGCATGCGGCCCGCCTGCCACATCCGCTCCGCCGCGGAGTTGCGCCACGATGCGGGTCCCGGGCTTTTCCGGCGCGAAACTGTTCTTGCTCCAGACTGGAATTTGCCGATCGATCAACGGAGCCAGGGTGCGTGGATGCAGCACCTTCGCGCCCGCATAGGCCAGCTCCGCGGCCTCGCTATAAGTGATCTCATCCAGCACCCGTGCGTCGGGAATCAGGCGAGGATCGCCGGTCATGATGCCATCCACGTCGGTCCAGATCCACAACTCCTCCGCATCCATCGCCGCCGCCAAGATCGCCGCCGAGAAATCGGACCCGCCGCGTCCGAGCGTGGTTGGACGTCCGTCGAAGGTCGCGGCATTGAAGCCGGTCACCACCGGAATGACGCCTTGTTCGAGCAGTGGCTTCACGACGCTTGCGGCCCGTGCGCGCGTTTCCTCCATCAGCGGGGAAGCGTTGCCGAAGACATCGTCGGTTGCGATCACTTGCGCCGCGTTTACCGCCGACGCTCGGGTATTCTGCGACTCCAGGTAGGCCGCCATCAGCAGGGCCGAAAGCCGTTCCCCGATAGCCACGGCGCGATCCACCGATGCCAGAGGACGCTCGCCAAGCATCAGGATGCCCTTGGCGATACGCGCGAATTCGCCGATCAGGCCGCTCACTCCATCGATCGCGGTTTCCTGAAAACCCACCGGGAGCAAGGCGCGGCAGCAAGTCACGTGGCGCTCTGTCAGGGCCGCAAGGTTAGCGTCCAGGCCCGCTTCATCGCCATCCTCAGCCTTCCGCAAAGCGTCGAGCAGGAGGTCGGTCACCTTCGACATTGCCGACACCACAATCGCCACCGGGCGCTTCGCGCGCTGTTCGGTCGTGAGGCGCGCCGCGGCCTGGATGCATTGGGCCGAGCCCATGCTGGTGCCCCCGAACTTCATCACAAGCAGACCACTACTTTTGTTCAACGATGCCCCTTTCCATTCGACGTGCGCGCGCGGACCAGCTTTAAGATCGCTTCTTCCACTTCGGAGGGCGACAGACGCGTGGTGTCCAGATACTCGGCGTCGGGCGCCTGCGTCAATGGCGCTTCGGTGCGCGTCCGGTCGCGATGATCGCGCTCCGCAATTTCCTGCGCGATTTCCTCGACCACGCCGCCAGTTTCGGCGGCGCGGCGCTCGGCGCGGACGTCGGGAGCCGCATCCAGATAGATCTTCACTTGGGCGTCCGGGAACACCACCGTGCCGATGTCGCGGCCCTCCATCACCACCGACTGCGCCGCTCCGATGCGCCGTTGTTCTTCGCGCATAGCCCTCCGCACGCCCGGAGCCAGCGACACTTTCGAAGCAGCTTCGCTGACCCGGGGTTCACGGATCGCCGCCGTCACGTCTTCGCCGTTCAAGAGCACAGTAGCTTCGCCCGGCGCAAACTCGACGCGCGCTTCTTTCGCGAGTTGTTCCAAACGATGCAGATCGTCCAGGTCCACGCCTACACGCAGGGCCCACAGCGCCACCGCCCGGTACATGGCGCCGGTATCGATATACGTGAATCCCAGCCGCTGCGCGATGGCGCGCGCGATGGTGCTCTTTCCCGCGCCCGCAGGCCCGTCAATCGCAACAATCCAGCGTTTTTGTGTTTCGGCGGCGATACTTCTCAGTATGCCATGCGTTCCAAATCTTTCCGTTGTAAACGGAAGGAAACTCCATCTGCGATAGAATTCGGACATGCGTGCGAGATACTTGTGCATTCTGCTCTTGACTGGCGTTTCGTTGGCCTTTGGCGCGGCTGTACCCAACCATCAGGCGGACATCGTAGAAACGTCTAAGGGCGCCCTCAAAATCACACCCCTTTTTCACGGCAGCGTGATGCTGGAGTTCGACGGCAAGGTCATTCACGTCGATCCGTGGAGCCAAGCAGACTACAGCGGCATTCCGAAAGCCGACCTCATCGTGGTCACGCACACGCATGCCGACCACATGGATTCGGCGCTGCTGAAGACGCTGCGGAAGGAGGCGACGATTCTGGTGGGCCCGCCGGCGGTCACGGATACATTGAACGGCGTCGCAGGCGATACCGACGCCATCAGCAACGGCGAGAAGAAAACCTTTCTCGGCATCGAGATTGAAGCCGTGCCGATGTACAACCTGAAGCTCGGGTCGGGACCGGGCAAGCCGTTTCACCACAAAGGTATAGGTAACGGCTACATCCTGGCCTTCGGCGACACCCGAGTGTATTTTTCAGGCGACACGGAGTGCGTCCCGGAGATGAAGGCGCTGAAGAATATCTCAGTGGCTTTTGTGGCGATGAATCCGCCGCGCACCATGCCGCCCGCCGAAGCGGCCGCGTGCGTTGCAGCCTTCCGGCCGAAGATCGTGTACCCGTATCACTACCGTGGCCAGAACACGCAGGAATTCGCCGACGCGCTCAAGAATACGCCGGGAGTGGAAGTGCGCCTGCGAAAATTGGAAGGGGAGCCATAATTCATGCAGATTGACCCCGCGCTTATCATTCGCGACGAAGCCGAGCTGGCCGAAATGTACGGACCGCCGCTCGAGCGGTCGATTCGCAAGCAACTCGACCACCTGGATGACCTCTGCCGCGCATTCATTGCCGCCTCGCCGATGGTCATCGTCGGTAGTCAGGGCCCAACCGCCGCCGACAATTCGCCGCGCGGAGATGTTCCCGGCTTCATTAAAATTGCCGATGACCACACTCTGCTAATACCCGACCGCCGCGGCAACAACCGCCTGGATACGCTGCATAATCTGGTGCGGAATCCGAAGATCGGCCTATTGTTCCTGGTCCCAGGCGTGCATGAGACTTTCCGAGTGAACGGGGAGGCTGCGATCAGCCGCGATCCAGCGCTCATTGATCAGTTCATCATGCAAGGCAAACCGCCGCGCACGGTGCTTGTCGTGACCGTGAAGGAAGCTTATATCCAGTGCAGCCGGGCGCTGGTGCGGTCCGACATTTGGAATCCCGCGAAACATGCGCTGCCGGGCTCGGTGCCGAGCATGGGGACGGTGATGGCGAAGCACACTTGCGGATTTGTGGACGCCAAGACGTTCGATGAAGAAGCCAAGCAGCGGGTGCCGGCTACACTGTATTGAAGACCAGGGGGGTGCATGATGAACCGAAGAATATTGTTAGGCAGCGCCGGCGCGATGCTGGCGCAGGCTCTGATATCAAGCGCGCAGACCGCCGCCGGCGGAAGGAAAGTGGTGTTCGAACATGCTCTGCCGGATTTGACCTTAAAGGACTGGTCTGCCACCGCCGTGGAAATTTCGTACGCTCCCGGTGAGAGCACCGCCGCGCATCGGCATCCCGGCATCACCATTGCGTACGTTCTCGAAGGCGAGATTCGTTCGAAGGTAGGCGACGATCCCGAGAAAACTTACGCCACCGGCCAGATGTTCATCGAGACGCCGAACCAGCTACATGCGGTCTCCGGCAATGCCAGTAAAACCAAGCCGGCCCGACTACTGGCCATCCTGCTCGCGGAAAAAGGCAAGCAACTCACTACGCCGGCGTGAGGCGTTAGAATCCGCCATGCGGCCGGTAGCCCGGCCGGGCCTGCACGCGATATTTCTTGCCTACGTCCGACAGCACTTCTACCGTGACTTTGCGGAAGCCTTCGTTGGGATTGGGCTGCGGATAATAGGTGACGGTGTAGGAGTTGCCCAGATCTTCGCGAATGGCCTCGAACGCCTCCACCTGTTTCTGCCAGGTCTTCGCGAAATAGGATTTCCCGCCGGTTCCTGTTGAGATGCGCTTGAAAACATTCGAAGAGATTGGATCCTTGGTCACTTCGTTAGTGGAGATGACGTAAATCGGAATGCCTTCGTCTTCCGCCACTGCGCGCACGTCGTCGGGCGCCACCATACTGGCGTTATCGGGGCCGTTCGAAAATACGATCACAACCTTGCGCCCCGGGACCCGAGCCGCGTCGCGCAGCGTCAGCAGCAGGCAATTATAAAGCGCCGAATCGTCGCCCGCCACGGCGTTGCGCAGACCGGAAACCGCTTCATTGCGCTCCTTGGTGAGCATGGCTGCGCGCGATAGATTGCGGCTATAGGTATATACCGCCACCGAGTCCGCGCGGTCCAGTCCGCGCACAAAATCCGCAATGGCATCGGAGGCGTAAACAAACCCGCGGTACATATAATTACTGGTGTCGAAAAGTACGAACACATTGGTCCCTACAACGGCATCCAGGCGGCCTGCCAGTTTGCCCTGTTCGGAAATCGGCATGGGGCGCGTTGAACCGTCAGCGTCTACCTCGAGCGGCGGCTTATTGCCTTCGGCAAAGCTCGAGAGCTTTTGCGGGATGCCGTCCTCCGAAATGCGAAAATCCTTGGGTTGCAGGCCGTTGATGTAGTGGCCCTTGTTATCGGTGATGGTGAACGAGAGTACCACCAGGTCCACCTTGACTCGAAACGTGGGACGGTCTTGCGCCACGGCCAGCGCGACCAACAAAAAAATCAAACCCATTCGACGAAACACTTTTCTATCCTCCCTGCTTGCCAGTTCGCTCAATTGTTTACTATCCGCTAATCTGTCTTTTGGTTTTGCGCTACCAGTTGTTTACGCGCCTTCTGCAGCACGTCATCTCCCACCAGGCGGAGCGAGCGCAGCAGCGCCGGCCAGTCATCCAGATGCGTTGCGAAGATATGTTCCACGGTCTGCTGGGTCCACTCCGGCACGCGGAGGTTCAATTCATCCGGCCGCATGTGAACTTCATCCGCCAGCGCTGCATAAAACAATAGGTTCGATTCCCAGCTTTCGGCAAGAATCCTGCTGGAGTATCCTAGCAGGGTGGGGAAGGTGCGCAGATTCAGCAGAGCCGGTTCATAGGATGTCGAGAGAAGCGGCTTGGGAGTTCCAAAAGAGTGGGATATAGCCCGCGCATTGATATCTTCGGGTGCTTCGGCTGCAATCCTGCGTAACTCTTCGGCCAGCGCCGAGTCGCGATCGCCCGGCGCCAGTTCGCGCGCTACCTGATACAACTCAGAGGGCACGATGCTGTCCTCCGCACGGCGAACCTCGCCCTCAGCCAGGAGCCGCTCGACCTTCTTCAAGCGCGCTGGCGGTACATAACGATCCAGCACCGCGATAACCCGGCGGCGTTCGGAATCGTTCAAAGCCGACTGCGCCAGCGAGGATTCGGCATAAGCCAGGTTTAGTCCCACCCAGTGCAGTTGCGTGGGTGTGACGTTCCACCAGCGTGGGATCACGGCGCTTAAAATCATTTGCGGCACCAGATCGCCCCAGATCAGCGCCTGTTCGCGGGTAGGGATCAGGAAATTCTGCTCAGCCTCGGCGAGCGCGTAAGGCAGCGCGCTGAGCGACCCCGTCAACCGTCCGCCGGCATTGGCGGGCCAGCCGGTGCCCATAACCTCGGTGCCCAGCCAGGTGGCCGGATGCGAGGAGTTGCCGAAGAAGTCGTGGCTACGCACGAAGGCCGGATTGGTAAACAGCACCTGCGCTCCCGGAGGAGCGTAGTGGACGTAATTGAATCCCACCAGAGTGTCCCGCAACACGGGCGTCAGCGACGCGCGAATATCCCGCAGCTTTTGCGGATCGGCGCCGGCCTTGTCGATGGCCGACCGCAGATTCAGTTTGCGTTCGCCGTCTATATGCCGGTCTGTCCAGTAACCTGTGGACGCCTCGGTCCGATCCCGGGTAGTCAAAGCCGTGCGAGGCAGCTGAATTTCCGTGATGCGCGCGGCCAGCCGATTCACCGTCGCATTATCCAGCTTTTGTCCGGCTGCGGCGGCTTCCAGCCGATCCGCCAGCGTGAAGATAGTATCGAGCGATACCAGCCTTTGCGCCTCGAATACGCGTGTCATCTCCTGGATCATCTGGGTGTGGGCGTCGGAGAGCGTGCCCTCGCTGGTCGCCTTGGTGCCGGCCAGCAGATCCATCATGTGATCTTGCGCCGATCCGGAGGCCGGCGCACCGGCCGCTTCGAGAAGTCTGGCGACGCCCTTCCTGCCAGCGTCAAAGATATCCCTCTGGTTCTGAATCTTCGCAAAACCCTGCAGCACTGAACCAAGTGCGGCGTCCACGTCCGCGGTCTGGATGCTCCGCTGGCGCACGAATATCTGCCAGAATCCGGCCAATGCCTGCATGGTGCCGGCAGCGTCAGCACGCAAGCCCACATCCCGAATCTGAGTGATTCCGCGGGCCGCATCCATATAGGCCAGGATGGTCGCGTCTGAAATAGCCGGTGTTTCCGCGAACAACGGATACTGTGAGCCAAATTCTTTGTAGTTGCGGACCAGTATTTCGACGGTGTTGGTTTCGAGCGGCTTGGCGCGGTTGCGCTCGATGTCGGTCAGCGCCATGAAAATCTTCAGCGGCTGATTTTCTACCATCTTCCGCGACAACCCGAACATCGCTTCCACTACTTCTTCGGAATCCTTCCAGCCCGGCGCGGCCTTGGCCAAGCGCTGATCGTATTTGGCCTCCATTTTTCCGGCGAACAGGCCCTTCCACACATCCAGCCCGCCCGGCAGGTGGGGTTTGCCGTTAGCATCCAGGCCCAAACGAGTCGTCAGCAGCACCAGATCCGCATTGGCCCGGAACACCGGGCGCGCCGGCCCGGGACTTGTAACCCTGCCGCGCAGCGCCACGTAAAATCGCTTGATTCGCTCAGGTTCCGTCAAATAGGCCTGCACCGGCCCGTTAATCCGCGCCAGCGAGTCATAGTAGGAGGCCAACCATCCGTCGTCCTTCGCGACCAGCCGCTCGAAGAATGCGGCGCCTTTATCGGGGGCCACGCCCACCATGTCGGCCCATGCTTTCTCGGACCGAGCGCCTCCGGGTACCGCTGCCTTGCCATCCCGCAACTCGAACATGGAGCCGAAAAAGTCCAGCACGTGCGCGTAGATTTTCGCCTTGCCGACGGGCAGGTCCTTGCGCATCTGCTCCGCTGTATCCGGATCGAGCGCCGCAGTTGCGGTGTACAGGCGGCAGACGGTCGGTTCATTCAGGAAATAATCGATGAATTCGACTGGTTTCTGGCCCGCAGCCGGCGGCTGCCAATAATCGGCGGTATAAAGAATAGGCACGCGCGCCGGGTGATAATCCAAGGTGAACGCCCGATTGGTGCGCAGCGCCGCTTCCAGTTCCGACAGCGGGAAACCGGAATCAATGGTGAGAAAAGCCCGCGACGGGTTCACCGTTTCGAGCGCCAGGTCCGAGCCGCAGCTCCCCCGCATCCGGTACCCCAGAATGCGCAGCAGGTCGCCCGTCACCGGCGATTCGCAGGTAGCGACTTGCAGAACTTTGTCGGCGCCTGCGAGCTTTTCCAACTCGCGCGCTTGTGTCAGATAGCGCATCACCAGCTTCAGAAACTCGGTGGGCTCCAGCGCCTCGCCGCCCCGCCCAGCCGAGTAGCCGTTGAGCGTAACGTTGTGCGCCAAGGCCGACATTACGTCTTCGGGCGCGATATCCGGAGATATGGCAGCCATGCGCGCAAAGGAACGCAAGGGCCCGGGAATCTCAATAAAACTGGATTGCGGCGGGGTGACCGCGGCAGGCAGGACCAAGCCGCTTCCACCCGACGAGCGGAATGCTTCGAGATGGGTTTCAGCGCTAGCGCGGTCGCCGGCCAGCAGGTCCAACTCCACTAGCCGCCGCGCGACCTTGGCCCGCTCCCCGGCGCTTGCACCATTGCGGCTAAGAAGCTGCAACAGCTTTTCATACTCGCCGCGCGCGCCCGGGTCGCGGTGGTACGCCAGAAATTCCGCATACGCCCCGAGCGCCAGCGGATCGTTGGGCGCGCCCATGGCCGCCTTCAGCAACTGGCTGCGAGCCTCCGCCGCTTCGCCCTTCGCTTCCAGCTTCCAGGCTTCCCCGGTCAATTTTGGGGACGTCAGGTTCTGGGCTCCCAGGTGGACTGCAAATCCCATCACCGCCACGCTACCGGTGGCAATCGCCTTACAAAAACGCATATTGCGTCTCCCTCGTCGGCTGTGCGTCCGCGCAAGCGGCAGGGCTACCCAGGTTCCCTTTGACGCCGCCAGCGGCCGCGATCTTTGGTCACTAATGTATCACTCTGTTGGACGTCTTGGGGAATAGCAGCGGAACGGAAGTAAACCGCCTCTCCGCCGCCTGTTAGACTGAGATCTAGGACGATTTAGTTCATGATCGTTCGCATACAGTTGCGGCAAGGCCACCCGTTGCGTAGAACGCGTGGTAAGAACCGTGAGTTGGCACTGGCGTGCGGTGCGCTTTTGATCCCCGCCGCACTGATGGCTTACGTACTGGGCTTCTGGCGCCTGGCGTCGGATATCGGTGTTACCAAGGAATTCGCGATCCGCGGGCTGTTTTCCCACTGGCAACTCTGGATCGTCACCGCGGTACTGCTGCATGTCGCGGCCGGAGTGCTCAGTCGTTATGGCCGCGGCGGCGAGTTCCACCTGCCCAGCGCGCTGACTTTCCGCTTCGGCGCGGCGCCTGAACAGCCCTCCGAACCAGAGCGCCGCGCGAAGGCGTCTTAGACATCCCGCCCAGCGCCAGGATTTCCTCCGCAGCCAGCTCCCGGTACTTGCCGATCTCCAGTCCGGCAATTTCAATAGCGCCGATCGCGGTCCGCACCAGCTTCAGCACTTTCGCGCCCAGCGCTTCCACCATGCGACGCACCTGCCGGTTGCGCCCTTCTGTGATGGTGATTTCGAAGAATGTGTATTTGGCCGAATCGCGAATGCGTTTGACGATTGCCGGCCGCGTCGGGCCGTCGGCTAGCGTGATCCCTTGGCGCAGCTGTGCCAGTTGATCGTCCGAGAGCAGCATTGACGCCTTCACCAGGTAGGTCTTCGGAACCTTTGATTCGGGGCTGGTGATGTGATCCCCGAACGTTGAATCGTTGGTCAGGATCAGCAGTCCGGTGGTGTCCTGATCCAGACGGCCCACCGGAAATACAAAGTCCTTCACGCCGCCGAGCAGATCGTAAACCGTCGGCCGCCCTTCGGGGTCCTTATAAGTGGTTAGATAGCCCTTGGGTTTATAAAGCAGCAGATATCGCTTCTGGCGCGCAGTCAACGGATGGCCGTCGAGTTGGACACGATCGCGCTCGGGATCGATCCAGACATCTGGAGTTTGTACTTTCTTGCCGTTGACGGTGACACGCCCCGCGCCGATCCAACTACGAGCCTCGGTCCGCGATCCGACTCCGAATTTTGACAGAACCCGGTCGAGCGTTCTTTTCTGGTTGTCTTTAGGAGCGTGCACTCCTTATGATCCCAGTAATGATCGAATGTGTGCCTAACTTTTCCGAGGGCCGGAATCCCCACACCATCGCGGCCCTCGCCCGCATCATCGGACACCTCAACGGTATTGCGGTGCTGGGCTTCGAGTC
>DATJEI010000126.1:0-7000 GCA_035496735.1 Bryobacteraceae bacterium | reverse complement strand
CAGCAAGTCGAGCGCGTTGGGCAGGCCGCGCGCAATCGCCTTCTGGCGCTTGGTTGCTTTGCGGCGCACGTACTCGTTGGGCCCGAAGAAACCCATGGCGGTGGCCAGCAGAATCACGATGAATTTATTGCTGGTGTCGGTTTCCGATCCGGCCACTGCCGCCACTGCGATCAGCGGGAAGGCAATGCCGCATACCGCCTTGGCTCCATACAGCGCCTTCAGCGCACCCTCCTTGCGGATCCCCGCGCGGATCAGCCGCCGCTGCATCACGGTGACGTCCTTGGGCGATTGTGGAACGATGTTACCCAGGCGCCGGATCACGTCGTGAAACGCCAGGCTGGGATGCGAAGGCTGTTGGTCGGCCTGCTGGACGCCCCCCACCACGCGATCCATGGCCTCTTTCGGGCGCACGTAGATCTTCATGCCGTACATGGCGCCGGCCACGGCGATTCCGAAGAATATGAGTAGGGGCAGGAGCAGAGTCATAGCGCTAAACCTCGATCTTCACGATCTTCTGCATGATGCCGTAGCCGATCAGCTGCAGGGCCACGGCCGAGCCCAGCATGATCTGGCCGACATCGTCGGTGAAAAAGAACTTGACGTATTCCGGATTGGTGTAAAACATCAGGACCGCAACCGCCACCGGAATCAGGCTCAGGGCGGTGGCCGTCATCTTGCCATGCGCGCTCACCGCGCGAATCCGTCCGCGCAGCTTGAAGCGCTCGCGAATCACGTAGGCCAGCTTGTCCAGAATTTCTGCCAGGTTGCCGCCCGTGCGCTTCTGCAGCAGCACCGCCGAGACAAAGAAGTGCACGTCGAGCGAGGGCACCCGCTTGGCCAGCTTCTGCAGCGCGACCTCAATCGGTAATCCCAAATTGTGTTCTTCGAAAGTACGGCGGAATTCACCTGAAATCGGCTCGGGAAATTCGCGATGGATCATTTCGAGAGAAACCGAAAAGGCGTGTCCGGCGCGCATCGAGCGCGAAACGAACTCCAGGGTCTCCGGGAACAGTTCCTCGAACTTGTGCAGCCGCGCCTTGCGTTTGCGGTACACATACAGCCAGGGAAGACAGCCGGCGGCGAGCGCCACTCCCAGCACCACCAGCTTCGAAACCGGCAGGAATAGCCACCCCATCGCCAATACCGATCCCACGGTCATAATGGTCAAGTGAATCAGGCGGGCCGGCGGCCAGCTTAATCCCGCCTGCTCCATGAGCGTCGCCAGTTTAGGCCCCAGTTGATACTTTTCGACCACCTTTTGCGCGAACTGATTCTTGGAATCAGTGTGGTTGATAATGACCTGTTTTTCGGCCGGCGCGCCTTTCTTGCCCTTGACCGCGCTGCCGCGGGGCGTACCGAGCAGGCGGGCCTTGACGCGGTCGATGTCGGAAGCCTTGAAATACTTCGACACCATGAACCAGGCCATCATGGCGAGGGCCCAGATTCCCAGAATGACAAAGAGAAAGCCCATGATCAGATCTCCATCACTTCTTCAAACAGATCCTGCCGCAGGCGAATGCCGGCGCTCAGCAGTTTTTCGTAGAACTTGGGGCGGATGCCGGTGGCGGCGAAGCGTCCCACTACCTTGCCGTCGGGATCCATGCCGCGCTTTTCAAACACAAACAGATCCTGCAGCGTGACCACTTCGCCTTCCATGCCGGTCACCTCCGTGATCGACACTACGCGGCGCGAGCCGTCGCTCATGCGCGAGGCCTGCACCAGCAGGTGCACCGCGCTCGCGATCTGCTGCCGGATCGAGACCAGCTGCATATTGGAATTAGCCAGCGACACCATCACTTCGAGACGCGAAACCGCGTCGCGCGGGGAATTGGCGTGGACCGTGGTCAGCGAACCGTCGTGACCCGTATTCATGGCCTGCAGCATGTCCAGTGCTTCCTCGCCGCGGACTTCGCCCACTACGATACGGTCGGGGCGCATACGCAGACTATTGACCAGCAACTCACGCTGCCGTACGGCGCCCCCGCCTTCCAGGTTGGCGGGACGGGTTTCGAGCCGCGCCACATGCGGCTGCTTCAATTGCAATTCGGCGGCGTCCTCAATGGTCACAATCCGCTCCTTGCCATTAATAAAGGCCGAGAGCGCATTGAGCAGCGTGGTCTTTCCGGCGCCGGTTCCGCCGGCAATGATGATGTTCAGATGGGCCTTCACGGCGGCCTCGAGCAGTTCCATCATGCCCTGGGTCAGCGCGTTGCGCTGCACCAGATCGGGCGGCATCAATTTATCGGTCGAAAAACGGCGGATCGACAGCAGCGGCCCGTCCACGGCCAAGGGCGCAATGATGGCGTTGACGCGCGATCCGTCGCTCAAGCGGGCATCCACCATGGGCGTCGATTCGTCGATGCGCCGTCCCACCTGGCTGACAATTTTGTCGATGATGCGCAGCAGGTGCTGGTCGTCGCGGAAGGTCACGTTGGTCAGCTCCAGCAAACCGCGGCGCTCCACATAGACCTGCTTATAGGTGTTTACCAGAATGTCGGAAATCGTGGGATCGGTCAGCAGCGGCTCGAGCGGGCCCAGACCGAAGACTTCATCCAGCACCTCGTCGCTGATCTGTTGCTTTTCGAGCGAGCTGAGCAGCGTGGGCTCGCCGTCGATCAGCTGGATGACCGCCTGCCGCACCTCGGCCCGCACCCGCTGGTTATCGATGGTGGCCAGCGCTTCGAGGTTGATCTTGTCCACCAGTTTGCGGTGGAGCGTGAATTTCAACTCCTGATATTCCGGTTTCAGGTTGGCTTTCTGACGGCCGGCATTCTTCAAAAGCCGCTGCTCCCAGGAAACCTGCTGGGTATTCTTGTTGCCGTTATCGATGTTTGGAAACATTTTTCTGTTTAGTCTTCCTGTCTGATTTCACGGGCTTATTTCCAGTACCTATTCGGGTTCGCCGGCATCGGGGCTCAGGCATGCAGCAGCACGGCTTTCGGGCCCCCGGCCGCCAGCGCCAGCTTCTTGCCGACGTCTACGGTGCTGCACATACCGGCCGCCAGTCTTTCAATGGCCTTGCCCAATTCCCCTTCCGGGCCCAGCGGCTGCCCCAGCGTCACCACCCGGTGCAGCGAAAAATAATCGTTGGGCAGGCTGGCATGCACCGGGCAGTTGAACAATTTCTCCAGATTCGCGGCGCCGATATCGTCGCGCCGGTCCACCCGGTTCACCAGCACTTCAAAACGCTCCCGGGGAAAACCGATCTGGGCGATCATGCCCATGGCTTTGCGGGTCAGATGCAGGCTGGGAAGCTCCGAGGTGGTCACCAGATAGGCATGCTCGCACTCCGCCAGCGCCGTCAAACTGATTTGACTGAATACCGTGGGCAGGTCCAGAATCACCCAATCGTAGAGCTGGCGTGCATAATCGATCAGCAGGCGCAGCCGGCCGCCGTCGATGGGTTCGGCGAAGGGCGCGGCCGGCGAAGGGAGGATGTCCAATCCGCCGTGGCTCACCGCCAGCGAACTCCACAGGGTCGGGTCCAGATGCTCGGCATGCTGCAGCGCATCGACCACCGAATAGTTGTGGCTCAGCTTCAAATAAAACCCGATGGTTCCCCCGGTCAGATCGAAATCCGCCAGCAGGATCCGCTGCCCGGTGAGGCGGCGCAGCGCGAACGCCGTTTGGGTAGCGAGCGTGGAGGCCCCCGAGCCCGGCTTGGCGCTGGAAAATGCGATGACGTGTCCGGCGCCGCTATCCTCCACCGTTTCCGATCCGCACAAACGGCGGAGCCGCGCGATCGCGTCCCGCTGCGAGGCCAGCTCGAACGGCGCCGCCAGAAACTCGGTGGCGCCAGCTCGCAGCGACTGCAGAATCGCGTCGGAATCGTTATGCGTATGCAGGCCCACCACCTGCACCGGCGGTTTTAGCCCGGCAATGAACCGGATGAGCTCGATGGCAATCGTCAGATCGGAAGCCAGATCCAGCAGAATCACGTTGGGCTTCAGCTGCCGGACCCGGACTTCCAGGGTTTGCGCCGGCGGATAGTTTTTTAAGTCCGCCAGAATCTGGAACGCGCGGGTTTGGGGCAGTGTCGCCACGAATTGCTGCGCCATGTCGCGATTCGGCGCAATCAACAACGCGCTGATCTGCGAGTCTTTTTGAACGGGTGTGCTCATCTCCGGCAAACTTCCCTTTGCGCCTCAGCGCGCCTCACGTCAGTTCTTCTTCCCTGCCTTATTCTTGGCGTTCTGCATATCGGCCTGGGTCAGGCGCATCAGAAAATCCTTGGGGAAGGCGATCTCGGGCCGCGGATCGTTGGGCCCCAGCGGCTGCGTTACTTCCGGTGTAACCAGCATCACCAGATCGGTACGCGATTTCTTTACGTTCTTGCTCTTAAAGAGCGCGCCCAGCACTGGGATATCGCCTAAGAAGGGCAGCTTGCTGAAGCTCTCCGTATCGCGGTTGTCGAGGAGTCCGGCCACCACGAAACTTTGCCCCTCGCCCAGCTCTACATCGGTTTCAGCCCGGCGGGTCGCGATTGCCGGAATCACAAAGCCGTTGAAGGTAACGCCATCGGCCGCATCTAAAGTCGAAACCTCCTGCGTCAAATGCAGCTTGATGGTGTGGTTCCCGGTAATCACCGGGGTGAACCGCAAGCGAATGCCAAATTCCTTGAATTGCACGGTTACCGATCCGGCATTGCCGCCTCCCTGCAGCACCGGCACCGGGAACTCGCCGCCCACCAGGAAGTAAGCTTCCTTGCCGTTGGTAGTCACCAGATTCGGCTCGGCCAAAATTTGCAGAATGTTTTCGGACTGCAGCGCCTGCAAGAAAGCCCCCAGATTCAGCTTGGGATTAAAAGCGAAAATGTTCAGAGCCGACCCGATACTCAGTACATTTTGGCCGCTGTTCGTGGTCGAACTGATAGGGGATTGCTGAGTGGAAGTGTAAAAACCGGTCTGACCCGCTTGGGAGAACCAGTTGACCCCGTATTCCTCGGCCAGACTGCGATCCAATTCGGCGAATCTCACCCGCAGCAGCACTTGCTTTTCCACCGGAGGCGTGCCGAGTTCCAGATTATTGACCACGGTTTTCGCGAAGGTGCTGGCCTGCGCGATCGCCCGGTCAGCGACCTCCTTGCTCGACACCTTGCCGTTGAGGGTCAGCGAATCGCGGGAACTCTCCGGCACGATTTGCTCGTTGGGGAAGGAATCCTTGAGGATCTTCCGCAGCGAGTCCAGATTCAGATCCACCGTGACGTTGTAAAAGGTCCGCTCGCCGGTCTTGCTCCAGACCACCAGGGTGGCGTTACCCAGACCCTTGCCATGCAATAAAATTTCGCGAGTGGTGACGGGGCTGGCGTCGACGATGTCCGGGCTGCTGGTCGAGATCTGGCGGATATCGGAAGGATAGTCGATTACGACACTCTTGCCGACGGTCAGGCGAAGATCTTCGGCGCTTTGAGCAAACGCGGTGGCCGCCCCCAGCAGGAAGCCCAGGACCACCAGCGCGCCGCGCGAATGCGGCTGCGGCGCCAAGCCCGCGGATTGAGGTATAGAGTTTGGATTCATGTTGGTTGGCTCCCTTAATTCGTTACCCGATTGGGCATGGTTTCTACGGTCTTTTGCGTGCCCCGGATCACTACGATCTGATCCAGAGGCGGGGGCGGAGGAGGAGGCGGCGGCGGCGCGGCCGCGATTACCACCGGACGCGGCGCCGGCCGGCGTACGGCCGCGGTAGCCGCGGGCGCGGCAGGCTTGCGCGGCGCGCCATAGAGCTCGCTGATGTAACGCCCGGTGGTCTGTTCCACGGTCTGATCGCTCGAATTGCGCAGCACCAGTTGGAGCCGTCCTTCATTGCCCGCGAGCGTCAAGGTTTCCGACTGCGATGGCGTCGCCAACAGGGTCACTGTGGGGGCCTGAATGGCCTGGCCACGCGCGTCCGCCTGAATCGTCGTGCCGGCCGACAGCACCAGCATGTTCTGCAGCACCGTCGAGGTCATGTCGCCCTCGGAGGTAGGCGGCCGTCCCGTCACCAGCACGTCGACCCGCATGCCCGGCAATACGAAGCCGGCCACGCTCGCAACATCGTTGACCCGGACCGTGACCGCGCGCATTCCCACCGGTATCGTCGGCGCCAGGCCCAGCCCGCTGCCTTTCGCCGCCAGGCGGCCCTCGAGGACCGGCTCTTCGAGCAGCATATTTGAAATCACCGGACGGTCGAGCACATCCTCCACCTTGGAGAATCCGCCTTTAGGAAAAGCCGAGGCGGCAATCTTCACCACTTTGATGTCGGCCGGCTTCACCATCACGCCCACACCCAGGGGACGGGCCGTCACCACCACGTCCTTTTGATCGGTCGATTCGGCCTTCTTGGAAGGACCCGACGATCGCGCCGTCATCTGATAGAACACGCTGGAGACCACCAGAGCGAATACCAGACTGACACCCAAAACCGTAAGAAACCTGCGATCCATTCTTTTCTCCTCCGCCTCCCTCGCGGCTTTTCCGCCGGAAGACTCACTTGCCTTACTTCAAGAATTTCCTATGTCACGGCCCGGTTCCCGCCCGCAGCCACATCTACCGCTTCACTTCTTGGCTTCACCTTTTGGCTTCACCCTTTGGCCTCCCTCTTGGCTCGACCCTTATGGCTTCATCCTTTGGGGACCAGCGACAGCCACACGCCCAGCGCAATCGCCGGAGCGTAAGGGATAGATGCTTCCCGTTCCCGCTCTTCTGCGCTGAGAATACCGGGAGCCGTCGCAGAACGCCGCAGCGCCCTCCAGCCCACCACCGCCAGCGCCATCATTCCGCCAATGCCCGCGGTCCATAGAGCGGCTTCGAGCAGCCTTCCCGCGCCCAGCAACGCTCCGAAGCCCGCCATCAGCTTTATGTCGCCGCCGCCCATCCCGCCGAGCAAATAAAAAATCAAAAACACAGCAAATCCCGCTGCCGTGCCGGCCAGCGCTGTAACCGCGCCTTGCCAGCCGCCGCGCCCGATCTGCCATCCGAAGCCGCCGGCCAGCGCCGCCGCCGGAATCCAGTTGGCGATATGA
>DATJEI010000125.1:0-12273 GCA_035496735.1 Bryobacteraceae bacterium | reverse complement strand
CATCGCGGCGCTGGAAGCGTCGAAGAACCTCGGCATCCCATTCGCGGATCTGCAGGATCGCGTGACGGCGGGCGAATCGCTGGGCGCGGCGATACATGGATTGAAGCCGGCCATGAGCGCGGCCGATGTCGAGTCCAGCGTCAAGGCGGCCGACGAGCAGGCGAAGACCCTCCAGGTTGACGCGTCGGTGAACACTAGCGCAAGCGCGTCGGCAAGCACCAAATAGGAACGTTCTTCACGAGCGTCGGTTGGGCTGGGACGCCGTTAGCGCCGCCCCAGCAACCACATGACAAGGCTGAGCAGCACGCTCAATAGCAGGCTGGTTACCAGCGGGAAATAAAAGGTAGTGTTCTTGCCGCGAATGACAATGTCGCCAGGGAGGCGGCCCAGACGGATCGGCAGCTTCTCGCCGAAAGTCAGCAGGAGACCGAGAACCACCAGCGCGAGCCCGATGACAATCAATCCGCGACCCATACGCCCATCATAAAGCGGGCCGCTCGCACAGCGCTCCCTCGGCGAATCAGGCTCACCTGTTGGGTTCATAATGGTTTCGGAGGGGACCGCATGATCCTCGAAGCCGAAACGCCTGCCTTAGCCGACGAGTTCAATCCGCTGCTTTCCGCCGAGGCGCGACTGGACAATGCTGCGGAGCGCCTGGGACTCGACGACGGCATGCGCAAGGTGCTGCGCTCGCCGGCCCGTGAGGTGACGGTAAACATCCCGGTGCCGCTGGACGACGGGCGTCTCGAAGTATTTACGGGATACCGCGTGCAGCATTCGATTGCGCGCGGGCCTGCGAAAGGCGGCATCCGCTACGCTCCCGACGTGACCCTGGACGAAGTGCGCGCGTTGGCGTCGTGGATGACGTGGAAGTGCGCGGTCACCAACGTTCCGTTCGGCGGCGGCAAGGGCGGCATCATTTGCGAGCCTACGCTGCTTTCGCCGGGCGAGCTGGAGCGGATGACGCGGCGCTACACCGCGCAACTCTACGAGTTCATCGGCCCGGAGATCGACGTCCCGGCGCCGGACGTGAACACCAACGAGCAGACCATGGCGTGGATCATGGACACGTACTCGATGCGCTCCGGGCACACGCAGACGGCGGTAGTGACGGGCAAGCCTATCGATCTGGGCGGCTCGCGCGGGCGGGCGGAGGCGACTGGGCGCGGATGCATGGTGGTAACCGAGCAGGCTCTGAAGCGTTTCGGCCTGGAGCGCGGCAATGCGCGAGTAGTGATCCAGGGCTTTGGGAACGTCGGCGGCATGGCGGCCAAGCTAATGCAGCGCTCCGGCTTCAAGGTGATCGCCATCGTGGAATACGACGGCGCGGTGTATAACGATAAGGGCCTGGACATCCGCGCGCTGGCGCTGCATCGACAGAAAACCGGCTCGGTGGTGGATTTCGCGGACGGCGAGAATCTGGGGCGCGAAGAGGCGTTTTTCCTGGAAACGGACGTACTGATGCCGGCGGCGCGGGAGAACGTGATCACCTCGCAGAACGCCCATCGTGTGCGCGCGAAAATTCTGTGCGAGGGCGCGAATGGGCCGACTACGCATCTGGCGGACCCCATCCTGCGCGAGAAGGGGATCTTCGTGATCCCGGATATTCTCGCGAATGCAGGCGGCGTGACGGTGTCTTACTTCGAATGGGTGCAGGACCGCATGGGCTACTTCTGGAACGAGCAGTTGGTGAACGACCGTCTAGAAGAAATCATGATCAACAGCTTTAACGATGTGGTGGCGTACGCGGAAAAGCACCTGGTGGATAATCGCACCGCGGCGTATATGCTGGCGCTCGACCGCGTGGCGTTCGCGATCAAGCTGCGCGGGATTTACGCGTAAACGCGGAAATGACGTAGAGGACAGTCCCCCCCAGCATGGCTGCGGCGGTAATCAACGCCTGCTGCCGGGAACTCCCAGACAACAACCAGATGCAGACGCACAAGCCAAGTGCCGGTATGGTCCATCCTCCCGGCAAAGTGAACCCGCGTCCCTCGGCCAACTTCTTTCGGCGCAGCACCGGGACTGCGGCACAAGTGGACGTATAGTACAGCACGCGAGTCAGGGCGCCCAACTCCGCCAGTTCTTGAAAACTCCCCCAGAGTGCGGCGCCGAAAGCTACGGCTGCAAATAGCAGCGTGGATACCGCTGGCGTCCGATAGCGCGGATCCAACTGCGCGAATATCGCAGGCAGGTCGCCACTTCGCCCCAACGCGTATAGCATTCGCGAACCGATCAAAATCGAAGCGCTGGTGGTGCCGGTGGTGGAAAGGATCGCGCCCACCGACAGCAGAACGCCGCCCGCCGGCCCCAAAAACATTTGTGCGGCTTCGGCCAGTGGCGCGTGACTGGTTGCCAACCCCGGCAGCGTTCGCATAGCCACCCAATGAATGGTGATATACAAGACCACCACGGCGCATACGGAAGACACAATCACCGCCGGCAACGTTCGCCTCGGCTGAATCACTTCCTCACTAGGAATAGAAGCGAACTCAAATCCTCCGAACGCATAGATCAAGAGCAGCGCCGCTTGCTGCCACGACGCGTAGGAGATGGGAGAAGGCTGCGGCATGGGTGCGTTGGAAAAAAATAGCCCGACCAGGCAAAACGTAACCAGCGGAATCAGTTTGCCCGTCGTGAGCAGGTTGATGGTCCACACACCGGGCCGGATTCCCAGGTAATTTACCAGCGTCAGCACTCCGAAAACGAACGTGATGGCGGCCGCGCGTCCCCAGCCGTGCCCCAACACCGGCCACAGATAACCCATGTAGGCGGAGAATGCATTACTGATCGCCGCTGCACCAGCCACGCGCGAAAGAGTCAACAGTATTCCGGCCTGGAAACCTACGAAGCGGCCGAACGCCTCCCGCGCGTAAAGGTAGGGACCGCCGGAACTTTCAAAAAGGCTGCTGGCTTCGGCGAAGCACAGAGCCACCAAAATTACCGCGGAGCCCGCCAGCATGTATCCATACAGGCTCTTGCCGCCCAGCAACTGCGCAATATTCGCCGGCAGAATCAGAATTCCGGCGCCAATCATCCCGTTGATGCAGATGGCTGTCAGACTTCGCCATCCAATTGCACGAACGGGCGCGGGTGCGCTGAGATTTGCCATTGTCGGAGTGTAGCATGCGTCATAATGAAGACTTCCGCATGTCATCCGAGCCTTCTGCGTCATCGGCACTTCCGCTGGAGTCGCCGTTAACGCCTGCATCGACAACTTCAACGCCGCCTTCTACACCTTTGATGCGCCAGTACAACGGCATCAAACAACAAGTACCGAATACGCTGCTCATGTTCCGGCTCGGCGATTTTTACGAATTGTTCTATGAAGACGCGGTCACGGCCGCGCGGGAACTGGAGATCACGCTGACGGCGCGCAACAAGGAGAAGGGCCAGCCCATCCCCATGTGCGGGGTACCATACCATTCGGCCGAAAGCTACATCGCGCGGCTGACGCAGAAGGGGTATCGCGTGGCCATCTGCGAGCAGATGGAGGCGCCGTCGGCCGCGGTGAAATTAGTACGGCGCGAAGTCACGCGCATCATCACGCCGGGCACGACGATGAACGCCTCGCTGCTGCGGTCTCACGAAAACAATTTCCTGGGAGCGGTGATGCCGGAGGGTGGGCGAGCCGGATTTGCGTTTGTGGATGTCACTACCGGCGAGTTTCGCGCGACCGAAATGGAACTGGCCGATGCCGGGGCGGCGATCGAGACCTTGAGTGTGCGTGAGGTGCTGGCCCCCGCAGGTTCACCGCAGAAGTTTAGCTGCCTGCGGACTGAGGTAGAATCGTGGGTCTTCGGATCTGACTACGCGGCGCGCAGTTTATGCGACCACTTCCGCCTGCTTTCGCTCGACGGCTGCGGTCTGGAGGCCAAGCCGCTGGCCACGGGTGCGGCGGCGGCGCTCCTGTACTATCTTCGCGAGACGCAGCGCAGCGCGCTGGATCATCTGTCGCCACCGTCATTCTACAGCCGCGCCGATGCGCTGGTGCTGGACGCGACTACGGTTCGCAATCTGGAGCTTGTGGAGCCTCTGTTTGCCGGTGAATCGCAGGAATCGACGCTGCTTTCGGTGCTGGACCGGACGCGCACGGGCATGGGCGGACGCCTGCTGCGGCGCCGCTTGCTCGCGCCCTCGCTGGACCCGGCGGAGATCGAAGCGCGCCTGGGTGCGGTTGCAGAGTTGTTCACCGGTACCATCCTGCGGAGCGAACTGGCCAAGGGTCTCGGATCGATCCTGGATCTGGAACGGTTGCTGTCGAAGATCAGCCTGGCAAGCGCCGGCCCGCGGGACGCAGGAGCGCTGGCACGGTCGTTGGCGGTGGTGCCCTCTTTGAAACAGCGGCTCTCGGCGGTGAAGTCAGAGCGCCTGCTCGCGATTAATGAGCGTCTGGATGAAATCGCCGAGCTTCGAGACCGCATTTTGACGGCTCTCGCCGATGAACTGCCCGTGAACCTGGCCGACGGCGGCGCAATTCGCGATGGTTTCGACCAGCGCCTGGACGAATTGCGCGACATCTCGCGCAACAGCAAGACCTACCTGGCACAGATTGAAACGCGGGAGCGGGGGCGCACGGGCATCGGCTCGCTGAAGGTTCGCTTCAATAATGTCTTCGGGTATTATCTGGAGATTTCGAAAGCCAATTTGCATCTGGCGCCAGCGGATTACGAGCGCAAACAGACGCTGGTGAACGCCGAGCGGTTTACGACGCCCGAGTTGAAGGAACTGGAAGTGAAGATCCTGGAAGCGGAAGAGAAGATCCTGACGCTGGAGCGCGAAATCTTCGAAACCCTTCGCGTTCTGGCGTGCCAACACGCGGCGCGGATTAAGGCGACGGCCGCGGCCATCGCGGAGTTGGACGTCACGGTGGCGCTGGCGGAAGTCGCGGCTGAGAATCATTACGTGCGCCCGCGTTTTTCCGAGTCTGGTGAGATGCGCGTGGCCGGCGGACGCCATCCGGTAATCGAGAAGCTGACCGAGCGGGACGCGCAGCGATTCATCCCAAACGACATCTATTTTCACCCGGACACGGAATTTATCGCGGTGATTACGGGCCCGAACATGGGCGGCAAGTCGACCTATTTACGGCAGGCTGCGCTGCTGGTGATCCTGGCGCAGGCAGGTTCGTTCGTTCCGGCGGAGAGCGCGCTGCTTCCCATCGTCGATCGAGTTTTTACGCGCATTGGCGCCGCGGACAACCTCGCCCGCGGGCGTTCGACGTTCATGGTGGAGATGACCGAGACGGCGGTGATCCTGAATACCGCCACGGCACGCAGTTTGATCGTGCTGGATGAGATCGGGCGCGGCACGTCCACCTACGATGGACTGGCGCTGGCCTGGGCTGTGGTCGAGCACATTCAACGAACCATTCGCGCCAAGACGCTGTTCGCCACGCACTATCACGAGCTGACGGAATTGGCATCGCAACTCGAGGGCGTGCGCAATCTGCACGTGACGGTGAAGGAATCGGGCGATCAGATTCTGTTCTTGCGGCGCGTGGAGCCCGGAGCGGCGGATAAGAGCTACGGAATTGAAGTGGCTCGCCTTGCCGCGCTTCCGATGAGCGTGATTGAGCGGGCGCGGCAAATTCTGGCAACGCATGAATCGGCGGAGCATACCGTTACCGAAGAACTCGCCGGTGCGGCCCCGGGGCCGATGCAGATTCAACTCTTCGAGCCGGTAAACGGGCTGATCGCCGACCGGATACGCAAGCTGAAGTTGGACGAATTGCGGCCGATTGAGGCGCTGCAGTTGCTGGCCGAGCTGCAGAAGGAACTGAAGTGAGCGCGAAGGAACAGGCCAGAGCTCCTGGCCGGTTGTGCGCGGGGGAACGATGCTTGTAGCTGGCGTCATGAGCGGGACGTCGCTCGACGGCATCGATGTCGCGATCGTCGATATTCGCGGAAAGCGGATTCGGCCTCTGGCTTTTGCCTCGACGCCCTATCCCAAGGCCGTACGGGAAGCGTTGCTGGGCGTCTCGAATGCGATGACCCACACGGCAACCATCAGCCGCCTTCACTTTTTGCTGGGGGAACTATACGCGGACGCGGTGATGAAAGCTTCGCGCCGCCATAAACCGGCGCTTATCGGGATGCACGGGCAAACCATCTTCCATGAAGGCTCGCCGGTGGAATACCTCAGCCGGCGGGTCGCAAGCACTCTGCAAATTGGCGAGGCCGCGGTGGTGGCGCAGCGTACCGGAGTCCACACGATTTCGAATTTTCGTGAGCGCGACATCGCCGCCGGAGGGCAAGGCGCGCCGCTGGTGCCTTACGTCGACTATTTGCTGTTCCGCCACGCCCGGCGCGGGCGCGTCGCGCTCAATGTCGGTGGCATCGCGAATATCACGGTAATCCCGGCAGGCGCTAAGCCGGAAGACGTGGTCGCGTTTGATACGGGGCCGGGCAACATGGTAATCGACGCACTGGTCGCCCACCACAGCGAGGGCCGCCAACGTTACGACCGGAATGGCAGCATTGCGCGGCGCGGGAAAGTACACGAGCGATTGCTCGATGCCATGATGAGCGACCCGTACCTGGTTCGCAAGCCACCCAAGACGACCGGACGCGAACAGTTCGGACAGCAGTTCGTGAGCGGCCTGCTCGCCACGGAGATTCCGCTTCCCGACCTGATCGCCACGGCTACCGAGTTTACGGCGCAATCGATCGCGAGCTCGCTTCCCAAGGGGATGCGCGAACTGGTCGTCTCCGGCGGAGGCGCGCACAACCGGCAGATCATGCGGCGGCTAGGAGAGTTGCTGCCCGGGATCGACGTAGTGTCCAGCGCGGACTTTGGCATCGATCCCGACGCGAAGGAAGCAATCGCGTTCGCGGTATTGGCGTACGAATTCGTGCGCGGCCGTCCCGGCAACTTACCTGGTGCAACCGGCTCCCGGCGCAGCGTAATTCTAGGAAAGAGTTCGCCCGCCTAACTGGAACTCTGTCGCTCCTCGCTCTTTTGTGCTTGCTGATCGAGCTGGCGAACGCGCTCCGCTGGATCGTTGGACAGGACCTGGTTATCGAGATCAGCGGGAGCTACCGGTTCCGGTTTCTTCAGGTCGTTCAAAATCTCACGAATGTATGTCTTCATGCCTCAATGCTGCGTCCGCAAACCTAGCAGTGTGCACGATTGATATACGTATCCTGCTGATACCTGGGCGAAAACGAAGATCGCCGAAGGGTGACTATGCGAGGGTGTTCACGGACCCGGCGCGCTTGGCTTCGTAGGCAGCGATGGCGGGCTCCTGCTTGAGCATGTAGCCCAGTTCGTCGACGCCTTCGAGCAGGCAGTGCTTCGCGAAGGGGTCGATTGGAAATTCGACGGTGCGGCCGCCGGCCAGCGTTACGGTTTGCGAGGCCAGGTGGATCTTCAACGTGATCCCAGGCCACTTGAGCAGTTCGGCGTGGATATCCGGCGGGATGACAATGGGCAGCAGGCCGTTCTTAAGGGCGTTGCCCTTGAAGATATCCGCGAACGACGTGCTGATGATGGCCTTGAACCCGTATTGCACCAATGCCCAAGGCGCATGCTCGCGCGAACTTCCGCAGCCGAAATTGTCGCCGGCGATGAGGATGGTCGCGCCCTTAGCGGAAGGCTTGTTCAACGGAAAGTCGGGATTGGGCGAGCCGTCGGCGAGATAGCGCCAGTCGAGAAACAGATTGTCGCCGAGGCCCTCCATCGAAGTGGTCTTCAGGAAACGCGCGGGGATGATCTGATCGGTGTCGATGTTGTCGATGGGAATCGCTACGGTCTTGCTTTCAATGGTGTCGATTTTCATTAGAGGCTCCTCACGTCGGTGACGACGCCGGTGATGGCGCTGGCGGCGGCGGTTAACGGGCTGGCCAGGAAGGTGCGCCCGCCTTTGCCTTGCCGTCCTTCAAAGTTGCGGTTGCTGGTGGAGACGCTGTATTCGCCGGGTTCCAGCTGATCGCCGTTCATGGCGAGGCACATTGAGCAGCCGGCTTCGCGGAAGTCGGCGCCGGCGTCGCGGAAAATCTTGTCGAGGCCTTCGGCTTCCGCCTGCTTCTTCACCTGCTGCGAGCCGGGGACCACCAGCATGCGTACCGTGGGGCTCACCTTGCGGCCCTTCATGATGGACGCGGCGGCGCGCAGGTCCGAGATGCGCGAGTTGGTGCAGCTTCCGACGAACACGACGTTGATTCGCTGGCCCCTGAGCGGAACGCCGGGCTTGAGGTCCATATACTTCAGAGCTTTGATGAGGTCGGATTTTTCGATCGGGTCGGACATGCTTGCGGGATCGGGAATTAGACCCGAAACCGGAATGCCCATGCCGGGGTTGGTGCCGAACGTGACCATCGGCTCCAGCGTGTTCGCGTCGAGCGTCAATTCTTTCGCGTAGGTCGCGCCTTCGTCGGTAGGCAGTTGCTTCCAGCGCGCGAGAGCGGCGTCCCAATCTTTGCCTTTCGGCGCAAATTCGCGGCCGGCGATGTACTGGTAAGTAGTATCGTCGGGCGCTACCAGACCGGCGCGCGCGCCGCCTTCGATCGACATATTGCAGATGGTCATGCGCTCTTCCATCGACAATCCGCGGATCGTCGAGCCGGTATATTCGAACACGCACTCGGTGCCGCCGCCGATGCCGATCTTAGCGATCACGGCGAGGATAATATCCTTGGCAGTCACGCCAGGCTGGAGCTTTCCTTCGACTCGGATCGCGTAACTCTTGGATGGTTGTTGCAAGAGGCACTGGGTCGCCAGAACGTGGCCAACCTGGCTGGTGCCGATGCCGAACGCCAGCGCACCGAAGGCCCCGTGCGTGGCGGTGTGGCTGTCGCCGCAGACGATGGTCATACCTGGCTGCGTTAGCCCTTGCTCCGGACCCATGACGTGCACAATGCCCTGCTTGTCGCTGTTCAGATTATAAAGACGGATGCCGAAGTCGGCGCAATTCTTTTCCATCTGATCGAGCTGGGCTTTGCCAACCAGGTCAAGAATGGGCAGGTTGTGCGGTGTCGTGGGCGTGGAGTGATCCATGGTCGCGATGGTCAGGTCCGGGCGGCGGACTTTAAGGCTGCGGTCGCGCAGAGTCTGGAAGGCCTGCGGCGTCGTGACTTCGTGACACAAATGCAGGTCGATATAAATCAGACTCGGCGCGCCCGGTTGCTCGGCGACGATGTGGTTATCCCAGATCTTTTCGACAATAGTACGGGGCTGACTGCTGCTTTGATTGCTCATAATGCCTCACTCACTGCTTTGCCGACCTGATCGGTGGTAGCCGGCGCGCCTTTCGGTTTCAAGTCGGCCGTGACGCGCCCGGACGCGAGCACCTTGCCGACAGCGGCATTCACCGCGTTGGCCTCCGCCATCAGTCCGAAAGAATATTCGAGCATGGCTGCGACGCTGCCGATGGCTCCAAAGGGGTTGGCCTTGTTCTGGCCTGCGATGTCAGGCGCGGAGCCGTGTACCGGCTCATACAATCCCTTGGTCACACCGGAGGTGTTGGCCCCGACCGACGCCGACGGAAGCATGCCGATGGACCCTGCCAGGATGCCGCCGATGTCGCTCAAGATGTCGCCAAAGGTATTTTCGGTGAGGATCACGTCAAACTGCGTGGGTCGCAGCACCATCTGCATCGCGGCATTGTCCACGAACATGTGATCCAGCTTGACGTCAGGATATTGCGCAGCCAGTTCCGTGACCACCTTGCGCCAGAGCTGCGAGACCTCGAGCACGTTGGATTTGTCGACGCTAGTGACTTTCTTACGGCGGTTGCGCGCTAGCCGGAAAGCCACGTGCGCGACCTGCTCGATCTCGGCGCGCGTGTAGGACATAGTATTGAAGCCGCGGTCGCCCTCCATGCCGCGCGGCTGGCCATAGTACAGGCCGGAGGTGAGCTCGCGCACGATGATCATGTCAGTGCCTTCGATCACGTGGTTCTTGAGCGGCGAAGATTCGATCAGTTCAGGATACGTCCGCACGGGGCGCAGATTCGCGAACACTCCCATGGCGGCGCGAAGTCCCAGCAAGCCTTTCTCGGGACGCTTGTCCGGCGCAGCGTTGTCGAATTCGGGCAGACCCACGGCGCCCATTAGCGTCGCGCTGGCAGCCAGGGCTTTGTCGAGGGTGTCCTTGGGAAGCGGCGTGCCGGTCTTATGAATGGCGATGCCGCCGATCAGCCCTTCGGACAATTCAAGCGTGTGGCCGAACTTTTTGGCCACCGCATGCAGGACCTCTACAGCCGCACTGGTCACTTCGACGCCGATTCCGTCGCCGGGTAGGATTAGGATTTTCAGGTTCATTATTTGTTTGATTCTAGCTGGCGCGCGCGGCTTTGCCCTCTTCGAGCACCTCGCGCGCGAGGGCGGAGATTTCGTCGTTCCGCATGCCTTTTTTGCGATCCGCCATGGTGGTGAAACGGTGGTAAACGGTGTCGAGCTGCTCACGGCTGAGATCGAAACCCAGGTCTTCGCACCTCTTGGTGAGCGCGTGCCGCCCGCTGTGCTTGCCGAGAATCAACTTGCTTTCGGGGACACCGACGCTGTGCGGGTCAATGATCTCATAGGTGGTTCGTTCCTTCAGAAAACCGTCTTGATGGATGCCGGCTTCGTGGGCGAAAGCGTTCTCGCCGACGATGGCCTTGTTGGGTTGCGGTCCGAAAGTGATGATGGAAGTCAGCAATTGGCTCGCCGGATACAGATGTTCGGTGACGATCTTGGTTTCATAGGGGAGACGATCACGGCGGGTATTCATCGCCATGACGACTTCTTCCAGCGCCGCGTTTCCGGCGCGCTCGCCGATGCCGTTGATGGTGCACTCGATCTGCCGCGCGCCATTTTGTATAGCGGCAAGCGAATTCGCCACTGCCAGCCCCAGATCGTCGTGACAGTGTACGCTCACGATCGCGGTGTTGCCGAGCGCCTTCACCATTCGTCCGATCATGGCGCCGTATTCGTCGGGCACCGAGAATCCCACGGTATCCGGCAAGTTGACGGTGCGAGCGCCGGCGGCGACCACGGCCTTCGAAACCTCTTCGAGGTAATCCCAATCGGTGCGGGTGGCGTCTTCGGCGGAGAATTCGACGTCGTCTACATAGGAACGAGCGAGGGTCACGGCCGCCACGGCCTCGTCCAAAACCTGCTGCCGGGATTTTTTCAGCTTGTACTTCAGATGGATGTCGCTGGTGGCTATAAAGGTGTGGATGCGCGGGCGCTTGGCATTCTTGAGCGACTGGGCGGCGCGTTCGACGTCCAGCTTGTTGGAGCGCGCGAGCGCGGCTACATTCACCCACGGAAATTCGCGGGCCACGGCGCCTACCGCTTCGAAATCCCCATCGGAGGCGATGGGGAACCCGGCCTCCAGAATATCCACGCCGAGATCCACCAGTTTGGCAGCCATTTTGAGTTTTTCGGGCACGGTCATGCTGCAACCGGGCGATTGCTCGCCATCGCGGAGAGTGGTGTCGAAGATATAGATTCGTTCGGCCATGTGGTTCCTCTACTCAGATTATGCCGCCGGGGTTTAAATTTGGCAAATTGATAATATTCTGAGGTAGTATAATAACTGCAAATGGAACTGCATCCGTTACGCGTCTTTTTGACGGTTGCCACCGAAAAGAGTTTCTCGCGGGCGGCCGAGAAGCTCTTGCGCACCCAGCCTGCCATCTCTCTGTCGATACAGAGGTTAGAGGTCGAGCTAGGAGAGAAACTCATCGACCGTTCGGCCAAGGATCTGCTCCTGACTGATGCCGGCAAGGTGGTATTGGATTACGCGCGGCGCTTCGAAAATCTGCAAGGGGAGCTAGAAAACGCGCTGGCCGAGATGCGCGACAAATCGGCCGGGCGGCTGACGATTGGGGCGAACGAGTCGTCTACGCTCTACCTGCTGGATCATATTGAGCGCTACCGGCGGCAATTTCCGAAGATCAAGGTACAGATCCGGCGGAGCCTGTCGAGCAAGATTCCGGCGGAATTGATCGACGGCGATCTGGAGCTTGGCATCCTGACCTACGATCCGGAAGACGAGCGCCTGGTGTCAAAGGTGATCTATCGCGATCACCTGGCGTTCATCGTTTCGCCCCAGCATCGACTGGCCGCGCAAGCCGAAGTTTCGATCAGCGAATTGAGCGACGAGCAGTTCATCGCGCACAATGTGGTGTCGCCCTATCGCGCCGTGGTGCTGCGCGAATTCCAGCGTCACAAGGTGCCGCTGCATATGGATCTGGAGATGCCGACGATCGAGGCCATCCGCAAGATGGTGCAGCGCAATGAGGGCGTGGCGTTCCTTCCGCGCATGTGCGTGGACGAGGAGATC
>DATJEI010000124.1:0-13762 GCA_035496735.1 Bryobacteraceae bacterium | reverse complement strand
GGCCCCCTATAGTGGGCCGATATCCTCAGCTGTCCTTCGACCCTTCCAATCCCGGTAATCTGCTAGCCGGGCAGACCTATCAGAATCTCTGAGTTGATCAAAATCTTTCTCCCAAGTTGGTTTTATCAACTTGGGTTACGCCCGCGTTAGTCCGCGGAAACCTTTGGGTCCACCTTGGCGTTGTGTCCAAGGCTGGCATGCGTGCGCCGCAAAACCCGAAAGTTCTCCCAGCCCAATCCGATCGGTTCCAACTTGGTTCGAATGGTGGGCGTGATCCACGTTTTTTAACGCGAAAATGGATTGCGAATTGTAAGCCCATCGATCGCCTGGCCCTCTCGCATATCCTCCGTGTAAAGTGTGCTGGCGCCCGCATAGAGCGCAGTCGCGATGATGAGTGCATCAAAGATGGAATACCCGTAGCGCTCGGCAATGTGCACGGCTCGCTCGTGGGTCTCGACCGTAAGAGCCACGGGCTCGGGACAAAAGACTCGAAGTACGTCGAGGGCGCGGCGAACTTCCTTCCAGCTCTTGTCAAGCTTGCGCCGCGCCACAGCGATGAACTCGTTAAGTACCTGAACTGACAGTGCCCCTCCTGCGGCCAGCAAAGTTTCGGCCATCTGACGGCGCGTATCGTCTTGGCTGAAGGCGTATAGGACGACATTGGTATCCAGGAACGGCTTATCGTTCATTGATCTCTTCGCGATTGAATTTGAAATCAGGAGGGAAGGACCACTTCATCTGACGGAGCTGCTCGAGTGCTCTCTCTTTGGACCGGTCACGGGCGACCTTGAAATCGCGTTTGCCTGCGATGGAAATCTCGATTTCGTCTCCCTCTTTGAGATTCAGCGCTTCGACAACCACGGCGGGAAGACGCACAGCCAAGCTGTTGCCCCATTTGGAAACCTGCATATAGATATACCTAACCTAGTGTATATCCATACAAGCTTGTGGGCAAACCGTCAGCCTGATTCTTACGGTTCAATTCAGGTCCGGTCACAATATCTTTCATGTCGTCAACCTGACTTAGGAAGACCCACCGATTCCTCGTTCGGCTTGTTTTGACACCTCAGCCGATACTTTCGCTTGCCGGCTTCGGTGATGCATGAATGTGAGAACGGCAAAATTTGTGCCGCTGAGCCGGAACATGAGGGTGCTAAATGGAACTCAATCAAAGAGAAGTCCTCGACCCTCGTCCTCAGAATTTCAGTTAAAAGAAACCAAGTATCATGTACCAAGACGACTTCATGGGATGGATTAGTCCGACACTTAGGTTTCTGGTCGCGGGTGGTTGCCTGGCCGCGCTTCAGGCAGCCCCGGGGAACGAGTATGTCGATGCCAGAACATGCGTCGGTTGTCATCGCGAGATCGCCGCCAACTACCGTCTGACCGGGATGGGTCGCTCCTTCTATCGTCCGACGCCTGCGAGCACCTTCGAAGAGATCAAAAGCAATCCCGAATTTTTTCACTCTCTTTCAGATACGCACTACTCGATGACCGCGCGGGATGGAGCGTATTATCAGCGGCGCTGGCAGCTGGGCTTTGCGGGGAAAGAAACGAATGTTGAAGAGTTGAAGATCGACTATGTGATTGGCTCGGGGGAGCACGCGCGGTCGTACCTGCATCGGATGGCGAGTGGAGCCTTCATCGAGCTTCCCCTGGGCTGGTATTCGGAAAAGGGCGGCTATTGGGGGATGAGCCCGGGGTTCGATTCGCGGCACCCCCCGACCCGGCGATTCGTTTCGTATGAGTGCGTGTTTTGCCACAACGCCATTCCCAAAATTCCAGCCGCCAATGAGGCTCCTGGCAGCGATCCGCTTTTTACCGGCGACCTGCCCGAAGGAATTGATTGCCAGCGGTGTCATGGCCCTGGCGGCAATCATGTCCGGATATCGCAGACAGCGGGCGCGAAGGCGGCAGACATCCGCGCGAGCATCGTGAACCCGGCGCGGCTTAGCCTTGACCGACAGATGGATGTGTGCATGCAATGCCATCTCGAGCCGACCAGCAGCGCGCTTCCCAGTTTGATCCGGCGCTTTGACCGAGGGCCATTTTCTTTTGTGCCGGGGGAACCGCTCAACAATTTCCTGCTGGCGTTCGACCATGCGCCCGGCACAGGACACGAAGACAAGTTTGAGATCGTCGGCAGCTCTGCGTACCGTCTTCGTCAATCTCAATGCTTTCTGAAAAGCAATGGCGGTAACATAACCAGAGCGTTGACCTGCCTGACGTGCCACGATCCTCATCGCATGCCCCGCGGTGAAGCGGCAACTCAGCACTATAACGATGTTTGCCGCCAATGCCACGCGGCATCCCTCAGCGCGAAGGTTTCCGCTGGCGTACATCCGGTATCGGAGGAATGCATCACCTGTCACATGCCCAAACGGCGGACTGACGATGTGGTGCACGCGGTAATGACAGACCATCTGATCCAGCGCCGGCCGCCGGCTAGAGATCTATTGGCAGAGCTGACCGAGCGTCATCCAACCGACGCGGAAGAGTATCACGGCGAAGTGGTGCCCTACTATCCCAACCCCTTCCCGCGGACCGATGAGAACCTGTTGTATCGCGCGGTAGCGCAAGTGGCGCTGCGAAATAATCTGCCCCTGGGCCTTGCCGATCTAGCTCGCGAAGTGGCCCGCGTGCGGCCTGGCAATTCTGAGTTCTACCTGGTTCTGGGCGATGCCTGGAAAAACAGCGGGAAGCCGCAGGAGACCATCGCCGCCTATGAGCAGGCGCTTCGTCTCCGGCCGGATTTCCCCAGGGGTTTGTTGAATTTGGCGTCGGCGTTGAAAAGCGCGGGCCAGTTCGCGCGCGCCGAGGAGACAGTGAAGCGCGCGCTCACGGTTGCGCCCTCAAATGCTGCGGCGTGGTTGCAGTCCGGTGCCATCGACTTCGCGCTGGGCCGAACCGATGCAGCCATTGAGAAGATGGAAAAGGCGATCGCGCTGGATCCTGAGTTGCCTGGCGAGCACACCGGCTTGGCGGAGCTTCTACTCGCAACCGGCCAGACGGATCGTGCCGGCGCGGCGTTGCAAGAAGGGCTCCGGATCGATCCTTATGACGCCACCGCGTACGATTTGAGGGGCCGACAGCTCGCGGCGAAAGGCGACTTAGCCGAATCACTTTACAATTTCGAAAAAGCCATCCGCCTCCGCCCCGGCTACGCACCCCACCTCTATGACTACGGATTGGCGCTCCTCAGCATGAATCGTTTCGACGAGGCTCAGGCCTCCGCCGAAGCGGCCCTGCAAGCTGATCCTAAAATGGCAGAGGCGCACGAGTTACTAGGTGGACTTCTGGCCCGGAAGCGGCAGTTGCCGGAGGCAGCGGCAGAGTATAGCGAGGCGCTGCGCCTGCGGCCCGACTTCGACCGCGCGCATCTTGACTTGGCCGGGGTCCTTGCGACTCAAGGCGATATGCCCCGTGCAATCCAACATTTGCGAGCGGCGGCACAGGGACACGATCCGCGCGTAGCGCAAGCAGCGGCCGCGGCGCTGCAGCGGCTCGGCCAACGCTAACTACTTATGGGACCGCGAGATCCGCCGTCCGGTCCGGTCTTAACAACCACCAGCAAATGATGCCCCTAAACTCGACGCGAGCCTCGCAATAAGACGAATAAATTATTTTAATGTAAAAAAGTTATACAAAAGGTTTGACACTAACTTTTAGGTAGGATATTCTCGCTTGCAACGCAGGTCTTTGCAGTGTCAGTCGCAAGAGGGAATTTTAGTGTGACAGGAATCACAGGAAAGGGGTCACTATGTCTGCTGTTCTTTCGTTATCCCGTTTGAAGTGTGTACTTTCAGGGATTTTGACGCTAGTGGTTGTACTCGCGCTCGTCAGTCGCCCAGCGAACGCCCAAGTGCTCTTCGGATCGATGGTTGGCAATGTTACCGATGCCAGTGACGCGGCGGTTCCCGGCGCCAACGTCAAGATTACTGACTTGTCGACCAACGAGGTACGCACTTTTTCGGCAAATCAAAACGGCGCTTACAACGCAGTGAACTTGCCGGCTGGCACATATCAGATCGAAATCACCAAAGAGGGGTTTCGCACTTTTTCTGCCAACAACGTCCTGGTAAATCAAAATAACGTGGTTCGCGTGGACGCACGGCTTGAAGTGGGCGCCCAGACGGAGAAGATCGAGGTTTCCGCCGAAGCCGCGGCGCTCCAGACAGATCGCGCGGACGTGCATGCGGAACTGTCGACTCAAATCCTCCAAAACATCCCGCAGCCGAACCGGACTTGGGAAAGCATTCTGACACTGGTTCCAGGCACCACCCCACCCAACGGACAACTCAGCGGCGGCACCAACAATCCTTCGAAGTCGATGCAGTTTTCCTTCAACGGGCAGGGTTTGGCCGCCGCACAAGTCCGAATTGAAGGTGTGAGCGCCATGAATCCGTGGGTGGTACAGTACACGACCTTCGTGCCGTCCGTCGAAGCCATCGAAAACGTCAACATTGTGACCAATGCTGCGGACTCGGAACAGGCTCTCGCCGGTGGTGCGTCGGTCAACGTACGACTGAAGAGCGGCTCCAATTCGTTCCACGGGTCAGCGTTCGAATATAACGTTGTTAATAAGTTCGAAGCAAATAACTTCTTCTCCAATCTGGCGGGCGCGAAGCCCGCTCACCTGGTAAACAACAATCCCGGAGTTTCGGCGGGTGGACACATCATTAGAAACAAGTTGTTCTACTTCGGCAGTTACGAAGGAGACTACCTGAATTCGGCTGCTTCGGGAATCCTATCTCTGCCCAACGCGACAATGCTCTCCGGCGATGAGAGCGGATCCAGCCACCCGATCTATGATCCCCTTACGGGGACTTCCGATGGTAAGGGCAGAACGCCGTTCACAGGAAACCGGGTTCCGGCGAACCGCTTCGACCCAGTGGTCGCGAAACTGCTGCCCCATTTTCCAGCGGTTACGTTCCCGAATCTGTCCGTCGCCAACGATTACGTAAACCAAGGAACGGTTTACAACCTCCACAAGATGGACACCAAGTTTGACTACGTCACCACCGATAGATTGAGATTTTCCGGCCGCTGGGGCTACCAGCCCTACTACAATCTCCAGCAGCCGATTTACGGCCCGTTTTTAGGCGGAAACGGCGGCTTTCCGACGGCGGGAGCCGGCAACTATCTGCAGCACGGCGCCACGCTGGCAGTGTCGGGATCCGGAACCTACACTGTCAGTCCCACGTTCCTGGTCGACGCCACTTTTGGCGTCACGCAGGCGCATCAGTTGCTCTTCCCGACTTCCACCAATGAGAGAGTGGGCCAGGAGCTTGGCATCCCGGGCGCGAACACAGGTCCGCTCCCCTGGGCAGGGGGACTCCCGAACTTTGCCTTCACCAATACTACTTTCGTTACGTTTGGTTACTCGTATCCGGCTCTCGAGTACAAAGACCCGATTTTCGAATATATGGCCAACGGAACCAAAACCGTGAAATCCCACACTGTGCGCTTCGGCTTCGATATCATCCGTCAACATCAGAATCACATTGAAGTCCGACCGACTATATTTACATTTTCAGGCAACGTGACTGCACTCAATGCTCCTGGTGCTCCAAGCGCAAATGAATACAACCAGATCGCCGATTTCCTGTTGGGTCAGCCGACCACTCTAGGCAATTATGTGCAATACATTTTCCCTCTGACGCTTCGCACTTGGGAGATTTCGTTGTATATGCACGATCAGTGGCAGCTAAGCCGCAAACTCACGGTTAATTATGGTGTCCGGTACGAAAGATATCCCGTTCCCACCCAGGAAACCAAAGGCATCGGCTATTACGATCAAGCCAACAATTCCATGTGGGAGTGCGGGGTGGCCGGGATTCCGGGTGATTGCGGTATTCACGTCTCCCATAAGTTATTTGCTCCCAGTATCGGCATCGCCTATCGCGCCACTGAAAACTTCGTGATTCGCGCGGGATATTCGTTGTCGCCGCAGCAGGACAACATGGGGAGACAAGGCATACAAGCTTACCCGGACGAGGCGCAATCGACCATCAACGGCGCTACCTCGTTTACCCCGGCGGGTACGGTTAGCGGTACCGGTGCGCCCGTCATTCCGCTGCCCGTTATCGTCGGCGGAAAAACCCCGGTTCCCCCGGGGACCGGCAATCTGTTCACGAATCCGCTGAACTTCGTCCGAGGCTACATCCAGTCTTATAACTTCACGCTTCAAAGGCAGTTTAGAGGCGGCATGACAGCGCAGGTGGGCTACGTCGGCGGGCACTCAGTTAACATGTTCACTCCGGTAAACTTCAACTACGGCCAGCTGGGAGGAGGCGCCGCGAGCCAGCCTTTGTTCCGTTATGGCATTACCGCGGTTGCTAATGCGAACTTGCCGTTTTTCAGTGACAAATACAACGCGCTTCAGTCCACGTTCCAGAAGCGATATGCCTCAGGATTCAACTTGCAGGCTCAATTCACGTACTCGCACGATATTGGACCGCAGTCTTCGACTGTCGCGATTCTGGTCCCGCAGTACAGAAACCGGAACAATTCCACCACTATCCTGGACCGGACATTTAACTTCAGCACGGGCGCCGGCTACGAACTTCCGTTCGGAAAGGGCAAACCGTATTTAAAGAAAGGGGTGCTTGGTATCATCGCCGGCGGGTGGACTACAAATGGAATATTCACCCATTTCTCCGGAGTACCCTTTACGGTCACGGCTGCCGCCGGTTCCTGCAATTGCCCTGGGAATCAGCAGATTGCCAACCAGGTTCTGCCGAATGTCGACATCGTCGGGAACGGCGTAAACGGCACGCCGTATTTTAATCCCCTGGCCTTTGCACCGGTGACGGGAGCTAATTTCGGAACTTCGGGCTTCAATCGGTATCGCGGTCCCGGAGCAACGAATCTGGATATGTCGGTGTTCCGCAACTTTTCGATCACCGAGAGGTTGAAGGTCCAGATCCGCGCGGAAGCACTCAATCTCAGCAACACGCCACATTTCGGGAACCCGGTCTTGGGGAACCTGAATGTTTCCAACTACAATCCTAAGTCGGCAAATCTGGGCGGATTCGATCAGATTACGCAGACGCAGCAGCTCTCGCGCCTGCTTGACCAGCGATACTTCCGGTTCGGCTTCCGCCTCAATTTCTGAGGTGAGTTGGTTCGGGAATCCAAACGCCCGGCTCGATTGAGCCGGGCGTTCTTTCATGCACCCGACCTGAAGCGGCAGGTACCGCTACGGACAGGTGGTACTGACCATCGAGAAATTGCTCACCCGAAGGTGCTCACTTTCCTCAACCTTGCCAGCCTTCACCTTTCCTTTTTTTTCTTCTATGGGAGTTCCGGTTACAGTTATCTTATGACCCAGGTGGCCTTTGAGATTCAACTCGGAGCCAGCTTTGAGTCCATAAGTCTTACCGTCAGCGTCCTTGATCGAGTATTCATTGCGCTCATCGCCTTGCGCGAGGCACCCCGTTACGCTCACGGCGGCCTCGCCCGCTTTCTTATCCTGCGCGTTCGCCGGTGCCACCCAGAAAAGAGCGGCACCTATTGCACCTACAGCCAAAATTCTCACATTCATTTCAGTACCTCCAGAAGAAGAAACTCTTCCTCTGGTGAGATGCTTCGCGAAGGCCATGTGTGAATGGAGTACAACATTAAAACAACTTAATGGATCCAAATCTGGCGTTTTACTGCCGGGCGGCAGGCTAACGTCAACCGATCGAGAGCTAGAACGGCCAACGGTGGAATCTGCGCAGAGTCCACAACGCGATTCCCAGGCAGGCCAGTACCCCGGCAAAGATGGCGACCCACACAATTGCAAAAGCGCTCTCGTCGGAGTTATTAGTCGCATATCCCGTATGAGCCGGAGCCGGAATACGGAACCGGCGAAAACAGAGGAAGCGGGCTCCGCAGGACACACATCGGCGGATGTCACCGCCTAGGATAAAGGCCAAGGTCTCACGGGCACCCCGAACCCTGGAACGCTCCATTTTAGATTTGCAGCGAGAGCAGCGGTGGTTAAATGCGGGTTTCATTCCCAGCGCTTCCGAGTAATTCTAACCTGAAGTAGAGTGCTTTGCCTCCGAAAAAGTTTCAATCGGTTTTGACGACCCGCGCCCTGGGTCTGACAAACCCGCGGCATCATGCCCGCAGAGAGCAGTGTCCGCGATGCTGTGATCAGCTCGCGCATCTCGCGTCTGCATTCCGCACGTTGTGGCCGTCTAGCTAAGCGGGAACTTGGAAACGGTGCGAGCCAACATCCGGCATCCAGGTCGATGTGCTTTCGTTACGAGCGCGCAAATATTGGGATAAGACCTAATTTTCCGGTGAGACACCCGCGGACGCCATGGGGTCCGGGTCGAACACAAAAGTCAAGACCGTTTGACTTGCTACATTCTTGTCGCCTTGTCGATGGGGTCGAAAACTAAACCAGCGGGCTGCTTTGAGCGCCTCGGTGGTGAGCCGGCCGGCTTCATCGCCTTTCGTGGAAGCCACTTCGGCGGTGGTCACCTTGCCTCTTTTATCGATGCCCACGGTCACATTGATCAGCACTTGCTCTTTGATCGTCGACCTTAGGTCAGGCGGAACTTGCAGTGAGATCTGACGCATCATCTCGACGCCCGGTTCATGGCGAGTGGGACCGGTTCCCGATTCGGACCGCGACCGTTTAGCTTGGAATTGCGCCGAGTTGTCAGTTGGGGTGGAGGCCGAGCCGCCTGAATCGGTTTTCTGTGGGGCCTCGGAAAGCGTTGCAGTACTTCTTGCAAGTACCGAAGGCCCGATGGTTCCGACCAAATGGCTGTTCGAGGAATCGACCGCGGGTTGAGTCGATGACGCCAGCGCAGGTTTGGTAATTCGGCGAAGGTCAATGGAGCTAAATAGTTGCGACCATCGTCCCGCCATCCCCGCGCCTAAGGCCACTAAAATCAATCCTGCGGAGGCTGAGGCTAGAACCAATCTCCACCAACGCCGTGATTTCCTGGGCTGAGGGGGAAGCGGCTCAGACGCGAGTAGACTTCCTGCAGCCGTTTGGTAACCCTCGCCCCGGCTTGCCAGCCCGCACGCGGCTGGTTCCGGCCCGGCAGGCGGCAGCTGCCGGGGAGCCTGGCTCCAGAAGGATTCCATTGCGCCGAGGAGTCTCAGAAATCTTTCGTCGGCGGCTTCCTGAGTATTGCCCAGACCTTGCATCTCGTGCGCATGAGCTTCAACCTTACTCTCCAGAAGGCCAATCCGTCTCGACAGAGTGGACTCCACGTCACGAATCCACTTTGACGGATCGGTCGCCAACACTTCACGCTCCCGCCGGTCCTTGAAGAGGCGTCGCCCCCCGACACTCCCGTTCATGACGGCGGGCAGGGGAGCATCCAGGCCGGACTCTCCGACGGCTTTCCCTAACAAGTGAATCTCATCCGCGAATCGCAAGGCATCGCGCCGCGAAAGGCACCGCCAATCGGAAGGCTCACTCTCCTGATCGGACTGGTACAGCCCGAATCCAACCAGTTCATCTTCTCCGATGAAATCCGCGATGTGGGTGAATTGGGCGATGGTCTCGCGCCGTAATGAGGTGGCGCCGCTGAAGGCAGAGCCGAAAGCTCGGATCTGCTCGGCGGACGCCGTCCCGCTGTACTCCGCAGTGAAGTTGAGCGACTCCGGATCGAAGTTTGAGGCCTGCCACTCCCCGCGCTCCACAGGTATTTCGACGTCTTGGGCAAGCAGGTGGAAGAACTTTCGCGTTTCATCCACAACGCTCACCAGTTCCTCCAGCGGCACACCGCTCTTACGCCGGTTCAATTCGACGCGGACACGCAAACGATTCATTGTTTTCCTCCAGTGCTAACAGAGACGGCCGGTACAGAAGAGTTGAACGTGGACTGGTCGATCGCAATTCGAAAGTTGTGCCATGCTTCCAAACTGTCGGGAGCCAATTCCAAGATTCGATCACAGTAAGCGGCCGCAGCCGAATACTCCGAACCCCCAAAAGCCACGGTAGCGAGACCCTGCAGGGCCACCGTGGAATGCGGACAGATATCGAGCAGGCGCCTGGAATGATCCGCGACCCGCTTCAAATCGTCAGTCTGGACGCCCATGGCGATCAAGTTGGACAAAGCTTCTTCTGAATTCGGATCGGAAGCGAGCAACGCTGAGTATACTGTCCAGGCTTCGTCGAAACGACGCAACAACTGCAGGGCGACGGCTTTGCCGATGAGAACCGGCGCGGTATTCAAGCCCCGGCCGCATTGAGCGAAGATCGCCAGAGCTTCTTCGGCGCGATTTAGGTGCAGCAGGCAGGCGCCCAGCCCCAGGCGGGCATCTTCCCGATCCCCATCCAGTTGCAGCACTCGTTGGAAAGCCTCGGCGGCCACATCCCAACGTCCGCAACGTTCTAGACAGAGTGCCAGGTTATAGTGCGCAATTGAATCATCCGGATCGGAAACAGTAACTGAAAAGTAGCTCAACGCGGCGTCCTGGAAACGACCCAACGCAAACTCTATCTCAGCTCGTACTGCGCAAAGATAAGCACTGTATTCTCCAGGGCTGGCTAGCACATCGACCGCCTCAGTGAGCAGGCCCGCTGAGCGCAATTCCAAGGCAGCCTCCAGTTGGCTGGAGATACTTGGCCTGGCGGGTGCAAAGTTAGCGCGGGTCACGGTATGGACTCCCGGGTTCGTCTTTGATCGGAGCAACACTTCGCGCGTGGCTGCGAAGCGTGCTGGTGATCTTCGACAGCAACAACTCTCTTGCCGCATGCCGGTCCTTGATGCCCTCGTGCAGGCCGATTTGATTTTCGGCAGAAATTGAGGAGATGGGCGCGCTTAACTGCAAGACTCGGAAACGGCTCGGCTGACCGTTTGCGAAGGCCAACCTGGGTGAGTCAGGACGCGGCCAGACGAGAACCGCGTCAATGGTCTTGGCCGGTCCCGTAAGAAATGATCTAGTGCGCCGCCCTATCGCGGTGAAGACTCTCGAAAGGAGCGGTTGTCGTGCGCTGTCGAAACAAGTCAACATTGGTATGGAAAATGGCGGATCTGTGTCGCTGTTACGGTTGTCACTTCCCGGCTGTGTGGTTGACGCCATCGACCCACGATCAGTACGAACCATTTTCGGAACGACCATTTCCCATCGGGTCTTGGAATCGGACCCAATTTCTGATCTCTCGAGCGCCGGAACTGCGATGCCCGTGAAGGCCAATCTTGCTTGTTTCGTTTCACGGCCCAACTGACACGCGGTCGTCGAAGTCCGGTCAACCGCTTCGCGGAGCGCAAGATGACCAGTCAGAGATCTCCATGTAATGGCAAAGTGAAAAGGCTTCGCAGATTCCGTGCGACGGCCGTCGGAAAATGGAGCATTGACCCCGAATCGGGAATCCGCCGATCTACCTCTCGAGTCAAACATGTTCGAATGCCACCGCCAAAGCACCGTAAGCCTTTGTAACTAATAAGGTCTCTGCCGGTGCGATACCGCTTCTCCTTGCAGGCTCTGGTGCTACCATCCGAGTGCAAAGTAAATATCTTAGGTATCGTCACTTAGCTCCAAGGAGTGTAGAGTACTAGGGCCAAGTGTGGGAAAAAGCACCGCGTCCTCGACGCCTCAAAGCCAAATGTGAGTGACTGGCGATGATACTTCTTGACGGGTATTTGAGGGGGGTCCCAGAAGGGGTTCCGCAACATCCCTGGAAGTGCTAGCTGGAATTCCTAGACAGTTGCTTACGAAGTTTGGCGATTTCTTCGCTGGATGGAGGCCAGTCTGCGTTGCACGTATTGCAGTGGAACACCAATGCACCAGACTTCAACGCGTCTTCGAATTCTTCAAGATTGAATCTAACTGTCTGATCGTGATTATTGGGACAAACGATGTCAAAGTCCAGGCGCGTACTCACGAACCCTCCTCGTAATACTTTTCGACGACCTGTTGCGTGGCCAACAATGCATCTCTGCGATTCTCCGGCAGTATGGTCACACTTGATGGTAGCGCGGGGCTGCATGACCGAATTCCGGTTCGTTCGATTGGAGCACACCGTTCCTCTTAGGACGAACGGTGTTTGTCGGGATTGAAGCCCCAAACTCGCCCATTAGCGCGCCGGCCCCTGTGGGGGCCTACCAGGCAGTTCAATTTATCCTTGCGCCATCGCGCGGCGATCGGTCATAGTAATGATGTGGAACCGGGTAGTACAAAGCATCGTACAAGATCAGGCAATGCATGGCGGAACAATTCCTCTTCCTCACCGAATTATTCGGCCTCAAGGTCTACGACCTTAAGGGGCGCAAACTCGGTGCGGTCAGGGACGCCGCAATCGTGCCGCTGGTCGATCCGGTTCGCGTCGATCGCTTCCTGATCGGCGGCGACGGTACCTTGCTGACCGTCCGTTACGACCAGGTGAAGACTATTTCGCTCCAGGGTATTCATTTGCGGGATGAAAATCTCACCCCGTACCATTCCGATGAATATATGCTGCGGCTCACGCGTGACCTTCTGGATCAGCAGATTGTTGACGCCCAAGGCCGTAAAGTAGTTCGCGTCAATGATATTACCTTCGAATTGCGCGAGGAGAATCAGTCGCAGATTTTGTGGGTGCTGGAAGTCGACATCGGCATTCGCAGCATTTTCCGCCGCTTGCTGCGGGGCATCCTGCCTTCGCTTTGGATTCGCCGTCTGCAGGGGCGCATTCCTCCGCACTCCATCCGCTGGGAATTCTGCAACATTCTGGAGCCCGATCCGCAGCGCCGCCTGCGCCTGAATATTTCCAACCGTCTGCTCGAAAACATGCATCCGGCCGATCTCGCCGACATCGTAGAATCGCTGGGTCCCGAGGACCGCGAAGCCATTTTTGAAAATATCGATAGCGAAGTGGCGGCGGATGCGTTGTCCGAGGTGGATCCCGGAATACAGGTCAGCATTCTGGAGTCACTGGAGACGGAAAAAGCCGCCGAGATCGTCGAGGAAATGTCCCCCGACGAAGCCGCCGACGTCCTCGCCGAGTTGGAAGAGGAAACCAGCGACGAGATTCTGGAAGAAATGGAGCACGCACCCAAGCAGGAGGTGGAAGAACTGCTCGAATTCGACGAGGATACTGCCGGCGGCCTGATGAATACCGAGTACGTCGCCCTGCCTCAATCCGCGACGGTCGCCGACGCGCTGGAGGCGCTCAGGCAAAACGAGGATCTGCTCGAAACGCTGAACACCTTGTTTCTGATCGACCAGCAGGAGCGGCTGATCGGCGTGGTGCCGCTAGCGCGACTGTTCCTGCACCAGGGCGACCAACTGCTTTCAAGTCTCGCCGCGGAAACGCTTATTCAAGTGCCAGTCACCGAGCGCCAGGATCGGGTCACCGAACTTTTCGACAAATACAACCTGTTAGCGCTGCCCGTGGTAGACCGGGACCAGAAGCTCACCGGCGTCATCACGGCGGACGACATCATCTCCGTGCTGCGCCAAAAATAGAGACGGAGCGGCTCCCACTCCGCGCATGCGTCACAATGGAAGTTCATGGTGGAAACAATTGAGTGGACCGCCGCCGGCGTGGTCATGATCGATCAGCGCCTGCTGCCGCAACAGCAGGTGTTTGTGACCTGCCGCACTTACCAGGAAGTCGCCGACGCGATTAAGACCATGGTGATTCGCGGAGCCCCCGCGATAGGCGTCGCCGCAGCCATGGGCGTGGCATTGGGTGTCCGGCAGAACGCCGATTTCGAGACCGTCTGTAACACTCTCGCGGCCACCCGGCCCACCGCCGTCAACCTTTTTTGGGCCATCGATCGCATGCGCCGCCTGCGAGCGAGTCTGGAGGGCGAATCTC
>DATJEI010000123.1:0-2679 GCA_035496735.1 Bryobacteraceae bacterium | reverse complement strand
TCCTGGCGTTTCGATTGGGCGTGCAGAAACTCAGCCTTCTTTTCGAGGAAAGCGCTATAGTTGCCGGCGACGTAGAGCAGTCCGTCGGGATAGACGCGATTCAGCTCCGCAACCGCAGTGGGCACGTTCTCCAGAAAGTAGCGGTCGTGGCTGACGATCACGCTCGCGAAGGGCGCGTTCTGCAGCAGCTTTTCCAGCCACTCGATTCCGGACAGATCCAAGTGATTGGTGGGCTCGTCGAACAGGACGATGGCGGGATCTTGCACCAGCGCCTCTGCGATGGCCAGCCGCTTTCGCCATCCACCCGAGAGCGATGCCGCCTCCGCATCGAAATCTTCAAAACCGGCGCGGCCCAGCGTTTCACCCTCGCGCGCCTGCCACTCCGATTCCGGGATCGCCGCACGCTGCAGCCTACGGCGAATCACCGTGCGAATGGTCTCCCCCGGCGGAAATTGTGAATCCTGCGGGAGGTACGCCAGACGCGTGCCCTTGCGCAAGGCGACTTCTCCGGTATCCGGCTCTGTGCGCTGCGCCAGAATCTCCAGCAGCGTGGATTTGCCGGAACCATTCGGGCCGATGAGGCCGATGCGGTCGCCTTCCCGGACGCTCAGCGAAACATTGCGAAATAGAAACGCAGCGCCGTAGGACTTCGCCAGAGCTTGAGTATTCAGGAGGAGCGCCACAGGAGGGTCTGCTTCCAGAATATCAGCCCCTTATAACCAAGAGCACTAGACAGCGCACCCGCGCGATCCGCCGTGGCGAGCGGTTAGCGTGAGGTGGGCTTCACGCGGATGACCAAATACATTTTTTGGGTCTCTTGAGTCCGCAATATATCCCAGTCGCTCGTGCAATTTAGGCAGAGATCTCCCCGGCTCTTGAACCAGAGATACGTCTCATATCTGTCAAGCGAGTTTACAGCGTCGCTATCCGCCTCCCAATATTGCGCGTAGTTCGGAGATAGCGTTCGATAGTGAAAGGCCGTCGGGCGCTGCGTTGCGTCGTACGTAGCCCGGCGAATCAACCGTACGGGAAGCGTGTAACATGCCTCGAACGCTAACGACTCGCGAAGACCGATGCTTGCCTTGATGAGCTTGCCCCCAACATCGAAGTCCCTATAGGGCCGCGAATGATAGCCGCGAGCGGCCAAAGGCGAGACCCGCCAGGCGGGCCAGAGCAAGAGCAGGCCATTTGGTTTTAGAATGCGGCGCATCTCGGCCAGTGCCATCTCCGGATTCGGAATATGTTCCAGCACCCAGATACTCCAGGCGGCGTCGAAGCTGGCATCCGCGAATGGCATCGCGCGCGCATCAGCTTGCACAAACGGTTTGTGGAAATAACGGCGGGCCGTAGCCGAGAGGTCCAGTCCCGTATAATCATGTAACTCATCCTGCAGCAACCCGCTTCCCGCGCCCACCTCCAGAACATGGGCACTCTGCAGATGGTAAGTTTGGACGAAACTCGCGACGTTCTCCTCGGCGCGAGCTTCTTGTGCCGCCAGCCTGGCAATTTGTACGTACTTTAACTGGCGTTCGTCCTGCGTATAGGTCCGGTCATAGAACTCTTGATCGAGCGCCGCAGGTCGGAAAGTGATTTTTTCCGGATGATCCGTATGGTATGGGAACATCGCCAGGACTAAAATGGCATCCAAAAGGAATGCCGCTGCGGCGATGGCTCCAACTGCGCCGAGAGCCTCTTTAGCCGCGCTTTTGAGGGTTTCCAAGCGCTTCCAAGTTTACAGCACGCCGGGTGTTCCTGGCCGCAGCGAAAACCGCCGCCCAGGCCTGCTATCGCCACGTACGAATCCAGCGTGAGCTACTTGCGGACGGTTGCGTTCGCTTCATGCGCCGCTATATTCCTGGCATCTTCCGCGGTTTGCGCCGCCTGGCGGGCCAGCGAAATCACGCGCTCGCTGTTGGCCTTGCGATCCGGGATCTGTTCGGCTTGCTGCGCCAGGCGTTCGGCTTTCTCCAGGGTTCCCTGCGCTCGGGCGTCCACGCCTTCCGCCTTGGCAATCTGAATGGCGTTGCGCGCCTGGTATAGCGCCAGAGTCGCTTCATATTCGCGTTGCGAAACCATCGGCCCGTTTCCAGCGGCTACCCCGGGCGACTGCAAATTCACGGTATAGTTTTCCGCTCGCGGCAACAATTCGTATTTCGCAGAAACTTGTTCCGACGCCCCCACCGTATCCGGCCGCAGCATGTTTTCCATCACCACGACTGGCCCTGGTTTCGACACTGCGAAGTATGGCTCGGCGGTCACCAGCAACCCGAAAGTCTGGAGCGAAGTCGTGACGTCCAGCTTGGCGTCATCGCTGTGATTAGTGATAACCTCACCCAGGCGCTCGGTTTGGCCCTCCGGACTGATGGCCCACAGCACATACGTCAGATATTGCGGGCCAAATTTCGCCGGCGAGTCGAGTCCTGCGAACTTAGCGTGGATCCCCACTGCACCCGCCTTCGCTTCGACGGTGGCGCTGCCGCGGGTCTCCGGAGCCAGCACGGTGCCGCGGAAATCGATCTTCGTGGGTCCCGAGCGGCGTCCGTAGTTCACTGCGGAAAGCGACCGTTGAACCACGGTTATCCGGTAGATCGGCGCGTCGCTATCCGCGGCACGGACCACTGGAGAATTCAGAGCCAGGATCAGCGGCACTGCGAACCAAAAGTGCGATTGGAATTTCAT
>DATJEI010000122.1:0-12597 GCA_035496735.1 Bryobacteraceae bacterium | reverse complement strand
TCCGAGAGCGCCTCAATGGTCATCGACGTGCCTCCTTCATTGCGAGGCCTATGACCACCAACCGCAGACTTTACATCTCTTATGTTCTGATTGCCGCCGCTCTTAGCCTGCAACTCAGAGCGACCGCAGCAGAAGAAACCTCTAATCAAAGCCCCGTTCTATGGACTGACCGGGGCGATATCCGGGCACTCGATCTGATCGGCGGGGCTGGAGGCAAAGAGCACCAGCCCTCTGGGAAGTTCACCTTCGTCAAAGAGGACATGGGCGGCACCGCCGCCAAGTTCATCGTGGTCGACGAGCAAGGCGTCCGCTGGAAGGCCAAACTCGGCGAAGAGGTGAAGTCGGAGACCGCCGCGACGCGGCTGGTATGGGCAGCGGGCTATTTCACTGACGAGGACTACTATCTTCCGGAACTGCGCGTGGACAACATGCCCAAACTAAAGCGGGGCAGTCAGTTTGTGTCGGCGGACGGCAGGGTTCAGGGCGTCCGTCTGGAGCGATACCTCAAAGGGGAAAAGAAAGCCGGAAACTGGAGCTGGTTTAAAAATCCCTTCACCGGAACCAAAGAGTTAAACGGTTTGAGGATCATGATGGCCCTCATCAACAATTGGGACCTGAAGGAAGTCAACAATGCCATCTACCAGGTGAAGGGCGAACGTCCCCGCTACGTGGTCAGCGATCTCGGCGCGACTTTTGGCGAAACCGGAAATCCCCTCACGCGCTCCAAGAGCAATCCGCAGGACTACAGCAAATCGGAGTTCATTCAAAAAGTGACGCCGGACCATGTCGATTTCTTTCTTAGTAGCCGGCCGTTTTTCCTCACCGCGATTGACATACCGAACTATACCAAGCGCACGAAAATGCAGGAAGTCGTTAAAAATATTCCGATCGCGGATGCCATCTGGCTGGGTAAATTGCTCCAGCCCCTCTCCGACGACCAGATCCGGGATGTTTTCCGGGCAGCCGGGTACAACGACAAAGATGTCGAGGACAATGCCACGGTAGTCAAGCAACGCATCATGGATTTGACCCGGCTGGATTTGACCCGGCTAGATTCGAACCAGTCGGATTCGAACCGTTTCCCTTAGGCGGAGAGTGTGTGCTACTTCTCGGGCGCCGGCTGTTCCACGCTGCCCAGTTGTAATCCATGGAGCTCGGCATACAAGCCACCGGCGGCGAGCAATTCCGCATGCGTCCCGCGCTCTGCGATCTGAGAATCCTGCACCACGAATATGACATCAGCCCGCTGAATGGTGGCCAGGTGGTGGGCGATCACCACACAGGTCTTGCCTTCCATCAAGCGGCCGAGCGCCTCGAAGACTGCCAGTTCGGAGGCGGCATCCAGGCCCGAGGTGGGTTCATCCAGCAGGAGGATCGGCGTGTTTCGGATAATGGCTCGTGCAATAGCGATGCGCTGGCGCTGGCCTCCCGAAAGGGACACGCCGCGTTCGCCCACCATGGTGTCATAGCCTTCCGGCATCTTTTCGATGAACTCGTGGGCGTTGGCCATCTCCGCAGCCTTGATGATTTCGGCGCGATGCGCTTCCGGCTTGCCATAGGCGATATTCTGCCAAACGGGAGCGCGAAACAGCACCGTATCCTGCAGCACGAAACTCATCTGCTCGCGCAGGGATTGCAGGGTGAAGCGGCGAATATCGGCGCCGTCGATCTTGACGGTGCCGGCGGTCGGATCGTAGAAGCGGGGGATCAGGCTCACTATGGTGGACTTCCCCGCCCCGCTGGGTCCGACAAACGCGGCCACCTGTCCGGGCTCGACCGCAAAGCTAACGTCAGTCAAAATCTGCTGTTCCGGGCTGTAGCTGAAACTCACTTTATCGAATTCGATCTTGCCTTTGAAGCGCGGGGCGCGGCGGGCTCGCGGCGAATCGCGCACGCGGCTCACGGTGTTCAGCACGTCCTGAATGCGTTCGTAGCTGATGGCCGCCTTCGACACGGTATCGGTCATCTTGGAGAGATCGCGAATGGGCTTGTACATTTTGCCTAGATACAGCAGGAACACAATCAGCACACCGGTCGAGAGCTGGCCGGTCAGCGCCAGGCGCCCTCCGTATCCCAGCACCAGGCAGGTTCCAATGGCGGCCAGCACATCGACGACGGGGGAGAGCTTGGCCTTAATGGCGCGTGCGTGCAAGGCGGTTTCGACGTTCTCCAGGCTCTGCTCTTCGAAGCGCTGTTGTTCGTAGTCCTCGCGCGCAAAGGCTTTCACCACGCGAATGGAAGAGAACACTTCCTGAACAATAGTGAGCAGCTCGCCTTGCTTCTGACGCACTTCACGCGAGGTTTTCTTGATGCGCTTGGTGAAGAAAAATACGACCACGAAGAGCACCGGCACGATGGAGAGCGCGATCAGAGTGAAGCGCCAATTGATGTAGAACATCACGGCGACCATGCCTGCCAGCGTGAGCGTGCTGACCAGCATGCCCAGCAGCGCGGAAGTGATGAAGTCCTGAACGGCCTCGATATCGCTCGTAACCCGGCTGATCAGATCGCCGGTTCTTTTTTCGTCGTGCTCCGCCAAAGACAGGTGATGGATGTGCTGGTAAAGCGTCCGCCGCATGTCGTGCATCACCCATTGGCCGACGCTGGTGGTGAGGTACTTTTCGGTATAGGAGCCGATGGCGCCCACAACCGCGATCACCGCCACCGCCAGCACTGCGAAATTCAAGATCGCGAGCTTGTCGTGTCCCGCCATGTGGCTGACAATGCCCGCCAGCCATCCCGGCAGCGGCTTCGATTGCAGCAGATTATCGACGATAATTTTGAGCGGCCAAGGCTCGAGCAGATCGGCGCTGGTTTCAACCAGGACCGCCAGCAGAGCGATGGTTAAGGTCTTCCAATGAGGGCGCAACAGCGCCAACATCTTCGGCCAGTCGGAGCGCGGAGAAGGCTTAGGTGTGGCGTTCGTCTCTGGCATCATCCATGGCCCCTGTCCCCTACAGTAATGATAAGGAACTCCGGACCTGTGTTACGTGTAGCACATTCGAAGGGATGCTACCCCGGTGGCTTTGTTAGTATAGGCAATTGATTGAAAGGGTCCGGATCACTCTTATGAAAATCACCGTCGTTTTCTGCTGCCTGGTCGCTTCAGCCTCGTTGCAAGCCGAAAACAATATAACCAGTACTGCCAGGGAACGTTATTTCGACGTCGTCCGGGCCAGTATCGAGGCCAGCGCGAAGGTCATGCCGGCCGAAAAATACAGCTTCCGGCTGACGCCCGGGCAGCGAACCTTCGCCGAGTGGCTGGTGCATTCGATCGAGAGAAACTACCGGGATTGCGCGGTGCTGAGATCCGAACCGACCCAGCCCGGCGAGCGGCAGGCCGCGAGTCTGACGGAGAAGGCTGAGGTCAGCAAGGCACTGAAAGCTTCGTTCGACTATTGCGCTGCCGCGCTGGAGACGATGGACGACCAAAAAGCGGCTGCGTCGCCCAGAGTGAGCTATGCCTACCTGCACGTGATCGTGCACAGCAACGAGATCTACGGAAACCTGGTGGGATATCTGCGAGCCAGCGGGATTGTGCCGCCATCGACGGCCTCGCGCGCGGAAGAAAAAGGCAAGAAAAAATAGCGCCCTGCGCGGGCCCAGTGAGACGTGAGGGCGCGGCGCCGTGCGATCCGGGCAATGCATCGGGCCGAAATCAGTAACCCAACCGCAGCATCCCTTCCTGTTTGCCGTCGACCGAGCCTTGCGTCAGCCACTCCAGCGACGCTTTGAATAACAGCAGGTGGTTCTTTTCCCACATGGCGTTGTGGGACGAACACGCGAGATCGACGAACACCTTCTTGGGCGAGCCTAGATCCGTGTAGAGTTCCCGCACACGCTCCGGGTTGACCTGCTTGTCGTTCGCGCCGGAAACCATCAGCGTAGGGATCTGAGTCTTCGCGACCACCGCCGTGGTCCATCCCCAGGTTGTGACTTGCGGGGCGCGGCGAACGCCCGTACCCCAGGTGGCGCCCACCGGGTCGGAATGAATCATTTCCGACCAGACGGAGTCGCGGGCGCCAGGGTCGTATTGGCCGGGGCATCCGGCCTGGCGATCCCAATTGGCGATGAATTCGTCGCGGGACTGCGTATTCATCGCAACGCCGCTGGCGGGTACCTGTGCGGGAGGATCGGCCTTCGCGGCGCGATTGTAGGCTGGAGCCAGCAACACCAATTTCGCGACCTTATCCGTATGTTGAGCCGCGTATCCCGCCGAGCGCGGGCCGCCCAACGACCACGCCAGCAAATTCAGTTTGTCCACATGACGCAGGGCGCGGACCCGGTCGACGACCGCGTCGATGTCGTGCCAGTCCGAAGCAAGAGTGGTCATCTGCTGACCGTAGCTGGCGGTGCAGATCGCGGGGATCAGGGCCGGCACGAAAGCCGACTGCTGTTCGCGCGAAAGATTACAGGGATCGTTCATCGCGGGCGGGCGCGTGGAACGCCCATAACCGGTCATGTCCATGGAGAACACATCGAAGCCGGCATGCGCGAGGTAGGCCATCCAACTGTAGTCCTGGTAGGGAACGTCGAAGGAGACCTCGGCTGGCGTGCCGGCTCCGTGGATGAACAGAGCCACGCGATCGGACGCGGGTCCGCCGCGCAACACCGTGGCCGGCTCCACGACTTCCCGCACGTAGATCTGAGTGGTTTGTCCGGCGATCGCAGGGACGGCCGAATGCACCTCAACGTAGTGATCCAGGCGTAAAAGATGGCTTCCATCGTCGCTGAAAACGGCGGGCGCCAGCCCCAGCGCCAGAAGCACGGTCGCCTGACGAACAAGAAATCTCATGTGAAGCCTCCACGCGCGGCTGCGCTGTCCAGACAGTATACTCCCGCGCCGATGGACGCGGGCGACGGACTCTTGCAGTCCAATGCGCTCCGAGAAAAGGTGACGGCTTGAAGTATACTGACTTGAAGCCGGAGGTCAATACTCGTATGCCGGCTCAACTGACATCAAGGCCAACAAATCTGAATGAACTCAACGCGGAAATATGTCCAGCGCGCACCGCATGCGCGCTCGTGGTGGATAGCGCTGGCGCTGACCGCCGCACCGATGGCGGCCTTGGCGCAAACCGACGAGATCCAGGTTTATGACGGCGCTATTGCCGAGCGTGGCAAGTTCAATCTGATGCTCCACAATAATTTCACGGCCAAAGGGTTGAAGGAGCCGGCATTTCCCGGCGCCGTCGAATCCAACCACGCGCTGGTGGGCGTCGCCGAATGGGCCTACGGCGTGACCGATTGGTTTGAGCAGGGGCTCTACCTGCCGCTGTACAGTTTCTCGCCGAAGGAAGGAGCGAGCTACAACGGCTTCAAGCTGCGCTGGCTATTTGTAAGACCGCACGCGGACGATCATACATTTTTCTACGGCGTAAATTTCGAATTTAGCGTGAACCGGCCGCAGTGGGATCCCAGGCACTATACGTCCGAGGTTAGGCCAATCGTGGGATGGCACTTGAAGCCTATCGACGTCATCTTTAATCCGATCATGGACACGTCCTACACGGGAGGGTTCAAGAGTCTGGACTTCGCGCCGTCGATGCGGGTGGCTTACAATTTCTCTCCCAAGTGGGCGGGGGCGATTGAAGAGTACGCGGACTACGGGGAACTGCGTCAATTCTATTCGGGCAGGGAGCAGTCACACCAAATTTGGGCGGTAGCGAACCATTCCGGCAAGGTGATCGATATCGAAACGGGTATCGGGTTCGGGCTGACAAGTTCATCCGATCGAGTGACGCTGAAGTTCATGATCTCGCGCGATCTGAATTGAAATTGTCCGACGATCAATGTGAGGAAAAGCGGGATCGCAGTTGTTCCGCAGCCCCAAGCCAATCCACCTGCGGCGATCCTTCCGGACAGCCTCTGGCTTGCCAGAGTGCAGGGGCCAGTGCGGCGATTTCATCATGTCCGAAGGTTGGGACGCCATGGCCGGCCATCGACCGCGTCATCTGATGCGCCCGTTCAGAGTGCTCGAGGGCTTGCCGCGAATGCTCGTGGGCACTAAGGTGTTCCTGTTTTCCCCGCTGTTCGCCGGAGCGGTGGGCGTGGGCCGCCTCATCGTGCAGCTCGGCGGCGCGTTGATGGTTTTCATAATGAGAACCGTTGTTATGGCGCGTGGACATATGGGGTATGAATCGCTAGCGGGTCACAATCTGCCCGGATTTGGTGTGCGCTTCCATAGCCAGCTTATAGGCACGATCCGAATATGCCAGGGCGCGCTCCGCATGCCAGTTACCCGTCTCGGTGTCGCCCTTTTCGTCATGTTCGGCGGCGGTCCGATGGGCGTGGGCCGCGAGTTCATGCTGTTCGGCGGCTCGACGATGGGTTTCGTGCATGGTGGTTTTTCCTCGGGCGTGAAGATCGCCAGACAAATGTCTGGCGACGGTGGTCTGGCGATCGTGGGACCGGCTTGCGCGCGGTCCCATGAATCCGAGAATTACCACTACTGGCGATGAGGCGATTGGGTACCCAGCGCGCGCCGGAACTTCTCAGCGGCGGGCGGAGTCTTGAAGTTACCGGTCAAGATTTGACGATTCGTGGTCTTGCGGCGGTAGAGTTCACGGTTGGCGTCGTCATCCGGGCGAAGCGTGGCGCCTTCGAGCGAAATACCCGCAAACAGCCCGCGCGAACGGGAATACGAAAGCATTTCCGCATGCATCATGGCGTCCGTCTGAGCGCTGGCGCCGCGGCCAACCGGGCCGGCCGCAGCGGTTGCATCGCCGCCGATCGTAAACTTATCCGACAGGAGGTGCTTCATACCCCGGTCATTCATGACGAGGAGAACGACATCGGTTTCCGAAGCGCCAATCTGAAATCCGACACTTCCGCCTTCGACGCGCATCGCCGCCGGAGCGCTCCAGCCCGCGTTATTAGGACGGCGGCAGGACGCGAATCCGCGGCCGTACTTCGCGCCAAAAATGAATCCGGCCTTTTTCATGCCGGGAATGACAATCACGCAGTGCGCGTTTTCCAGCAACTCCTGCGGAATGCCGTTGTCGGCGGCATGAGTCATATCCGCAAGTGTATCGACCGAGGCGTCCAGCCGATCTACAACTTTGGCCTCCCGGTCCTCCGCGAAGGCGGTGCTGCTCATGGTCCCGGCAATCGCCAGAATGAATACAAATGATTTACGCATTGTCAGTTCTCCTGTTCCCCCTGGGTAGAGCACCGCGCCTTCCAATCCGCCCAACGCCCGAAACTCACGTTAACGACGCAGTTCAGCAAGGCTTTGCAGCAGTGAGTGGGATGCTGGGCGGAGACGCAACGAAATCGAATTCGCCGAGAGATGACCGTATGTCGCCATTTGACTACTGATGGTCGTAGAATGCGGGTCTAGCGGCCAAAGCACCGCAAACGGCCGCTCTCAAGCTATGCCGGTTGGTTATGCTGGGCAATATGAACCTGGCTTTCATCGGACTTGGCAAAATGGGCATGGGCATGGCGCACAGCCTGCTTCGCGCCGGACACACTTTGGCGGTTTACAATCGCAGCCGCGAAAAAGCGCAGGCGCTGGCCGGCGAAGGCGTGCGCGTGACCAACTCCCCAGCGGACGCGTGCCGCGATGCGGAGGCTGTGATGACGATGGTCGCGGACGATCATGCGTTGGACCAAGTCGTATTCGGAAAAGATGGCATGGCGGGGGCTATGCAGGAACACTGCGTTCATATTTCGCACAGCACGATCAGTACGGCGCTGGCGCGGCAACTGAACGCCGAACACAAGCAACGGAAGCAGGGCTTTCTGAGCGCGCCGGTGTTTGGACGCCCGGAGGCCGCGGAAGCCAAGAAGCTGCTGGTGCTGGCAGCGGGACCGCAGGACGTGGTCGAACGCTGCCGTCCGCTGCTCGATGCCATCGGACGCCAGACGTTCGTGGTGGGCGACGAGCCTTGGCAGGCGAACATTGCCAAGCTGTGCGGTAACTTCATGATTGCCAGCGCGATTGAAGCGTTCGGCGAAGCCGCGGCCACGCTGCGCAAGGCGGAGGTCCAGCCGGAGATGTTTCTCGAAATCATGACCGCGCTTTTTGGCTCTCCGGTCATTACGAACTACGGACGCGCCATTGTGGAACAGAAGTTTGAGCCGGCGGGATTCGCACTGCGGCTGGGTCTCAAAGACGTTCGCCTGATGCTGGCGGCGTCCGAAGAATGCGCGGCGCCCATGCCGCTGGCGAGCGTGGTCCGCGATCAGTTCATCTCCGCCCTGGCGCAAGGGCAAGCCGAGATGGACTGGTCCAGTGTCACGCGGGTGGCGGCGCGGGCGGCGGGGCTGTAATTGTGGGGGTTCTAATCGCAGGTGTGGGCTAGAGGGACGTCTCGGTGGAGGCGCCCGCCGGTGAGCGAAACGGCGGCACTTGATTTTCGCGCGGCATGATGATCCAGGCGGCGATGTAGGCGAGCAAACCCAGGCCGCCGCTGCAGAGCGTGCCGGCAACCACCAGCAAGCGAACCAGCGTAACATCGACTTCGAAGTATCGCGCGAGACCGGAGCAGACGCCGGCGATTCTCTTATCAGAAATTACGCGGTAAAGGCGCCGCGGGGCCGCATACCCGGAAGCGCTCTGGCGGCGGGCGTCGCGCCCAACCTTGGTTTCGTAGGCGCACTCGCGACAGAATTTATCGCTGTCGCCGATCTCGGTTCCGCAGTTCGTACAGTACATTTGCTCCCCCTCGTTGGAGGATACGGGCGCAGGGCGGCGGAAGTTCCCGGAATTCTCAGGGGCGCGATGAGTGTTTACAATGATTTATTGGCAGTCGGGAGGGACCATGAAGTTCCAGCTTGTGATTGTCGCCGCAGCAATGGCAACGGCGCTCCCGGCGCAGACGGCGTCCGCGCCGCCAGCCAAGGCTCCCACCGGATACACGGACACGCCGTTGATTCCCGGAAGCAAGTGGCGGGTGCATGACGACGCGCGTCCGCGTCCGCCCGTCATCACGCCCGGTACGTTCAGCACGCCGGATGTTCCCGGCAAGCCGCCGTCAGACGCAGTGGTGCTCTTTGACGGCAAAAACCTGGACGCCTGGCGCACGGCCAAGGGCGAGCCCGCCAAGTGGAAAGTAGAAAACGGATACCTTGAAGTCGTACCGGGGGCCGGCGACATCATCACGCGAGCGGAATTCGGCGACAGCCAGCTTCACATCGAGTGGATGGCTCCTTCGCCCACAAAGGGCGACAGCCAAGGAAGGGGGAACAGCGGCATCTTTTTGATGGGGCTGTACGAAACGCAGGTGCTCGACTGCTACCACAATCTGACTTATGCCGATGGCCAGGCGGGAGCGGTCTACGGGCAATCGCCGCCGTTGGTGAACGCATGCCGCCCGCCGGGCGAGTGGCAGACGTATGACATCATCTACACCGCGCCGCGCTTCAAAGACGGCAAAGTCGACGTTCCCGGATTCGTGACTACATTCCATAACGGCGTGGTGGTGCAGAATCACACCCAGATTTTAGGAGCGACGGAGCATCGCGCGGTGCCCAAACTGGTGGTGCACCAACCTAAGGGTCCGCTGGTGTTGCAGGATCATCACAACCCAGTGCATTTTCGCAATATCTGGATTCGGCCGCTGGGCGAGGTGCAGTAGCCAGGTGGTCCCGGGTTCAACTGGTCGTTCATTTCAGGCCCTCGACAAACGCTACCGTCTCACGCACAACTTCCGCTTCGTTCGTCAGGAAGATGTAGTTGTTGCCCCCGACTAGGTACACAATCTTGGCCGCAGGAAGGGCGCGCCTCAATGCATGCGAGTTGACTGCGGTCCACATTTGGCTCATCGCATACTGCGCCCCGAGAGCCGCCGCCTGCTCGATGCTCAAGGTTTGGTACTTGCTCAACTGCTCAGAGAGTGGAACCGGCATTTCAAAAAACGACAGCACGGGGATGCGAATGCGCTCGTAATCTGGATACACCCGCCCCGCGAACATCGCATCTCGGACGTCTTTTGTGACCAAATAATCGCCAACGGACCCATCCGAATTTATGGCATGCAACTGGCGCAATTCCGACTCGGGGACGGCCATGTTATGCGCCGTTTTCTGCCAAGCACGATAGGCGGCAATCGAAGTCCGATCAGGAGGCGGGATTTTAGGTAGGTGCGCTTTCCATTCCTTTTCATCCGCGCTGATCGGGCCATTTGGGAAAGGCCACACTCGTTCGTCTTCCGCCGAATCGAGATACACCAGAGCGCCAATTCTCTCGGAATGTTCTGCTCCCAGCACGCTTAAATCCTGGCCACCGAATGAATAGCCCATAACGACGGGCTTTTCGAGCTTCAAAGCATCCAGCACGTGTAAGACATCCTCGCCGGATTCGCGCGCTGTGTAGCCATGATCCGGTTTACTCGACGCGCCCAACCCGCGTCGCGTGATACCGTAAACGTGCCCTGCAGGCAGAAGTTTCGGGGCGATTTCATCAAACATGTGGGCAGTCGTGTATCCGCCAAGCAATACGACTGGCCGCCCGGTTCCACCCCAGTCGAGCACCTCTAGCCGGACGTCCTTTTCCACGGTGACGAACTGCACCTGATGTCCGGACGGATCCTGCCAAGCATGGGTTTGAGCAACGCCGGTTGCGTGCGCCAGCAAAACGAGGGCGAGAAAACGGAGCGGTGCGGCGGCCAATTGTGTCGCGTTCATTTCCTTACTCCGGTTTCGCTCCGCCGAGCGCGGCCGTCGCCAGCGTGCCTCCCAAGCCCATCGTTTCAACTACCGATGACGGCACGATCACCATAGCGCCCCTCTCCTTAATCGCCTCATACAACATGTTCATCGCACGCAAATGCAAAGCCACTGGATTGTTCTGATACGTCAAGGCAGCCGTCGAGAACTTTTCCGCGATTTCGGTCTCTGCTTGCCCAAGGATATTGCGGGCCTGCCGCTCGCGCTCGGCTTGGGCCTGGCGCGACATCGCGTCCTCCAACGCCTGCGGGATCCGCACATCGCGGATTTCGACCGACTGCACCGTGATGCCCCAGGGGTTGGTCTTTTCATCGAGGATGCGCTGCAGCTCCCGCCCGAGCGATTCACGCTCCGTGATCATCTGCGCCAGTTCGTGACGTCCGATCGATTCCCTTAGGCCCGTTTGAGCGCTCATGGTGATGGCCTGAACGAAATCCTCGACTTCGAGAATCGATTTCTCGGCGTTCCATACCAGCCAAAATACGATGGCGTCCACATTGACCGGCACGGTGTCGCGGGTGAGCGTGGATTCCGCCGTCACACTGGCTACGCGGATTCGTTGATCGACGTAGCGGCTCAGCGTATCGACGATCGGAATCACATGGAACCAGCCGGGCCCGCGGAGTCCGACATAACGGCCCAGCCGCAACACCGCCACTTTCTCCCACTGGTCCGCCACCTTGATCGAAAACAAGAAATAGAGTCCAATCAGCAGTCCGCCAAAGAACGGCGCTCGACGATCGATCAGAACAGTGAGTCCCAGTCCAGTTGCCACCGAGATAGCGAACAGCGCCATCGCGACGCCACTTACACGATTCTGTTTGCGATCTTGCAACATATGTTCCTACCCCCTTCGTTTTCCAGCATCCTTCTGAAGGTCTTGGAGCTGCCGGATCAGCTCCTCGACGGTAATACCCTCGGAACCGGCGCGGGCCGCGAATTCGCCGGCGAGCTGCGTCAAGCGGCGCTGCCTCTCGCCGCCGTTGAGATTGGTTTTTTGATGGCTTATAAAGGTCCCGGTGCCCTGCTGGGTTTCGAGCGCTCCTTGTAGTTCGAGCTCGCGATACGCCCGTATCACGGTGTTTGGATTAATGGCAAGATCGACCGCCAATTGACGAACCGTGGGAAGCTGATCGCCAACGGCGAGCGCTCCGGTGGCAATAGCACCCACCACCTGGTCCATAATTTGGCGGTAAATCGGGACGCCGCTGCGCAGATCCAGCGCGAATGGGCGAGGGCTTCGTCGCTTGGGGGCGGTAGTCATCTAAACGATATAGTGTACTAGTAATCTAATACAGTCAAGCGCTATCTTGAAGAAATCGCAAAAAACAGTCGTCGAAGCTTCGCGCCCCGCCGCGCTTCTGGCTTAAGATTGTATTTATGTCTCAACCGCACACTCTTCTCGAACTGATCCAAGTCGCACCAGCCGGAAACACCGCGCTTCTGCTCACCGACTCCGGCATCCGCGTCACCTATGACTCGCTGCGCAAGCAGGTCACAGCCATGGCGGATGCGCTGGCATCCATCGGAATCGGGCGCGGCGACCGCGTAGCCACGGTGCTGCCTAACGGGCTGCCGGCGATCGTCAGTTTCCTGGCCGGGTCGATCGCGGGCACGGCCGCGCCGCTGAACCCCGGCTACCGCGAAGAGGAGTTTGCGTTCTACCTGGAAGACACCGGCGCGAAGGTTTTACTGGCGATGGCCGAAGGAGCCGACGCCGCGCGCAAGGCTGCCGCGGGGCTCGGGATTCCGGTATACACGCTGGAGATGGACGCGAACGGAGTGGTCGCGATCGTCAACGCGCCGAGCGGGAAGAAAGCCGCCGCGCCTTCGCCCGACGACGTGGCCCTAGTGCTGCACACCAGCGGAAGCACGGGCCGCCCCAAGCGCGTGCCCATCCGGCATCGCAACATCACGGCGTCC
>DATJEI010000121.1:0-8548 GCA_035496735.1 Bryobacteraceae bacterium | reverse complement strand
GATCGATCTCTTCAACAGCGACGACCTGGTGGGCCTCGGCATGGCCGCCGATCAGGTGCGCCGCAAGCTGCACCCGGAAGGCGTGGTCAGCTACATCATCGATCGCAACATCAACTACACCAATTTCTGCACCGAATATTGTAGCTTCTGCGCTTTTTACCGCCCGCCGGGGCATGAAGAAGGCTACGTGCATCCGCAGGAAGTGATCTTCGACAAGATCCGCGAGACCATCGGCCTGGGCGGCACCGGCATCCTGATGCAAGGCGGCCTGCATCCGGATCTGAAGATCGACTGGTACGAAGACCTGCTGCGCGGCATCAAGCAGCGTTTCGATATCTGGTGCCACTGCTTCTCGGCGCCGGAGATCGTGAATATCGCGGAAGTGAGCGGCTTGTCGCTGCGCGATACGCTGGCCCGCTTGCGCGACGCGGGTCTCGACTCAGTGCCCGGCGGCGGCGCGGAAATTCTGGATGACGACGTGCGTCGCCGCATCAGCCGCCTGAAGTGTACGACGCAGGAGTGGGTGGACGTCCACCGCACCTGCCACGCGCTGGGAATCCGCACGACGGCGACCATGATGTTCGGCACCGGCGAGACCATCGAGCAGCGCATGAACCACTTCGATCTGGTTCGACAGATTCAGGAAGACACCGGAGGCTTCACGGCGTTCATCCCCTGGGCGTACCAGCGCGAGAACACCTCGCTGGGCAATTTCGTCAAGCAGGAAGCCACGGCGGTGGAATATCTGAAGATGCTGGCGCTCTCGCGGCTGTACCTGGAAAACATCCTCAACATTCAGTCGTCTTGGGTCACTCCGGGATTGAAAACCTGCCAGATCGGGCTGCGCTTCGGCGGCAACGACGTCGGCAGCATCATGATTGAGGAGAATGTCGTCAGCGCGGCGGGCGCCCATCATCGCGCCTCCGAAGAAGAGCTGCGCCGCCTGATCCGCGATGCCGGCTTCATTCCCAAGCAGCGCGACACGCTGTATCGCACGTATTATCTAAACTGACATTGTCTAAACTGACATCATCTAAACTAACAGGGGCGGCCATGAAACCAATGTCCGTCCGTAGGACGTCTAAACCGATTATGCGCTTCGCGAGTCTTTTGTTTGTGGGTGCCTGTGCCTTCGCCGCCACGCCCACCCGGGTTTTGCCGCAGCAGCCAATACGCTTTGAGGAGCGCGTTGGCCGCCGCGTCCCAGGCGGCGCCGTTCACGCGCCCGAATCGACGGAATGGTCGGCGCGCGGTCTGGGGTATTCGCTGGCCTTTAGCGGGGACACGACCATGTTCCGGCTCGGCGAACGCACGCTCGCATTGCGCATGCTGGGCGCCGATCCTCACGCGGCTTTTGAAGCAACGTCTCCCTACTCTGTGCCTACACAGTATTTCACGGCGGCCTACCGCGGACCGGTGCAGAGTTATCGCCGATTGCGACGCCACCAGGTATATCCGGGCGTCGATGTGTCGTTCTACGGAACCGGTGAGAATCTGGAATACGATTTTGACATCGCGGCCGGCGCGGACCCTTCGCGCATCCGCCTGCGCTTTGACGGCGCGGACCGTTTGCGGATGTCTCCCCACGGGGATCTGTTGGTCGACATAGGCGGCCAGACCCTTACGCAGCACGTTCCGGTGGTTTATCAGGTCACTCGGGGCGGCGAGCGGACAGCGGTCCATGCCGAGTATCAAATAGAAGCCAATCGCGACGTGACTCTTCATCTGGACCGCTATGACCGGTCCGCGCCGCTAGTAATCGATCCAGTGATCACTTTTGCGGCCTACCTGCCAGGCTCGAAGAACAGCGTTGGGGTGGCCTTCGCGCACGATGCCCGAGGCTTCATCTACGTCGCCGGCAATACGGCTGCCACGGATTTCGTCGGCACGCCCAGCGCTTTTTTCGGAGTCAATCGCGGCACGCAGAATGTTTGGCTCATGAAGCTCAATCCCTTCGCAACCAGCGGCGACCAGGTGATTGTGTATTCGACCTTCTTTGGCGGCTCATTGGTCGATAGCCTCAAAGATATGGCGGTCGACAGCGCCACCGGTTTGGTGTACCTCACGGGGTCCACCACGTCAAACGATTTGATGGTCAGCTCAGGAGCTTTCCAAACCACGCGTAACGGCGTCACCAACGGATTCGCGGCGGTCTTCGATCCCACGCAGTTCGGCTCCGCGAGCCTTATATATGCGACGTATCTGGGCGGCACCGGAATCGATGTGCCCTACGGAATTGCGACCCATAACGGCAAGGTTTATATTACGGGCTCTACTACGTCCCTCGACTTCCCTGTGGCCAACGCCACGCTTCCAGCCACCCAGGGGGGCACCGACATGTTCATCACGGAGCTGGATCCGCGCCAAAGCGGCGCCGCCAGTATGATTGCCAGCGGATATTTCGGAGGAGCGGGTCTGGATTACGGGACCTCAGTCGCGGTGGATGCGGCGGGTTTTGTCTACGTGAGCGGGGTTACCTACTCGTTCAATCTTCCCATTACCGCCGCTCCTTATCAGGCCACCGCCATCGCGGGTGGCGAAGCCTTTTTGGTCAAGTTAGCTCTGGAGGCGCCGCTCATCATTTATTCCACTTACCTCGGAGGGTCTGGTACCGACGGCGCCAAGAAAGTTCTTATCGATCCCGCCGGAAGGGTCGCCATCGCGGGTTACACTTCATCGGCCAACTTTCCGATTACCCAAAACGCCTATCAACCTTTCTTAGGCGGCACGAACCGAGGCGGCACGAACGCCACCAACGCCTTTCTTTCGATTCTGGATTTGACGCTCCCGCCCGCGCAATCCCTGGTGTACTCCACGTTCTTCGGCGGAAGCGTGGATGAAGTGCCTTACAGTTTGCGCCTGGATGCTAACGGAACGTATTATCTCGGCGGCTTTACTCTCTCGCCCGATATGCCGGTATCGCAAAACGCGATCAATCCTTCGTCCGCCAGAGCCGGTTTTGACGGATTCATCGCGCTGATCAATCCCGCGGCGCCCCCGCTCAACTCACTGGTTTATTCCAGCTACGTTACCGGGCCGGGATCGCAGATCGTCTACAGCGTGGATTTCGATGCCTCCGGCACGGTTTACTCTACTGGTTTTTCAACCAGTGATATTTTCCCGGCGGGCTATCAGACCTATACCGCGGCACCGGGCGTAGCCGAAGTCTTTATTTACGGCTTTAAGCCTTAATCTGCTGCTGTAAGCCCCGATTCGGGGCTTTAAGCCCTAATCGGGCCGGTGAGTTCTAAGAGGTTGCTGAAAAACTCGCCGCTCATGCTCCGAAAACGACAGGTCATGGACCTGTCCCACCAAGGATCAGTCGGTTGCGAAGCGTGGTGGGGGCCGGCCCATGACCGGTCAGCGAGTTTTTCAGCAGCCTCCTAAGCAGCGGATCGAATCTCTTCTAAAATATGCAGCATTTCTCCGCGCGGATCGGTCGCGCGCGTTACCTGCCGGCCGATCACTAGATAATCGGCGCCATTGGCGATCGCCTGGGCGGGTGTCGCCACCCGCTTTTGATCGCCCACAGCCGCGCCCATTGAGCGGACGCCCGGCGTGACCAGAATCGCGCCCGGACCCGCCACCGATCTCACCCGGCCGACTTCCACCGGCGAGCAGACGATCCCATCTACGCGCGCTTCCATCGCGTTGCGCACGCGCAAGTCTACCAAGTCGGCAACTGAACAGGAATAGCCCATCTGCCGCAGATCGCTCTCATCGAAGCTGGTGAGAACCGTCACTGCCAGTAATTGAAGTGGGGCGGCGCCTTTTCCGGCCACTGCTGCCTCCATAACCGCGCGGCTGCCGTGAATTGTAAGGAAATCGACACCCAGGCGCGCGACTTGCGCCACCGCCCGCTTCACAGTTTCCCCAATGTCATACAGCTTGAGATCAAGAAATACCCGGTGCCCTTGCGCCTTCAATTCACGGACGAAGTCCACTCCGCTCGAAGTGTAGAGTTCCAGACCAACTTTATAAAACGAAGCCGAGTCTCCCAGCGCCGTGATCAGTGCACGTGCGTCGGCGTCCGACTCAAGGTCGAGCGCCACAATTACCGGAGATGTTTTCATGCAGGAAGCGTAAATCCAAGCATACCGCCTTGGCAGGCCGGGGTTCGTTACTTGAATTTATCGAGCAGGTAGCCTAGGCTGCCGCGGATTCTCTGATTTTGTTCTTGCTGCCCGGAGGACGGCCTCGCCGCTTGATCGCCGCCATCCATGCTGGAGGACGTCCGCGGCGCTTGCTGCGCCCGCGAGCCAACCGTTCGAGGGTAATAATAGCTTCCTCTATTTGCTCTCTCTCCTGGCGCAAATCAGCCAGCATTTTGATGACATCCATTCTTTTTCTCCCTGTCGGACAGGCGCTTCGACCCATCGCGGTGTTCTGAAATCGGAACAGAACATCCGGATCTTTGCCTGGCTCAGCTTCGAGTCTACCCCGTAATTAACGGGGTTTCAAGCGATTTGTTCTGTTTACCGAACAAACCTGGAGGAGAAGTCCCCTTTTTCGAGGACGCCTGCTGAGCGGATTCTTAACCGCGGAGGCGGCGCCCGTCCCGCTCGTTTTCTCGACGTTTCCAATAATAATAAAAGGGTAATCCTAGAGCAATCAGGCCCAAACCCATACCGGACTCACGCGGCGATTCGCGCAAAGTCACATACAGGAGCGCCCCGGCGACTAGTACAAACGCCAGCGGTACTATGGGGTACCCCCAGACTCGATAGGGCCGTGGCATCTCCGGCCGGGTCTTGCGCAGCACCAAGACTCCCGCCGTCGCCATTCCGTACAAGATCCATTCCGTGAAAATCACCATTTTAATGATGTCCTCAAAGCGCCCGCTGGCCAGCAGCAGCACCGCCCATACGCCTTGCAGCGCCAGACTCGCCGCGGGCGTTTGAAAACGGGAAATCCGCCCCACCCAGGCGAAGAAGTATCCGTCCCGCGCCATGGCGAAAGGCACCCGCGAGCCCGAAATAAGGACGCCGTTTAGTGCCGCCAGGATGGAAACGATCGCCGCGACGCTAACCATGGCCGCGCCCGCAGGCCCCGCCACCCGCCGCATCATATCTGCCGCCACGCGCTGGCTGGCAGCCACCTCGGGCGCACTCAGAACATAAAGATAAGCAAGATTCGCGGTCACATAGATGGCGATGACGGCTACGGTTCCCCAGATCAGCGCGCGCGGCAGGTTTTTCTGCGGATTCTGGATGTCCGAACCGATCATGCTGGCAGTGTTCCATCCGTCGTAGGCCCACAAGGCAGCCACCAATGCCACAAAGAATCCGGCGATTCCGCCGCTGGGGTCCGCGCCGCCGTGAACCGGCCTGGCGGCGTCTACGCCGCTGTGAACCGGCCCGCTGTGAACCGGCAACGACGAGTGGAAGTTCGCAATACTCCCGTGACCGGTTGCCAGACCACCCAGAATGATTCCTGTAATGAGCGCCACCTTCAACCCGGTGCCCGCCACCTGCAACCCACCGCCCAGGCGAGTTCCCAGCATGTTTACGGCGCTGAACAGGATAATGAGTCCGGCGCCCAGAAATTGCCCCTTATGAATATCCAGAGGACCACCGCCCGGCCCGATCGGAAGGGCCACGGAAAATACAACGTCATTCAATCCCGGGAAGAATTCGGATAAATAGCGGTATCCACCGCTCGCGAGCGCGGCCGCCGATCCCGGTTTCGCAACCCATGTGATGGTCCACCCGTAAATAAATCCCCAGACGGGTCCGTAAGCGGCTTTCAAATACACGTATTCGGCGCCCGACTGGGGCATGGCGGCGGATAGCTCGGCGTAGCTCAGCGCGCCAAACATCGTCAGAATTCCGCCGAAAACCCACACCGCGAGAACCATGGGCGTCGAGCCCACGGAAAGCATCATCTGCGAAGTCACCAGGAAGATGCCGCTGCCGATGACGGTGCCGATTACCATCGACACAGCAGCCGGCAGCCCCAGCGTACGCCCCGGTTCGGGAGCGCGCCCGGGAGTGCCGCCCGCCTCGTGAGTATGCGGATCAAGCGCCACGGGCTGGCTCCTTTATAATCAGCGAGACCAGCACCGCCGTCGCGAAGGTGGCGCTTGCGCCGATCATTACGTACCAGGTGAACGCGATCGACGTTGCGAAGCGCACATACAGCAGAAGAACCAGTCCCACCGACATCCCGCACATCGCGGCGATTTCGCCTACCCGCCGCGTGAACAAGCCCAGCAGAAACACTCCCAGCAGCGATCCGTACACGATGGACGCGATCGACAGCCCCGCCTGCAAGACGCTTCCCCACTGCCGCGCGAGCAGCGCCACCGCCATCAGCAAGATCCCCCAGGCCACCGTGGCATAGCGCGAGCGGGCGAGCCAAGTGGCATCGCTGGCGCCACCGCCCAGCTTGCTTACGCTCAGAAGGGGCTTCCAAAGGTCCAGCACCGTAGTGGAAGCCAGCGAATTCAGTGCAGCGCTGAGGTTCGACATGGCTGCGGCCAGAATCGCCGCCATCACCAGTCCGGCCACGCCAGCCGGTAGGCTCTGCCAGATGTAGAGCGGGTATAGACGGTCCAGTACCACCGGTGGCGTCTGTCCCTGCTCTCGGTACAACACAAACAGGCAGGTACCGATCGCGAGGAACAGCGCGAACTGCACGAAGATCACTACCCAGCTTGCCAGCAGGGCCGCCTGGCTCTGGCCGCAATTGCGCGCGGCGAGCAAGCGCTGCACGATTAGCTGGTCCGTACCGTGGCTGGCCGTCGTCAGAAAACATCCGCCCAGAATTCCGGCCCAGAAACTATATGTCCGCGCAAAAAACTCCGCCGGAGCAGCCAGCCGAAAATCGAAAACCTGCAGTTTGCCCAGCGGCCCCGCCACTGCCGCCACGTGCCCCCAGCCGCCGGGAATCTGGTGCAGCAGCAGAACTAGGCTCACGATCGCTCCCGCCACATAGAGCGCCATTTGAATGACATCCGTCCAGATGACCGCTGTCAAGCCGCCTTCATATGTATAGAACAGCGTCAGGCACAAAATGACCGCAATCGAAGCCGTTTCCCCCGCACCGAGGACGATGGAAATCACGATCGAAACTGCGAATACGCGCACGCCTTCGGCCAGCGCGCGCAGCACCAGGAAGGCAGCGGCGGTCAGACGCCGGATGCGCTCTCCAAAGCGCACTCGCATCAGCTCATAGGCCGTGTACATTTCGCCGCGGAAGTAGGCCGGGAGGAAGAATGTGACGATTATCAGCCGGCCCAGCAAGTATCCGAACACCAGTTGCAGGAACGCATAGTTTCCCCGGAAAGCCAGGGGAGGCGTCCCGATCACGGTCAGCGTGCTGGTCTCCGCCGAGACGATCGATAACGCGATGGCCCACCACGGCGCCGTCTTGCCGCCCAGGAAATAGTCCCGCAAGGTGTGCTGCGATGAGCGAAATTGCGCGCCGAACCAGGTGATCGCCGCTAGATAGGCCACGATCACGGCCACATCGATCCATCTCGCACCCAGGTTCATGTAAGGGACAGGATAGCGGTCCGAGGCCGTGGAATGATAGCTCGCTCAGCCGCGCCCCAATGCCGATCGCCCAGGGCCGCAGAGTCGCGAACGGGGGCGTGGAACGATTCCCGCTATTCGGCGTCTAAACAATGAGAGGAATCATGCCTGCTTTGGGTGTAGGCTGGTGTGCAGGGATTCAAACGGGTTTCCCCGAATCCGGGCGTCGGACAGGCGCTTGCGGCTGCGTCGCAGGTTCGGGTATACTTCGCAGAGTGCGAATCCAAGTAAAGAAAGGGTGAGTTCGCAATGGATCGCGGGCGGAGCGCAGTAAAAATGAAAACAACAATTATTTCCCTGGTCGCAATTGCCGCGTTAGCGGCGGGTCTTAAGGCACAGGCGCCGGCGGCGGCGCCAGCGGCAGCGTCGGCTGAAAAAAAGAAGAATTGGAAGGACAACGCCGAGTATGAGCTATATTCGGCGATCATCAAGCCCGATGCGACTCCCGCAGCGCGCCTCCAGAACCTGGATAAATGGAAGAGCGCCTATCCGCAGAGCGAATATGCCGATACGCGGCAGAAGATTTACTTGATCACGTATCAGCAGTTGAATAATCATCGCGCGGCCTTCGACATGGCCACCGAAATTCTGAAGACCGAACCCAACGACTTGGCCTCCATTCAGGAAATCCTGGGATATGTTCGCGCTTTGATGCCGGCGAAGCCAACCGACCCTCTCTCCGCCCAGAACAAGGCTGACTTAGATACGGCGGAGAAAGTGGCTCACACTCTCTTGTCTAACGCGGACGCAATCTTTGCCCCCGACAAGAAACCTCAGGGCGCCACCGATGCCCAGTGGGCCCAGGCCAAACCCACCATGGTGAAGTTCGCTCAGTTCACTCTGGGCTACATTGCCGTTGAGCAAAAGGACAACGCCAAGGCCGAAGCGGAATTGACCAAAACCCTTCAAACCGACCCCACCAACGCCCAGGCTTCTTACATGCTGGCTACCCTTCTACTCGGACAGCAGAAGGAACACCCGGAAAAGATGTCGCTCGCGCTGTTTGAATATGC
>DATJEI010000120.1:0-14122 GCA_035496735.1 Bryobacteraceae bacterium | reverse complement strand
CTGTGTCTTCTTCAATACGACCAACCGGTCGCGATCTTTCTGGGTCATCAGCAGGGCTCCGTTTTCCACCCTGCCAGCGTGACTCCGTCAAGAGGACATTTTCATGTGGCACAAATAGGACCTTCTCACTTGGCTGCGACAAGTCCAAGATTAGGCTTGACACATAGATCGGATTGTCATACTATCTCTACGTTTAGGTCGTACCTAATTAAAATCTATTAGGCACGAGCAGTCCGGGGAGTTCTTTCGTGTGGTTTGGGGGGGTGACACCATGTCTTGTGTACTACGCACGGCTCTCGCAATTGCCCTGTGGGCCACTCTAATTTCCACTTTCGCGCCCCTGCGGGCGCAAACCACTAACGCAACGCTGGTCGGAACGGTGACGGATGCGCAGGGCGCAGTCGTCCCCAACGCGACGGTCACGGTCAAGAGCGTCGCTACAGGCATCGAGCGCACTGTACAGACCGATACTTCCGGGACCTATCGCGTATACCCATTGCAGCCCGGCGCATATGACGTTTCGGTTAGCGCAACCGGTTTCCAGGCCAAGGTAGTATCGAACGTCGTTCTGGACGTCGCTTCCAACGTGAAGGTCGATTTTTCGCTCACCGTCGGAGTCGTCACTGAGTCGGTCAGTGTTGCGGCAAATGCCGCCATACTGCAAACCCAGGACGCTACGGTGGGCGGGACGATCACGAATTCAACTCTCCAGGCGTTGCCAGTCAATGGCCGCAATTTCACAAATCTGATTCTGCTGCTGCCCGGTACGAGCGACGAGAACAAGAATGCGCGGCGCGGTGGGCAATCCGGAAGCAATACCTACTCGGTAAATGGCCAACGGGCTCAGGATAATAATTACACTATCGACGGCGTGGACAGCAACTTCCTGATGGGGAACTCGCCGGGCGCTTCGCCTCCCATGGACGCCATCCAGGAATTTCGCATCCTGCAAAACACGTCTGCTGAATACGGTCGTTCAGCCGGGTCCAACGTGAACATCGTGATCAAGTCCGGCACCAGTACCCTGCATGGTAGTGCCTACGAGTATTTCCGCAATGACAAACTGGATGCCAATGACTTCTTCGCGAACCGGAACGGCCAGGGCAAGGTGCCCTTCCGGCAGAACCAGTATGGCGTTTCCGTTGGTGGCCCAGTCGTACTGCCGAAAGTCTACAACGGCCGTGATAAGACCTTCTGGTTTTTCGATTGGGAAGGCTTCCGCCGTCGGCGAGGTTCGACGCTGATCAGCACTAGTCCCATCCAGGCCCAGCGCGATGGCAACTTCTCCCAGCAGTCCAAGGCCATCTACGACCCTCTGACTTCGACGTTGATCACCAGCGGTCCGAACGCGGGACAAATCAGCCGACTGCCGTTTTCCGGCAATATCATCCCCCCCAAGCGCCTCAATCCCGCAATGACGTATTTGATCAACCTCATGATGCCGCTGCCGAACCTGCCAGGATTGAAAAATAATTACATCAATACCGAAGGCTTAGCCAACGACCGCGACATCTGGAACATCCGCGCCGACCACTACTTCAATGAGAAAAACACAGTTTATTTCCGCTTCACCCATCAAAAGGTAGGCGAACAGACGCCAGGGACACAATCCACTGCTTACGGGATTGGCCGTTTTGATGTCATCAATCTTGTCGGTGCCTGGAACCATATTTTCAGCCCGAAATCCGTGCTGGAGGTAAAGTTCGGATATAACGCTCCCGCTAACCCGGTATATACCGTAAACCGAAAAATCACGCGCGGCGATTTCTTGGCTAAGACGGGGATCACGATGTTGGAGAATCAGATTGCCGGCGACAACATCCCAGTTTTCAATAACGGTGATTTCGCCGTCAATACGGCGGGTGGTGAGGGCGGCTTCTCCGATACCAACGACCATGTTTCCCAGTACATAACAAACTGGTCACGGGTCATGGGTGGGCATACTCTGAAGTTCGGCATCATGTATAGCGACCGCCACTTCTTTCAGAACACGGGTAATCCGCAGAATGGCACGATCGTGTTTGATGGAAAACTCACCTCTAATTATAACGATCCCACCTCCGGAATCGGCTTTGCGACCCAGTTGCTGGGCTATCCCTCAAACATTACGCGCGCTCTGGGAAATACGCTTCTTCAGGGCCGCCAGCACATCTTCAACTTTTTCGCGCAGGATGATTGGCGCGTCTCTAGCAAGCTAACCATAAACATGGGCGTGCGCTGGGAGCCCCAGCCTACCCCGTACGACGCAAATAATCAGCTCGGCAATCTCTGGATCCGGCGAAATGCGGCAACCGGGGAGTATTACGGTCTCTTGATGTGGTCCGGCGTCAATCCGGAGATTAACCCCGCAACTGGCGTGCGTAATGAGGGTCCTAACACCTACGGCTTCGGACGGGGCCTGCAGCGGAATAATTACTTCGACTTTGCGCCACGCTTTGGTTTCGCTTACCAGGTCACTCAGAAGACTGTAATCCGCAGCGCCTATGGCATTTTCTACAACTCCACCTTCTTCCAGGAGTTACAGGATCGGCGCAAATTCTGGCCGTATAATGTGCAGCAGGTATTCTCGCCGAATACCGGCACGCTCCCGGATCTGTCGATTACCGATCCCGGTCCGTCCTTTTCGGGCTCCATCGGCGGCTGGCCCCAGGATCCCGAGAATCGTACTCCGTACTCGCAGCAGTGGAATTTCACGATCCAGCAACAGTTGATGTCGGACCTCACTCTCGACGTCGGTTACGTCGGTTCCAGCAACATACGGCAACTCGGTTATAACCCGATAAATGTGGCGAACCCACCCGGACCCGGCCCAGTAAATCCGCGGCGCCCCTTACCTACCTACGGTGACTTGGATGGCGGTAGAAATAACTATAATGCCAATTACAATGCGCTCCAGGTCAAGGCCACCAAACGCTACACTAAGGGCTTACAACTCGACGCAAGTTACACCTGGTCACGCTGCATGAACACAGACGACTCTTTAAATGAGTACCAGATGCAGGACCCGTACCACCTCCGGGGCGAATACGGGCGGTGCAGCCTCGATATCCGTCACCTCTTCCAGTCGGACTTCATCTACGATCTACCCTTTGGTAAAGGCCGCCGATTCGGCAACTCGTGGAACCGCGGAATAGATATGTTCCTCGGTGGGTGGTCCACACAGGGAATTATTCGTCTCAACACTGGATCACCTATCAACATCCGGAGCGGTGAGGATCGCGCGAACGTCGGGCGGAGTTACCAGCGGCCCAGTGTCATTGGGAATCCAGACAACGGCCCACATACGGTGGACACGTGGCTCGATCCCAAGACAATCATTCGCGCGAATATCTACACGTACGGGAATTTGGGAAGGGATGCCGTCAGCGGCGCCGGCCTTAAAAATTTCGATTTCTCGATACACAAGGCGTTCGCACTCACTGAAAGGCAAAACCTCGAATTCCGTGCGGAATTCTTCAACATACTGAATATGACCAATCTGGACCCCCAGCTACACGGCAGCACAGCGGTCTGGAACTTTTCGGCCAGCAACTTCAACACTGTAACCCTGGCCCGAGATGCGCGCCAGATTCAATTAAGTCTTCGCTACGGGTTTTAAACCAAACGTAGGATAGGTCCGAAGGCCTGTCCTACGCTTATAAATACCGGGAGTGCCTGCTAAGAGAGCGTTCGACCGCGCGTCGATCAGGCTAAAATCATGTGCCGGCGGCTTGTGTCGCACGGCCGGATTACTCTAGGTATATGCGCCCCAGTCGAACCCGCAGTCTGCTCCTAATTCTCGTTCTGGCGGCAACCGGACTGACGTGGGTGCTGCTCAAGCGAACGTCTCCTCCAGAGCAGGGCCAACTCTGGCGCCATCGGAACCTGGGCAAAGCTTTTTATGAGAATCCGACCACGCAGCGGGAGGCCGTGGATGAGTTCCGTAAGGCGCTGGCGCTAGCTCCGGATTCGATTCGCGAACGGATTAATTACGGGCTCGCGTTGCTGCGCGCGGGCGATGTGACGGCTGGGGTAGCGGAGCTGCAAAAGGCCCAGAAGATTGACCCCGCGATTCCGCACACCTGGTTCAACCTTGGAATCGCGCTCAAGAAACAGGGCGACTTGAATGCGGCGATGTCCCAGTTCGAAGGGATGGCGCGGCTGGTTCCTGACGAAGCCATTACCCATTACCAGATTGGTTCGATCTGGAAATATCGCGGAGATCCGGCCGCTGCCGTCAAGGAGTTCGAGATAGCGCGCCGCCTCAATCCGCGCCTGGCCGCGCCGCACTACCAGCTCTTCGGGCTCTATCGTCAACTGCAGCGGCCAGAAGATTCAGCAGCGGAGCTCCGCATCTTTCAAGACCTCAAGAAGCAGCAGGAGGGCGCTGCTGTTCCCGAGGATACGGATTGGAGCTTCTATGCCGAGATTTACGACCCGATCGACGCGCCTCCCATGCCGCCATTAACGCCGCCAGTCTATCGCAGCGAACGGATTGCCGGTTTTGAGTTGGGCACGCCAGGCGTAGCCTCGATCGCTCTCGACGGCGGGACCCGCCCGAGTCTCCTGGCGTGGTCGGGCGGCAAGGTAGCACTTTTTCGAAATGGCATGACCCTGGTATCGGACTCTGGCCTCGAAACGCTGCGGGATGTAGTGTGGATTGCGCCGGGCGATTTTGATAATGACGGGCTGCCCGATCTTTGCGTCCTCACGCGGCAGGGCGCTGCACTCTACCGGAACGTCAACGGCAAATTCCGCAAGCAGTCCGACCTGGCCACGGGTTCGTTCCGGCAGGCGGTCTGGCTGGACTACGATCACGATTACGATCTCGACTTGTTTCTGATCGGCGACGATTCCAGGCTCATGCGCAACAATGGCGAGGCCGGTTTCAGCGATGAGACGAAACGTTTTCCATTTGTGGCCGGTCGCGCCCTGAACGCGACGCGCTTCGACCTGGAGCCTGACACTCCCGGGTTTGATCTGGTCGTTTCCTACCAGGATCGCCCGGGCGTCCTCTATCGCGACCGGCTGGCCGGCGCTTTCGAGGCCATTCCGATCGACAAGCTGCCGGCAGGCGTCACCAACCTGGCGGCCCGCGATTTCAATCGCGACGGGCGGACAGACCTTTCCGCGGAGCCGGGCCTGCTGCTGCTCAACCGCGCTGGCCGATTTGAGGCGGCAGCCGGCGCATCCATGGATATTGGTCTGTACACACTCGCGGATTTCGATGGCAACGGCCGCCTGGGACGTGCTCGCGTTGCTAAGGACGGCGCACTTCTTGTCGAACACGACACCGCGAGCGACTATGGCAACTGGATCGAAGTCGCGCTGGCCGGCGTGAAAAATCTGAGATCGGCGATCGGCTCCAAGGTCGAGGTGAAAGCCGGCACGGCGTATGAGAAGCTGACCTACGAAGGCGTGCCGCTGGTGTTCCGGCTCGGCCCCCAGAAAGAAGTGGAGACCGTCCGGATCACCTGGCCGAATGGCCTGGTCCAGAACGAACTGAATCAACCGGTCAACAAATTGGTGGCGATAAAGGAGGCCCCGCGCCTGTCCGGTTCGTGCCCGATGATCTTCACCTGGGACGGCGATCGCTTCGTGTTCATTACGGATGTGCTGGGCGTGGCTCCCCTGGGGGCTGGCTCGGGGAACGGACAGTTCTTCCCGGTAGACCACGATGAATTTGTGTCCATACCCGGCGACTTGCTGAAGGAGCGCGACCGAGCCTACGAGATTCGCGTCACTGAGGAACTGCACGAAGTATCGTATCTGGATCAGATCAAGTTGCAGGTTCTGGATCATCCGGCGAAGACAGAGATCGTCACCAACGAGAAGTTCAAGTCCCCGCCCTTTCCGGAGTTCCGGCTATTTGGAGTGGATCGGCGTGTGTACCCGGTCCGTGCGCGCGATAACCATGGGGCGGACGTGCTGCCCGCCCTCCAGCGGCGTGATTTGACGTACCCCGATTCCTTCCGGCGAAACGCGGCGGGCGTGGCGGAGTTGCACCATTTAGATTTGGATTTCAGCGGCGCTGCCGCATCCAACCACGCCGTACTAGTTCTCGATGGGTGGGTAGACTGGGCCGATGGCAGCACCTTCGTCTCCGCCGAGCAGGAGCACCGGAATCTGATCTTCCCCTATTTGCAGGTGAAGGATGTAGCCGGCCAGTGGAAGACAGTGGTGGACGATATGGGGATCCCGTCCGGCAAGCCCAAAACCATGGCGGTGGATCTGACCGGCAAGTTTCTTTCGGCTTCACGTGAAGTGCGCATCGTCACGAATCTCTGTGTCTACTGGGACGAGATTTACCTGCTGGAAAGCAATGCGCCGCCCACCGCTCGTCTCAGCACTGCCACTATGCTTTCGGCCGCTCTCCACTTTCGCGGGTTCTCCAGGGCCACAATCCACCCACAGCGCAGACAGCCGGAGATCTTTGACTATCAGAGCGTGAGCGGAACATCGATGTGGAACCCGACTGCGGGAAGTTACACCCGATACGGTGCCGTTGAGAGTCTATTGCGGGACCCGGATGATCGCATGGTGATCATGGGTTCGGGCGACGAGGTCCGGCTTCGCTTCAGCGCTTTAGGATTGCCGCCGCTACCCAGTGGCTGGAAGCGGGATTTTCTGCTCCTGGTCGATGGGTGGGCCAAGGACGCCGACGCCAACACAGCTTTCTCGCAGACGGTTAATCCGCTGCCGTTCCACGGAATGAGCAGATATCCGTATCCCGCCGGCGAACACTATCCGCAGGACCGGATCCACCAGGACTATTTGCGGGAATACAATACGCGGCCTGCGCTACGCCTCAATCAGCCACTTCGGCAGAGAGCCTCGTAAAGCGAATTAAAGGCCTGCATTCACGGATCAAGCAGTTCGTGGCGGACGTCTTGGCCGATCCTGAACCAGGATCAGGCTGTAATTGCAGCCTCGCTCCGGATACACTTGAGGTCGAACCAGGGATCGAAGCTGATTGTGGAAAATCGAACTGTTTTGAGCTGCGAACCAGGATTCGAGCGACAGAGGTATGATGTTTGCGATGGAGGCTGTATGATGCGCTTCACTGGGTCTCGTTTTTTGGTGGTGAATGCAGCCGCCGTACCTTTGCTAATCGTTTGGGGAGTTGTTTTTCTCGCGCCCACCCAAGTGGCCGCGCAATCGCCGGTCTCGACTGTGGCGTCTCGAAAATATACTCCACCCCGTCTGGCAGATGGCCGGCCTGATTTTTCCGGCTTTTGGACCAACAATACCGCCACGCCGCTGGAACGGCCCGATGCTTTCAATGGTCGGGAGTATCTAAGGCCCGAGGAAGTCGCCTCGGTCGAGAAAGCGACGGTTCGAGTTGATGAGACCCGCGTAAAAGGCGCTCCTTGTAAGGGCGAGCATCGTCCTGGAGCAAATTGCGCGGCGGCCGAGGGAGGCGGACCTGGCGGTGTCGGCGACTACAACGCCGTGTTTTTGGAAAACGGGAAAAAAGTCGTCTCGACTCTACGCACTTCCATCATCATCGATCCCAAGAACGGAAAGTTGCCGCCTATGACCCCGGAAGCCAAGGCGAAAATGGATGCTGACGCGGCGCACCAACTGGCGCACCCCTTTGATGGCCCCGAGGATCTGAGTACTCAGGACCGGTGTCTTAGCGGGACCGGGATACCAATGCTGCCCTATGCGTACAACAACACCTATCACATCGTTCAGTCGCACGACTTCGTCGGGATTGTTTCTGAGGTGATGCATGACCTGCGCATGATTCCCGTGGATGGGCGGCCGCATGGAAACGTTCGTCAATGGATGGGCGACTCAGTGGGTCACTACGAGGGCGATACGCTGGTGGTGGAAACGACGAATTTCAACGGCAAGCGGGGGTGGCCCGGACTGGGTATAGGAAAGCGCACGGATGCGAAGATGAAGGTCACCGAACGCTTTACGCGGACGGCCGCGGATATTCTGCTGTATCAGTTCACTGTGGATGACCCTGGAATGTACACCCGGCCATACACCGGTGAAATTACGATGTGGCAGAGCAAGGATCCGGTATACGAATACGGGTGTCACGAGGGGAACTACTCGATGCCGCTCATTCTTTCCGGTGCGCGCGCAGAAGAAAGGGCGGCTGCCGCAAAAACGGGAAGTAAATAGCAACCCGAAAGAATAAACGATGCGGGTACTGCGCAGCTTCCTTCTTGCGGGCATAGCCCTCCCGGTTCTTCATGCCCAAAATGACTGGCCCTCATGGGGGCGCGATCCGGGCAATCAGCGTTTCTCGCCCTTGAAGCAGATCAACACCAGTAACGTGTCGAAACTAGTTCCTGCGTGGCAGTATCAGATGAAAAAGGAGGGGCAGCCTTTCCGCGCGAGCCAGTCGACACCTCTCGTGGTTGGCGGCGTCATGTACCTGTCGTTTCCGTTCTACCGTGTCGTGGCGCTGGAGCCGGAGACAGGCAAGGTGCTCTGGGAGTACACGGCTCGGGGGGATTACGATTCGCCCGAGCACCGCACTCACTTCAACGGTCTGGGTTCGATGCGCGGGTTGGCCTACTGGCGCGGCGACAAGTTAACGCCTCCGCAGATTGTGTTTGGAACGGAGGATGGCGAACTCTACTCTCTGAACGCAAAGACCGGCAAGCCAAATCCTGGGTTCGGGAACGAAGGCATTGTAAATCTAAAAACGCCTGATGTGATGAACGGTTTCCCGAACATGCACTATGGGGTTTCATCCGCCGTGACGGTCTTCAAGAATTTGGTGTTTACCGGCACCCACAACGCGGATGAAGCGGGATCGAAGGGACCCTCGGGCGATGTGCGCGCTTGGGATCTGCGCACAGGTCAGCTGGTCTGGACGTTTCATACCGTTCCGCGGCCGGGCGAAGTGGGCAATGAAGCGTGGCCTGGGGATTCCTGGAAGAATGTATCCGGGGCGAACGTGTGGACTTTTTTCACCCTCGACGAGAAACGCGGCATTCTCTACATGCCGCTTGGTTCCGTGCAGAATGACTACTATGGCATAGACCGGCCGGGGAATAACTTGTTCGCGAATTCGATTGTGGCCGTGGATGCTGAAACCGGAAAATTGAAGTGGTACTTTCAGGCGGTTCATCACGACTTGTGGGATTTTGACATGCCGGTTCCACCGATCCTGTTCGATGTGGTAAAGGAGGGCAAGAGAATTCCGGCGGTCGGAGTAATGACGAAGATGCCGCTGCTGTTCATTTTCGATCGCGTGACCGGAAAGCCTATCTACGGGGTGGAGGAGCGTCCGGTTCCCCAGGGGGACCTGCCGCGCGAGTACTACTCTCCGACACAGCCATTTCCCGTCAAGCCACCGCCGCTGGGCCGATTGAGCTTCACCATGGATGATATCGCGAAGGTCACTCCAGAGCACGAGGCGGCTTGCCGGGAGTTGCTCTTGAAAGAGGATGGGGGGCGCAACCGCGGCCCCTATACGCCGCCGTCCGAAAAGGGTGCGCTGGTGATGCCCGCGCCCGGAGGAGGCGCCGAGTTCACCGGGGGTACGTTTGATCCCAACCTGGGTTACTACATCATTAATACCGCGGACACTGGTCAGATCAGCGTCATCGAGCGGCGGGGCGTAGACCTGGACACGCTGCCAGCGGACCGGAAACCCCGTTTCACAGGCCCGCCTGAATCGCCTCTGCTTTACTTTCATCCCCTGGGTCCGCCCGTGGCGGTGAAGGGATGGCCCTGCTGGCAACCGCCATGGTCCAGGCTGACCGCCGTGAACGTCAACACCGGCGACATCGCCTGGCAGATTCCCTTTGGCACGGTCGAGGGTGCGCCTGCCGGCATGGCGACCGGCGGAACTACTTCACACGTTGGAGGCCCCACGGCTACTGCCGGAGGACTGATCTTTATCGGGGCAGCCACGGATCGCCTCTTTCGCGCATTCGCCACCAAAACCGGTCAGGAATTATGGAGTGTGAAGACGGAAGAGCTGATTCGCGGCGCCAATCCCATCACTTATATGGGGAAGGATGGCAAGCAATACGTTGCGGTTGCCGCCGGCACCACATTGTTGACCTACAAGCTGCCCTGACCTGCTGTTCGAAGTCAAATTTTTCGCGAGCAGGCGCTCTGCGCGCCGGCACAGCAGAAATTACGCGGGTCTGGTCTCTGGCAGGCCATTAGTTAGTTTTTTTTCTGTACTTCCCATACATGAATTCCTCGACGAACTCCACGCACTTGAACTCTCCCAGCCGCGCATTCTTTTCCAAATGCCGGTAGAGCGGCATGCTGATTTTCCACGGTCGGGAAAACACCGCAGGGTCCTCGATTGTGGCCTCGTAGTTGATCACGTCCGGTTTAACCAGCGTGTACCGTTCGACTACATGCAACTGATCGCTATGGAAATTTCCGGAACGGTCAAACCAGGTCTGGTCATTCTGTCCGGTTACGTCAATTACGAAGGTATCCCCGTCCCAACGTCCATACGACTGACCCATCCATGAATCGGCCGGGGCTTCGCCTGGGTCCTTCAGAAAGATGTTTCGGTAGCCACTGGCGTACTCATAGGCGATCATCATCGAGTGCGGGTTCTGGATGATTTGAAAAGGATAAGGCATATACACGGCTCGCGGGATGCCGGGGAGGTAGCACTTAGCTTCGGGATCTAGTTCTAACCGATTTTCGAAATTCTTTTTCTTTTTCTCGGCCGCCGCCGGTAGGTACGGTATGTTTCCTCCCTCCACAACACCCTGTCCGGCCGGCTCGGCGGCGAGCGCACCCAGAACAGGCAGGACTCCAGCACGAGCCTCATGCGCTTCGACGTCCCAATTGGCGGTATTCATGGCCTGCCAGATCCCGTTCAGATCCGGCTTCCCATCTGCGGAACGCGGTATCCTGCCTTGTGCCATGGCGAGCGTCGTAGTCAGCGCGAGAAACGTTATAGTGCCAACCATAGCGTTTACTAGGCACTCTTTCATGTGAATCGATCCCCCTGCCGCAATTATTCTAGCGCTTCTGCCCTGAACTTCAAATGGGAGCAGGGCCAACCGCAGGGCTACGGCCTGGGCTTATAGGTTCTTGCGAAACCGTTGCGTGTGTTTGTGACGGTGAATTTCCCATTCGATTCCGCAGAGAGCTTGATCAGTTTCCCGCTGTCGATTGGTTCCAGGTTGGCGATGTAATCGTCAGGCGGGTTGGTATCCTTGGTCCCCGCGGCCGAATAGTGGTCCTGCCAAATATCCTCCAGGCCCGGAGTAGCCCGCAACAGCGGCCAACTGGGCGGATCGGCGCCCTTACGCGCACCATTTCCCATGATCGCGACTCGCGGATGCACCGCGCCAATCAACTCTGGCGCGATGCCCTTAAATTGGCCGTGGACATTCACGTGGTACACATCCACGGTACCGATCAGATTGTTGGGGCAGACCAATTCATGACTGGGATGCGCTTCCAGGTCCGCCAAATCGAGCATCCGAAATTTGCCCAAAGTGATCAGCAGACCCACCGAGAGATTGTCTTCAACGTCACGCTCGATCACGGCGGCTTGCGGATTGGCCGCGCACAGCGGATTCGGCTGACCGGCGCCCTTCAGGGCCTTCTCGATCAGCTTCCCCCCGGCCGTCAGAACCTGAATGTCCACTCCTTTGATCGGAACCTTATCGCCCACTTTCAGCACCGTATGGCCGACCTTGCGGCGAACTTCGTCGTAGGCTCGAAATCTTTCTAACGCGGCATCGACACGTGCCTTAAACTGGGGATCCGGATTGGCAGGTGGTGGTTGAAATTCTCCATGATCGTAAATGTGCCGGATAGGGATCTTGGATGCCAGTTGAGGCACGTCTCCCATGTGATCTCCATCGAAATGTGAAATCACCAGGTGGTCGATTTGCTTTAAGCCGGCGCCTTTCGCCGTCTCGACGATTCGATCGACCGAAGCCTCGCGGCCAGCCGCCTGCGGCCAGCCCGCGTCGATGAGCATGGACTCACCGGAAGGGGACACAATCAGGACAGACTTCCCCCCTTCGACATCAATCGTGTAGATGTCGAGAGTCCTCGCCGCCGGCAGAGCGACAACAAATAGCACCAGCAAGAAAGCGATTCCGAGGGTTCTCATTTCACGCTAAACGCGAGCAGCACATTACCCGGCATGCTCGAGTAGCCGGAGTTCACAAAAAGCATGCCATCCACGATCACAGGGCCCGTGGAACTGAACGATCCGCCGCGGCCCTTAATCCCGTTCACCGTTGCGTAGTCTTTTACAGCGTCGTAATCCCAAACGATTTCGCCAGTCTTAATTTGGAACGCGCGTATGTGTCCGTCCATGGAGGGAGAGAAGACCACGCCCGGAATAACCGTCGGAGGCGAACGCTGGGCGCCGGAACAACCCGCTAATCCGGCGCAGGCAGGCTTCGGAGGAGGGGTGTGCCACACGAGTTTTCCAGTCGCCGCATCCAACGCGAAGAGTCCGCCTCCTGATAATGGATCGCCGCGAACCGCGTCGGCCAGCGGCGCGAAGACCATCTTTTCGAGAGGGCTGTACGCGATTCCCCATTGAATCCCGCCGCCTGGTCCTCCTTTGCCTATGCGCGTCTGCCAGACCACCTTACCTTGCTCATCCGGATCGAATCCCCAGACCACCCCCGATTTCTGACCAGCGAGAAGCATCTGATGGCCGTCGTCAAGATCCACTAGAATTGGTGAGGCGCCGAAATCCACGTCTCTGCCGGCTTTTTCGGGGCAATTTCCCTTCTGCGGTCCTTGCGCGCCGCTCCCGCCGCAATCCCAATTGAACATGTCCGGAGCCGCCTGCTGGCTCCAGCGGATTGCTCCTGTCTCCATGTCCATGGCAACAATTGCGTCGGCGGTCTTGATTTCCGGATCGGAGTACCCGTTGCCGGTGGCTACATATAAAAGTTTCCGCTTCAGATCAAGCGTTGGCGAGGACCATATCGTCGCGCCCGATGGGCCGTAATACTGGATGCCCGCGGCGCTCTTCCAGGTGGGCTTGGCCTCCGGAGATGTGAACGACTTCCAAATGACCGAGCCGTCGCTGGCCTTCAGCGCTACAACATTGCCCCGGAATGTGCAGCACGAATAGTAAGGATTGGCGCCCGCGTTCTCTTCCTGTGAAGCGATGGGTATGTACAGGCGGCCATCGTGCAGCTTCGCCGTGCCTGTGATGCGCGTGAACGCCTGGTCATCCAGTTTCTTCTGCCAAACGAGCTTTCCGGTATTCGCATCCAGCGCGTAGAAATTGGATTCCAGATCTCCGAAGTAGGCGCGCGAGCCGGGACCAATCACCACGGCGTCGCGAACCATCGCTTTCGCTTGATACCTCCAGTAAAAGCAACCAGTCTGCGCATCGATTGCGTAGACGGTGCCATCGTTGCTGCCTGTGTAGACTCGGCCGCCTGCAACGGTGGGCTGGCCATAGGCCGTAATTGCATCCGGGAATCCGAAAGCCCATTTCAGCTTCAGCGACGGCAGCTGCTCCGCCGTTAGACCGGCGCTCTTCGCCGGCTGAAAACGCGTATTCCGCTCGTCCGGGCTCCATCCGTTCCAGGCGGAAGTGCTGATCTTGGGTTTCGCTCCGGCGGGGCAATGTCCGCTCATGGCCGCAGGAACAATGGGCCCCGCCTTCCCTAGGTAACGCGCGACGGCCCGGCGCTCTTCGGGAGTAAGTTGGGCGCCCTGGGCTCGCATGGCGCCGGTTTCGAGCGCGGCAAGAATTGCTTCCCAGGGTTTAGTCGCCAAAGCTTCTCGCAAGGGAGCATGCCCATCGCTGTTTTGATCGTGGCACTGCTGGCAACGGGCAATATAGACGCGCGTCCCCTCCTGCGCCGTACAAAGTCCAGCGATCATTAGGGTCAGCGTCGCAACACGGAACATATCTCCCTCAGAGTATCATCGTAGGCGGTTTAGCGGCGACAAACGTAGAGGCTTGACAGCAAAGAGACTTAGTTTTGACAGGCGTCGGCTCGCTCTAATATACTGATGCTCGATCAAGAGGTGTGCTGGCACAAGCTTCCAGTCCGACCGTTTGATCTTGAGACGAGGTAACACAAATGAAGCGCTCCAGTTCAATGACCAGACGAGCGGCGCTGGGCGGTTTAGGGGGAGCGCTCGCCGGTTCGTCGCTGCTCCAGGCCCAGCAGGATCCGTTCCGCGATCATAGCCGCGT
>DATJEI010000119.1:0-58274 GCA_035496735.1 Bryobacteraceae bacterium | reverse complement strand
GGGTGGGCGGCGTGTATTGATTCCGTCAATAGCTTGATCGGAGATCTGGTGCAGCCGTCGACGGAAGTCGCACGCGTGATCGGCGCCGTGGCGAAAGGCGATCTGTCGCAGACTATGTCGCTGGATGTGGACGGCCGGCCGCTGCGGGGAGAATTTCTGCACACAGCCCGCGTCGTGAACACCATGGTGGACCAGCTCAATTCGTTCGCTTCCGAGGCCACGCGCGTGGCGCGAGAAGTCGGTACCGAAGGGAAGCTGGGTGGGCAGGCGGTGGTGACGGGCGTGGCGGGAACCTGGAAGGATCTGACGGAAAGCGTGAACTCGATGGCGAGCAACCTCACCAATCAGGTTCGCAACATCGCCGGCGTGACGACGGCGGTGGCAAAGGGCGATTTGACGACCAGAATCACGGTGGATGCGCGCGGAGAAATTCTAGAGCTGAAGAACACGATCAACACCATGGTGGACCAGTTGAGTTCGTTCGCGGCTGAAGTAACGCGCGTGGCCCGCGAAGTGGGTACGGACGGAAGATTGGGCGGGCAGGCGGAAGTGAAGGGCGTGGCTGGCGTATGGAAGGATCTGACCGACTCCGTTAATTCCATGGCCGGCAATCTGACTAACCAAGTCCGCAACATCGCTGAGGTGACGACGGCCGTGGCCAAGGGCGATCTTTCGACGCGTATCACCGTGGATGCGCGTGGAGAAATCCTGCAGTTGAAGAACACGATCAATACCATGGTGGACCAGCTCAGCTCGTTCGCCGCTGAAGTGACGCGCGTGGCGCGCGAGGTGGGAACGGAAGGCCTGCTGGGCGGCGAAGCGGATGTCCCCGGAGTCGGCGGTACATGGAAAGATCTGACGGACTCGGTAAATTCGATGGCCGGAAACCTTACGGCACAGGTCCGCAACATCGCCGAAGTGACTACCGCTGTAGCCAAGGGCGACCTATCGCGCAAAATCACGGTTACGGTACGCGGCGAAATCCTGGAGCTGAAGAACACCATCAATACCATGGTGGATCAGCTCAGTTCGTTCGCCTCAGAAGTTACTCGCGTGGCCCGCGAAGTCGGAACCGAAGGGAAACTCGGTGGCCAAGCGAAGGTGGAGGGGGTCGCCGGAACGTGGCGCGATCTCACCGACAGCGTGAACTTTATGGCGGGCAACTTGACCTCTCAAGTTCGCAACATTGCCCAGGTGACCACCGGCGTGGCGAAGGGCGATTTATCGACCAAGATCACGGTGGACGCGCGCGGTGAAATTCTGGAGCTGAAGAACACCATCAATACCATGGTGGATCAGCTCAATTCCTTCGCCAGCGAAGTCACGCGCGTGGCGCGCGAAGTGGGTACTGAAGGGAAACTGGGCGGCCAGGCGCAGGTAAAAGGCGTGGGCGGCGTTTGGAAAGACCTGACAGATTCGGTCAACTCCATGGCCGGCAACCTCACCAATCAGGTGCGCAATATTGCCGAAGTCACGACGGCGGTGGCGCGGGGCGATTTGTCTACCAAGATCACGGTAGACGTCCAAGGCGAAATCCTGGCGCTGAAGAATACCATCAACACCATGGTGGATCAACTCAATTCGTTCGCCAGCGAAGTCACGCGCGTGGCGCGAGAAGTAGGTACTGACGGCAAGCTGGGCGGACAGGCACAGGTAAAGGGCGTCGGCGGCGTGTGGAAGGATCTGACGGATTCCGTGAACTCGATGGCCGGCAATCTGACGGCTCAGGTTCGCAACATCGCGGAAGTCACAACCGCGGTAGCCACCGGCGATTTGTCGCGCAAAATTACAGTGGACGTGCGCGGCGAAATTCTGGAGCTGAAGAACACCATCAACACCATGGTGGATCAGCTCAATGCGTTCGCCGGTGAAGTCACACGCGTGGCACGCGAAGTAGGTACGGAAGGCAAACTCGGCGGCCAAGCGGAAGTAAAGGGCGTCGGCGGAGTCTGGAAAGATCTCACAGACAGCGTCAACTTTATGGGAGGCAACCTGACGTCGCAAGTCCGCAATATCGCCCAAGTGACCACCGCGGTTGCAAAAGGCGACTTGTCGACCAAGATCACGGTGGATGCCCGCGGCGAAATTCTGGAACTGAAAAACACCATCAACACAATGGTGGATCAGCTCAACGCGTTCGCCGGCGAAGTGACGCGTGTGGCGCGCGAGGTGGGAACCGAAGGCAAACTGGGCGGCCAGGCGGACGTGCATGACGTGGCCGGCACCTGGAAGGATCTGACAGATTCCGTCAACTCGATGGCGAGCAACCTCACCAGTCAGGTGCGAAATATCGCGGAGGTCACCACGGCGGTTGCCAAAGGCGACTTGTCGCGCAAAATCACGGTGGATGTGCGCGGCGAAATTCTGGAATTGAAGAACACCATCAACACCATGGTGGATCAGCTCAATGCGTTCGCGGGCGAAGTCACACGCGTAGCGCGCGAAGTGGGTACCGAAGGCAAGCTCGGTGGACAGGCGGAAGTGAAGGGCGTCGGCGGCGTCTGGAAAGATCTCACTGATAGCGTGAACTTCATGGCTGGGAACCTGACGTCGCAGGTCCGAAACATTGCACAGGTGACTACGGGTGTGGCGAAAGGCGACCTCTCGACGAAGATTACGGTTGACGCGCGCGGCGAGATTCTGGAGCTAAAGAATACCATCAACACGATGGTGGATCAGCTAAATGGATTCGCGAGCGAAGTGACGCGCGTGGCTCGCGAGGTTGGTACCGAGGGGAAACTCGGCGGCCAAGCGGACGTCCGCGGAGTGGCCGGCACGTGGAAAGATCTCACCGATAGCGTCAATTACATGGCCAGCAACCTGACGAATCAGGTGCGCAATATTGCCGGCGTGACGACGGCGGTGGCGCGCGGAGATTTAACCACGATCATCACGGTGGACGCGCGCGGCGAGATTCTGGCGCTGAAGAACACTATCAACACGATGGTGGATCAGCTTAGCTCCTTCGCATCGGAAGTGACGCGTGTAGCGCGTGAAGTCGGTACCGAAGGCAAGCTCGGCGGTCAGGCGGAAGTGAAAGGGGTCGCCGGCACCTGGAAGGATCTCACCGATAACGTGAATTTCATGGCCGGGAACCTGACTAACCAGGTCCGCAACATAGCCGAAGTCACTACGGCAGTGGCGCGCGGCGATCTGTCGCGCAAAATTACGGTGGACGTGCGCGGCGAAATTCTGGAGTTGAAGAACACCATTAATACGATGGTGGATCAGCTTAGCTCTTTTGCGTCTGAGGTCACGCGCGTCGCACGCGAAGTCGGAACCGAGGGCAAGCTGGGCGGCCAGGCGGACGTCCGCGGTGTCGCCGGTACCTGGAAGGATCTAACAGACAGCGTGAACTCGATGGCTGGCAACCTCACGGCTCAGGTCCGCAATATTGCGCAGGTGACTACCGCGGTTGCCAACGGGAATCTTTCGCGCAAGATCACCGTCGACGTGCAAGGTGAAATCCTGGAATTGAAAGACACCATCAACACCATGGTGGACCAGCTCAATTCTTTCGCGAGCGAGGTCACGCGCGTGGCGCGCGAAGTGGGTACCGACGGCAAGCTGGGCGGCCAGGCTGAAGTGAAAGGCGTCGCCGGCACTTGGAAGGACTTGACCGACAACGTGAATTTCATGGCTGCGAATCTGACGACTCAGGTGCGCGGTATTGCGAAGGTTGTAACCGCCGTCGCCAACGGCGATCTGAAGCGCAAACTGATTCTCGAAACCAAAGGTGAAATCGCGGAGTTGGCTGACACCATCAACGGAATGATCGATACTTTGGCCACATTCGCCGATCAGGTGACCACGGTGGCTCGTGAAGTGGGTATCGAGGGCAAGCTCGGCGGCCAGGCGCGCGTGCCGGGCGCGGCCGGTATCTGGCGAGATCTGACGGACAACGTCAATCAGCTGGCTGCCAACCTCACCACCCAAGTCCGAGCGATCGCCGAAGTCGCGACGGCGGTCACCAAGGGTGACCTGACGCGTTCTATCGCTGTCCAGGCGCAAGGCGAAGTGGCATCGCTGAAAGACAACCTCAACGAGATGATTGTCAATCTGGCGGCGACCACCCGCAAGAACAATGAACAGGATTGGTTGAAGACCAACATCGCCAAGTTCACAGGCATGATGCAGGGACAGCGCGACCTGCTGGCTGTCGCCCAGCTCCTGCTTTCCGAGCTGACGCCGCTGATCGGCGCCCAGCACGGAACTTTTTATATCACCGATACCGTAGATGAAACTCCCGTGTTGTCACTCCTGACCGGTTACGCGATCGAGCAGGAGGACGATGTCCCGAAGCGCTTCAAAATTGGGCAAGGTTTAGTCGGGCAGTGCGCCAGGGAGAAGGAACGCATCCTGGTGACCGACGTACCGGGGGACTATGTAAAGATCAATTCCAGCCTGGGCGGCAGCGCTCCTTTAAGTATCGTTGTGCTGCCGGTGCTCTTCGAGGGCGACGTAAAAGCAGCCATTGAGCTGGCGTCGTTCGGGCAATTCAGCGATGTCCACCTGGCGTTTCTCGATCAGCTAACTCAATCCATTGGGATCGTGTTGAACACGATTGCGGCTACCATGCGGACAGAGCAACTCCTTCAACAAAGCCAGGCGCTCGCGGAAGAACTTCGCAGCCAGCAGCTGCAACTGCGAACGACCAACGCAGAATTGCAGGAGAAGGCCCAATTGCTGGCGGAACAAAAAACAGAAGTCGAGACCAAGAACTTAGAAGTGGAGCAAGCCAAGAAGGCGCTGGAAGAAAAGGCGGAGCAGCTATCTCTCACCTCCAAGTATAAGAGCGAATTCCTGGCAAACATGAGCCATGAGCTGCGGACACCGCTGAACAACCTGTTGATTCTGGCGCGTATGCTATCGGAAAACTCGGACAAGAACCTGACCACCAAGCAGGTTAAGTTCGCGGAGACCATCCATACTTCAGGAACCGACCTGTTGGCGCTGATCAGCGACATTCTGGACCTCAGCAAGATCGAATCTGGAAAGATGGACTTGGATATTGGAGGCGTGCGCTTCACTGAGCTCCAAGACTATTGCGCCAAGACTTTCCGCCACGTGGCGGAAGGCAAAGGGCTGGACTTCGGTATCGAACTAGGTAATGCGGTTATGAGCGAGATCATGCATACCGATGCCAAGCGCCTGCAGCAGGTGCTGAAGAATTTGCTCTCGAACGCGCTCAAGTTCACCGAGCATGGCTCCGTGCATCTGACCATCGATAAGGCGAGCAGCGGATGGAGCCTAGGTCACACGACCCTCTCGAGAGCCAAGTCGGTCATCGCATTCACCGTGACTGACAGCGGCATCGGAATCCAAGCGGATAAACAACGCATCATCTTCGAGGCCTTTCAGCAAGCCGACGGAACTACCAGCCGCAAATACGGCGGCACGGGCTTGGGGCTTTCGATCAGCCGCGAACTCGCACGGCTTCTGGGCGGAGAAATTCGCCTCCAGAGCGCGCCCGGCGTGGGCAGCACTTTCACGTTGTATTTGCCGCAGACTTACATTGCACCCACGCAGGCCCCCAAGAGCGAAGCGCTGAAGATTACTCCCATTCAGCTCGATCAAGTTGCAGGCGCAGCCGAGGCTGAGGTGGACCTGATTCTCTCATCTCCCCTGGAGCACCAGGAACTGGCGGAAGAACTGGTTCTTGACGACGATCGAAACCTGATCCAGCCGGGCGATACGGTTCTGCTAATCGTGGAGGATGACGTTACGTTTGCGCGCATCCTGGTCGACCTCGCTCACGATCACCAATTGAAGGCACTGGTCGCACTGCGCGGCAGTAGTGCGATGTCCCTGGCGCGTGAGTTCAAACCGGGGGCGATCACGCTGGACATCACGCTACCCGACGTTGCCGGATGGACGATTCTGGATCGTCTGAAACACGACCCAGCCACGCGCCACATTCCGGTTCACGTTATCTCGGGCGATGAGGATCGCCGCCGCGGATTGGCGCTGGGGGCCATGAGTTATCTGGAAAAAGCGGTTGCCAAAGACTCGCTGCTGGAGGCCTTCGCTGCGATTGAGGAGTCCACACAAAAACGTGCGAAGAAACTGCTGGTGGTGTGCTCGAATGATTCCGAACGGCAGGAAATTGCCGAGCTGCTGGCGGCTCCCGACCTGGAGATCACGGGAGTCAAGACGGAGGGTGAAGCGTTAGCGGTAACGAAGCATCAGTACCTGGATGGCATCATCGTCCACTTCCAGCTGGATGGTATCGGTCCACTGCAGCTGGTTGAGGAAATCCAAAACCAGCTGAGCCCGCATGTGCCCCCGATCATCCTAGTGCTCACGCGGACGCTGAATGCCGCGGAAGAACAAGACCTTGCGCGAGCAATGCGAATCAGTGTGGTGAAGCGGGCGCATTCCTCGGATCGCGTACTTGACGATTCGGTTCTGCTGTTGCATCGCGACGAATCCGATCTCACCGAAGAACAGCGCGGAATTCTGGACCGGCTCCGCAGGACGGATCCGACACTCAAAGGCAAGACCATCCTGGTAGTAGACGACGATGTGCGCAATATTTTCGCGCTCACCAGCTTGCTGGAGGAGCACAACATGAAGGTGGTTCATGCCGAAAATGGCCGCGCGGCCATCGAATTATTAAAGAGCCGCCCCGACATCGACCTGGTGCTCATGGACATCATGATGCCGGAGATGGACGGGTATGAGACCATGAGTACCATCCGGCAGATTCCGGAATTCCGATCGCTTCCCATTGTGGCGCTCACCGCTAAAGCGATGAAGGGAGATCGGGCGAAGTGCCTGGAGGCGGGAGCTTCGGACTATATTACGAAGCCGGTAGATCTGGAACAACTGTTCTCAGTGCTAAGGGTTTCTATGGGTAACAGTCACCAGGAGGCAAGTCAGATGGTGGCGCCGGGAGTTTAAGATTCCTGCGATGATAGGTACTGCGGTGGCACAGGAGAATCCAGAACCGGCCGGGCAAACTGCGCCCGACCGCGCAAAAATCCTGCTGGTGGATGATTCCCGGGAGAACCTCATTTCACTAGAGGCGGCCCTGGAGGTATTGGGGCAGGAATTGGTCCTGGCTCAATCCGGAATACAGGCACTGCGCCACATGCTAGAAGACGACTTCGCGGCCGTATTGCTGGACGTGAAGATGCCGGAGATGGACGGCTTTCAAACCGCGGAACTGATTCGGGCTCGCAAGCGTTCGCGGCACACGCCCATCTTGTTTCTCACGGGCTATAAGAGCGATGAGCAACTATTTCGGGGTTACGACCTGGGCGCGGTTGATTTTCTCTTCAAGCCAATTGTCCCAGAGATTCTTCGCTCGAAAGTGAATGTGTTCGTGGAACTGAGCCGCAATCACGCGCTATTGCAGCGTCAGGCTGAAGTTGTCAGCAAAGCTGAACAAAAGTTCCGCTCGCTCCTGGAAGCAGCTCCTGACGCCATGGCAGTGGTGGACGGCCAGGGAAAGATCGTGCTGGTGAACGCGCAAGTGGAGAAAGTATTTGGATATAAACGAAAACAACTGCTGGGTAAATCAATTGAGACCCTGGTTCCAGAGCGTTTTCGAGGGCGGCATGACAGCCATCGATCGAAGTTCTTCGATGAGGCGAGGATCCGGCCGATGGGAACCGGCCTTGATTTGTACGGAGTGCGCAAGAACGGATCGGAATTCCCGGTTGAGATCAGCTTGAGCCCGCTGGACACCGAAGAAGGATTACTGGTAACCGCAGCCATCCGCGACGTTACGGAACGCAAGAAGGCGGATCAGGAGATTCGAGATCTCAATGCAAGCCTCGAGCAGCGGGTCACGGAAAGAACCGCGGAACTCCTGGAAGCCAACGAGGCACTTCGAAAATCCAACGACGATTTGAACCAGTTCGCATACGCAGCAAGCCACGATTTGCAGGAACCGCTGCGACTGGTGGCGCTCTACAGTCAGATGCTCCAAAAGAAATACTCCGACCGGCTGGACGCTCAGGCTCAGCAGTACATGTCCTATGTGATTAGCGGGGCACACCGGATGGAGATTCTACTGAAAGACCTGCTGGCTTACTCGCAGGTGGGCTCCCCGAGCGATGGTCCTGTCTGCCCCGTGGTTGTTTCGGAAGCGCTGCGGAAGGCCTTGTTAAACCTTCAGGCCAGCATCGATCAAAACCAGGCGGTGGTGACGTGGAATGGGCTGCCTACCGTACGGGCGCAGGAGACCAGGCTGGTGCAAGTTCTGCAGAACTTGGTGGGCAACGCCATCAAGTACCGCGGATCAGACCCCCCGCAAGTACACATTGATGCGGAGCGGCAGTCCGGCGAGTGGCTCTTCTCGGTAAAAGATAACGGCATCGGAATCAAGCCTGAGTATATCCAGCAGATTTTCGGAATATTCAAAAGGCTCCACGGAACCAGCTACCCTGGGACGGGCATTGGCCTGGCTATTTGCGAGCGCATTGTCAAGAGCTACGGGGGCCGCATCTGGGTCGAATCGTCGCTGGGAGAGGGCTCGACGTTTTACTTCACGCTGCCGGATCCGCAAGAATGATGGAAGACGTTTACTGAGCGCTGCATGAAAAGTCAAGGACAAGGCGTTGCACCGAGAGCTCTAGGACAGGACACGGAAGCTCTTCGGGACTTCATTTCCGCGGCTGTCCACGATTTGCGGGAACCTCTTCGCGCCATTCTCCTGGGACATCAATTGGCGGTAGCCCCAAGCGGCAAGAATTCGGATGAGAACCGTGAGCGAGGCGCCCGATATCTCCGGGATGGCGTAGCCAGGCTGGAAACCTTGATTCAAGACATCGCGGAATATTGCTACGCGGAAGTGCGGGAGTTGGAAGATAGCGCTGCGGATTTGGAGATGTCGCTGCTCGAGGCCAAAACCGAGTTGGCGTCCGAACTGAAAAGCAGCGGCGCCATCATCACCCACGATCCACTGCCAACCGTGCGGGGCAACGCGACGTCCCTGACGGTGTTGCTGCGCTGCTTGATTGGGAACGCCTGCAAATTTCGCGGCGAAGCCGCACCTCGCATCCATGTTGGCGCCGCGCAGCAGGAGGGGGAATGGATTTTTTCGGTGCGCGATAATGGCGCCGGTTTTGATCCGGTTTATCGGGAGCGCATTTTCAGGCCCTTCGAGCGCCTCAACGGTAAGCAGTTTCCCGGAAGCGGTCTCGGCTTAACGATCGCCAAAAAGATTGTGGAACAGCATGGCGGACAAATATGGGCTGAGTCAACGCCCGGCGAAGGCTCCACCATCCGCTTCAGTTTGCCCCTGACGAGTTAGAAGGTCCCGCACGTACGGGCCAAGCTTCATAAACTCATCCAGGCGGGAGGGCTTTCGAAAGTAACCCGTGGCTTTCAAATCGGCCGCCTGGGTCTTGTCTTTTTGCGAATCGGATGAGGTAAGAATGACTACGGGTACCTGCCCGCAGCGCGGACTTTGCCGCACGCGTTCCAAAATCTGCCCCCCGGTTTTCTTGGGTAGATTGAGATCGAGTAGAAAAAGATTGGGCCGGACGAGGCTTGCATCCCGATCCATGTTCTCTATGAAAGCTACTCCTTGCTCACCATCATCGAATACCAGGAGCTCAAATTCGAGACCGGATTGTTCCAGCGCCTCCCGAACCAGAAGTACATCCGGTTCGGCATCTTCGACCAAAATAATATGAAAACGGGAACCGGTCATATTGTTCCTTGTTGCACATTGATAACCAAGCTGCGTCAGGCGCCGGTGCCGGTGACGGACGCAGTTTCTGCGCTCGCCGACGCCTCGTCCGCTTTTGCGAAGTCCGCGAGCCGCTTGTAGAGTGTGCGAAGACTAATGCCCAGGATCTCCGCGGCCCGCATGCGGTTGTTGTTGGCGTATTTCAAGGTGAGCCGAATGTATGCTTCTTCCATCTCTTGCAGCGGCTTGCCCGGCTCGAAAGTCAGCGCGGAGGCTGTGCTGGGCGGAGCAGCAACCGGCGAAAACGCCACAGGCGTCTGACGCGGAAGATTAAAATCTCGCGGAAAATGACAGGGGGACAAAGCGCCTTCGTGGGCGATGATTACAGCTCGTTCCAAGATATTCCGCAATTCCCGGACATTGCCGGGCCAGGAATAATTCATCAGCACGCGCAGCGCATCAGAATCGAGATGAGTCACCCGGCAATCGTTCCGAAGATTCAAAATGCGGATCAGGGCTTCCGAAATCGCTGGAATGTCTTCCTTTCGATGGCGCAAGGGCGGCAGCAGGATATTGAAGACATTGAGGCGATAGTATAGATCTTCCCGCAGCAGCTTTTTTTCGAGAGCTTCGTCCAGGGGCCGATTAGTCGCCGCAAGCACCCGGACATCGACGGAAATCTCGCCATGGCCGCCCAACCGCCGTAGCTTCGATTCCTCCAGAACCCGGAGCAGCTTCGCTTGCATGGGCATGGGCATTTCAGCAATCTCATCCAGGAACAATGTGCCGCCGCTGGCATGCTCAAAACAGCCTGCCTGGCGTCCTATGGCCCCGGTGAAGGCTCCCTTTTCGTGCCCAAACAATTCGCTTTCGATCAAGCTTTCCGGGATTGCCGCACAGTTAATCGCGATGAAGGGTCCTCCCGCTCTGGGACTGAGTTTGTGAATGGCGGCCGCGACGCGCTCCTTCCCGGTGCCGCTTTCCCCGCTGATCAGGACCGAAGCCGCCTTAGGAGCGACCTGCCGGATGAGGGAGAACACCCGTCTCATGGACTCGGACGTGCCAACCATATCGCCCAGGACGCCATGAAGGCTCAACTGGCGCTGCAGGCGTTCCGTTTCGGCCATTAGCGTCTTTTGCCGAATGGCCCGCTCCAGCAAGGGTGCCAGGACCGCCTGCTGTGCGGGCTTCTCCAGAAACCAGAAGGCACGAAGGTCGTGGACGATGGCCATTGCCTCGCGAATGCTGCCGAGACCCGTGAGAACCACGGCGGGGGTAAGGTCGCCGCGCGACAGCAGAGTTCGAAGCAATGTATACCCGTCCATCCGCGGCATCATCAGATCAGTCACGATGACATCGACCGGTACCGCGCCAATCTTTTCGAGAGCCTCTTCGCCATCCTTGGCCAGTTCAGAAACATAGCCTAAACTTGTCAGGATTTTTGCGAGATCGTGCCGCTCTTGAGGGTCATCGTCGACTACCAAAACCCGCGCGGGCGTAGAAGACGAGGCCACAGGACCATATTCTAGCCCATTGCACAATTCAGTTGGTAACACTTCTATCATTTGGGCTCCTAACGGTGGATTCTTAGTTCTGGGTGGCTTATTGCTACGTTCCACAGTCCGTCACAAGAACTGCAGTTTATGCATGGAGGCGGTAAAACTTCCTTACTTCAGTGCACTCTTGAACAAGAAATGCAGTCGGGCGAATCACTGTCCCGCGGCCGCCGCGACGGCATGAGTGCGCCAAGAATTCATCCACTCATTCGCGATTCCGGTTTCATCCAACACGGTCATGACCCGGCGTGGATCGCCGAGATCGCTCCAGCCGACATCTCCCAGACACCAGACGCCTAAACGATCCGGTGTTGTAGAAAGCACAAGTTTTGAGAAATCTGCTGTCGTAAGACTTTCATAAATCGTCTCTAATCCAGGACTGCTGGCCCAAGATTCAGGGATCTCCAGTAGCGGCTCAAAGGCCTGGTAAATAGCGGGAGCGCCGGCACGAATCAAGTCGAGAAATGCTTGAGCCCGGCCGATCATAACAAACGTATTCCACACACAACCTCGTTCTAGCAGTTCCTCGGCGGTGCGTGCAGACGGCTTTTCCCAGAAGCGCTTTACTTTGAGAAGGCCGTCGCGGGAATCGCTGGACATGGCCGGCGTGGCTTCAATCCAGCCAAACTCCGTCTCCGCGCGCTTAGCGGCAACCGCCAGCAGCATCACAGTTTCCGGGTTCGATTCGGCGGCTTGGAAAGCCAAATGGACACCCTTCATAAAGCGTTCCTCTTCCGTGTAGTGGTGGTCCGACGGAAAAAACCCAACCACGGCATTCTTGTCCTGGCGAATGATGTGAACCAGGCTCGATAGTATGGCGGGAAGCGTTCCACGATTGCAGGGCTGGACGACCATGTGAGCCGGCGGCACATTCCGCAACTCCTTGCTGTAGAAGCGTTCGTGCGAGTTCAATAAGACGTACACCGTGCGTTCCGAGGAGATCGTCCGACTGATCCTTTGGGTGGTTTGAGTCAATAAGGATTGGCCACCCAGCAGCCGGCAGAATTGTTTCGGCGTATCTTCTCCAGATACAAATCGCGTGAGAGATTTCAAGCGTGCTCCTTCGCCCCCTGCCAGGATCACCCCCCAATGATGTTGATGGTCAGAGCCTAAATGCATTGCAATCCTCCACTTGCGAATTCAGGTGGTGCTCGAAGACTACTTGCCGGAGCCTAGCGCTCGCAACAATAATTTGCGCGCCCGATGGTGCCGGGTTTTTACTGCAGAAGCCGTCAAAGAAAGCGAGCGAGCGGTAGCGGCGATGCTCAACTCGCGAAGGTCGCGTAACTCAATGATCAATCGATACTTTTCTGGAAGCCGTGCTAAAGCACGGTGGAGTCTTGCCGCCTCTTGTCGCCTCTGCAATTGGATGTCAGGCAGCGAACCGGGATCAGCGAGTTTATCGACGGCGGCCTGATGAAGCGGCGTGACAGAAGCAATCGCCTTTCCGCGGCGTACGTGTAGGATCTCATTACAAGTAATCTTGCTGATCCAGGTCTTGAAGCTGGCTTGTCTGCGGAACTGGGCCAGATTATGAAGGGCCTGCAATACGGCCTGTTGAACGGCATCTTCCGCTTCGACGTCATTTTGGAGCCGCATGCGGGCGAACTTGGTTAGCGATAGAAGATGGGGTGCGACCAGATCGCCGAAGGCGTCCGTTCGTCCTTGTAACGCGGACTCGATAAGCCGCGCGTCGACGTCGCTGGATGGAGGGTGAGAGCCACCGTTCCAATGAGCGACAAAACCGGTCGCCCACGGCCGGGCCGATTCGCTGGATTGATACATTGGCGTCGGTGTAGCATTTTTTCTGCCAAATGAAAACGAGATCCTGGGGCATTTCAAGGGCGGCTCGCCGCGCTGCGAAACATCGTCCACGGGCTCGGATCTAAGTAGCGTCCGACTAATACTGAAAGAGGTTTTACTATGGCAGAAACAATACGAGATCTTCTAGTCGAGGAAATGCAGGACCTATATGACGCCGAGAAGCAGCTTGTGAAAGCTCTTCCGAAGATGGTGAAAGCCGCCTCCAACGAAGAGCTCAGCGAGGCTTTTGGAAGTCATCTGGAACAGACCAAGGGCCAAGTGGAACGCCTGGAACGGGCGTTTGAAGCGTTGGATGTGAAACCGAAGGGCAAGGCCTGCGTGGCGATGAAGGGACTAATCAGCGAAGCACAGGAGCAAATCGAATCGAACGAGAAAGGTGCGCTCGCGGATTCGGCAATGATTTGCGCGGCACAAAAGGTGGAGCATTATGAGATCGCAGGGTACGGAACACTCAAAGCCTGGGCGGAAGAACTCGGGCTGGACGACGTGGCCTCTCTGCTCCAGGAGACATTGGACGAGGAAAAGGAAGCCGACGAGAAGCTGTCTACCATCGCAGGCAAGGTAATTTCAGAAACCACGACCGAGGAATCCGAAGAGCCAACCCACAGCGCGCGTTCAAATCGCTGACGGGGAAGCGGGGGCACAAGCGGACTCCGTGCCCCCCACCTAATTCCCGAGCGTGACGGCAGGCGCTTCGTAATCCAGGTTCCGAACGGTAATCGCCTCGGCCAGCGGCGCCAAGTGATCGTAACAACGAAAGCAATTGAGAATCATGTCGCGGGTGACTGGCTTAACGACGTAAGCAATCCGCCGGATGCCAAACTTCTTCTTGAGGTTGTCCCGCTCGAGCGTCGAACCGGTTAGGATGCAGAATGGAAACCGCCGCGATGGTGGCAGCGCCTCCAGCAGTTCAACGCCCGATAATTTCGGCAAGTTGAGATCCAGGAAAATCAGATCCGGATTCCAGGCGCTGGAGTATTCACCACGTTTGAGCAGAAAATTAAGGGCACTTTCCCCATCCCCCAAGACGGATATTGAGTAGACTACACCCATGCGATCCAGCACCTTCTGCAGGTAGAAGGTATCCGCGTCATTGTCTTCCACAACCAGGATTTTGATGGGCCGCATTGAAAGTTTTCCTTCGAGGTTGGTGTAGGCTGCAATTGCATTGCCACGATTACCGGGTTCCAACGATTTCTTCCCGCAAAAGTCGCTCAGACTGTCCCGACTGGGGCCGGCGGCACACAAAGAAATCCTCCAGGAACAAGAAATCGATTCCGGTGGCCAGGAATGTGGAGAGCGCCTCCTGGGGCGTATTAACGATTGGTTGACCCCTAACATTGAAACTCGTATTGAGGACGATTTCCCGCCCAGTCTCCCTGCCCATCGCTTGCAACAGTGCGTGAAAAACCGGGTCATCGTCCTTACATACGGTCTGCACTCTGGCAGTTCGGTTGACGTGCGTGATCGCGGGCAATTGACTGGCGAATTCTTCGCGAACGTCCACGATTGTAGTCATGTATGGTAAACGGGTTCCGGGGGATACGTCGAACCACCGATCAACCTCTTCTAATGAAACTGCGGGGGCGAAAGGACGGAACGACTCCCGCATTTTTACCAATGCGTTGACGCGATCCCGCATCTCAGGATGACTGGGATCGGCCAGGATGCTCCGATGTCCGAGTGCGCGCGGGCCATACTCCATTGCTCCTCGAAACCAGGCGATCACGCGGCCCTGGGCGAGAAGTCGAGCCGCGACTGTGCAGATCTCTTCGGGATTGAAATAATCACAAACCTCGACGCGATCGCTAAATTCCTCCAAGGCGGAGGCGATCTCTTCGACGGAGTACTCGGGGCCGAGAAATGGCGCAGGGAAGCGGTGGTTTCTCATCTCGCCAGCCTGCACCGCTCGCTCGATTGCCGCACCCAGAGCAGCGCCATCATCGCCAGCGGCCGGTTGAATATAGATTTCATCAAACCGGCCCGATTTCATCAGACAACCGTTCGCGGTACAGTTCAGAGCGACTCCGCCGGCCATGGCGAGCCGCCGCGACTTTGTAAGATCGGCAAAGTACCCGCAGATATGCAGCATTACCTCGTTGAGGCATTCTTGCAGTGCAGCGGCCACGTCGCGGTGGTCATCGGTGACTTCATCTTCAGGAGTGCGCGCAGTCACTAAATGCTGTTCCAGATACTGCCGCGAGGCGGTATAATTCTCGCGCTCGTCGCGGGTCTTGTTGTTTCTCAAAATACGGATGTGGATTCTGCCTTCGGGGCGTAACTCAACGGTCTCCTTAAAGAACTGCCGAAACCGCCGCGCATCGCCGTAAGGCGCCAACCCCATGATCTTGTATTCATCGCAGTTGAAATCAAACCCCAAGTGAAGCGTTACGAGAGAGTAGAGAATTCCGATGGAATCCAGAGCGGACATTTCCGCTAATAACTCGAGGCCGCTGGGCGATCCTCGATAAATGGACACACCGTGCGCTTCTCCCATTCCATCGGCGACGACTACCAGGCAGTTATCCCATCCCGATGTATAACAGGCACTCGCGGCATGCGCCAGGTGGTGGTTTACTTGATGCACGCGCTCGGACGGAAATTGTGGAAATTCGCGATACACCTGGGCCAGCAGCGCATCCTTGGAATACACCTCGCGATACAACCGCTCGCTCACCGGATCAAGAGAGAATAGCTTGCGATACGGCGCGTAGTCGAAGGAGTGCGCGATTTCATCCACGTCGTCGATCGAAAGGCCGGCGCGCGCGAGACAATACTGTATCGACCTTGAGGGAAAACGCGGACTATGCTTCTGGCGATCAAAACGCTCCTCCGCCGCCGCGGCGACGATCCTGCCATCCACAACCAGCGCGGCAGCTGCATCTTGTCCCTGAACAAGGCGATACTCGCGTTCCGGAAGGCCGGGCCAATGCCGCTTCTTGAATTGCATGGCGCCTTCCAGCCCACTCACTCCAAGAATATTCATGACGAACCCGCGTTTCTCCCCAATGCCGGCTCGGAAAAAACGGAACGAATCCGCCCCTCGCTTCGTTTTGAACCGTGATTGGCGCTGCTGCGCGCCTGAACCAGGCTTGCGATCGAATTGACCGAGCGAAAATCGTCAATTTCCAGCTCCTCGAGCGGAATCGTAACTCCGAAGCGGTGTTCCAGATCGAACAGCAACTGAACCAGCGTCAAAGAGTCAAGTACGCCTGAAGCAAGCAAGTCATCCTCGGGAGAACTCACTTCAACGAGAAGCTGGTCGTGGATTAGCTGTGCGATTTCTCTCGTCAGTTGCGTGGGACCCTCATTCCTGGCATTCTCTTGCATCACTGCACCAGTGAGGGTGGGTTCGAGCTCAATTCTGTGCGAGTCGATCGAGGTCCGCAGTCCATTTCCTGCCCGGCAAGCGAGGCTTCCTTCTCGAATTGCTGCCTTAGGGACGGCCGATCGGTTTTCCCGTTTGCATTGCGCGGCAATTGTTCCAGGGCCATCCATCGCTGCGGCATCATGTAGCGGGGCAGAGTTGCGGTCAGGTGTCGTTTTAGCGCCAAGGGGGAGAGACCCAGTCCCGGACGACTGACGTAAGCACAACAAATGGTCTTGTCTTCCGATCCCTCGACGCCGATTACGACCACGGCCGCGTCCTGCACGCCAGGAACTGCATGCATCGCCGCTTCAATTTCACCTAGCTCTATGCGATAACCGCGGCTCTTGATCTGAGAATCCGATCTCCCGATCAAGTAGACCAGTCCGTCCGCACTGATTCTGGCGAGGTCGCCGGTATTATAAATGCGATCGGAGGGATTCGAACTGTAGGGGTTCGGGCGAAAGACTTCCCGGGTTCGGTCGGGATCATTCCAGTATCCCGGGCTCAAGCCGACGCCACCGATATAGAGATCGCCGGGTTCACCGGGCCTGACGGGTCGAAGCTGTTCGTCGAGCACCAGCATCAGTTCGCCCTTGCAGGGCAACCCAATGGGAATCTCAGCGCTTTCGTCTTCGGGACACTGGTCAACCCTGTGATAGCTGCTCGCAATGGTAGCTTCGGTTGGCCCGTATAGATTGTCGAACGTAACGTTAGGGAGACGTTTCATCCAATAGATCAAGGCCGGAGTGGGGAATCTTTCACCGCACCATAAGAGCCGCTTAAGTGCCGGAAAATCGCCCTGGCGAACCGCATCGAACTTCGCCATTTGCTGCAGTACCCAGGGCACCGAGAACCATTGGGTCAGTTCCCTCTCCCGGATAAAGTCAGCCAACTTATGCGGCAGTAAGCTCGTCTCAGGCGTCATTAGATGGATCTGTGCGCCCGCGGCAATGGTTCCGTAGATATCAAATGTGGACAGGTCGAAGTGCAAGGGGGGGTGGCCCGAGATGCGGTCCTCGGAACTCATTTTGAAATAGACTCCAGCCCAGCGAACGAAATGAATCACGTTGGCGTGGGTGATCACCACACCCTTGGGAATACCGGTGGAACCGGACGTAAAGAGAATATGCGCCGGATCATTCGGCTGAGCCAGGGAATCGGGCGCCCGGTCAGGCAAGGATTGGACATCACTCCAGGTGAATTGCGAGCGAGCCTTGTTGAGAAGGGTAGCGCCCTCGTCCACCCACCCGACGAATACCGGATCGCATACGGCGCCATGAGCGATGAGTTCGTTGAGCAGAGCCGCCGTAGCCTTTTCAGCAAGGACGCACCGGCATTCGCACTTTTGCAGAATGCGTTGGATGCGGGCGATGGGACTTGTCGTATCGATCGGAACGTAGATGCAATCCGCCTTAAGCGAGGCAAACATAGCGACCAACGCCCGCGTCGATTTGGTCAGTAGAAGCGCGATCCGGTCACTTTTGATACAGCCGGCCCCCTGCAGCGCTCTCCCCAGGCGATTACTCATTTGCTCCAGCGCCGAATAGCTGGTTGGAACGTCCTGGAAAACAGCGGCGACCGCATCCGGGCGCCGGTCTGCCTGAATCGTCAATAAATCGTGCAAGCGTTGCTTCACACGCGCGCTTTCTTGCTGGCGGCTTGAAATACGCGGCCAATATGGTTCAACTCCTCTTCCGTGGGAGGAATATCAAGAATGAATGTCTGGTAGCCATGCTCGATGTATTGAGTCAATGCTCCCGCGACCGTGTCATAGCTGCCAACCAGATAGGGACAGTTGGTCTGGTAATTTTCGAAGGGATGCAACCAATAGGCAGCCATTGACGTTTCGGCACGGGCACCGGCATCAGCAAGCTGCTTATGCCAAGCCGAGTCGGAAATTTTGGAGGCAAGTTGACGGGTAAGTTGGCCTCTGCGATCCGCTGGAAAGCGGTCGTGGGCGACCGCCCACGCGTCATTGTCATGAAGCCGGGTTATGATACCGATCCGTACCCCGCACGGCTCAGTCTCACGGGGTTTAGGCTCGCCGCTGGAATTGATCGGCTCAGGATACTTGACCGGCATTGCTCCTATTGCTCGAGCCGCCGCTAAGCCGGCGTCCGAGGAACCCGATACCAGAATGCCGGGCCGAAGTTCGGGCGCCAGGGGAGGCTTCAAGATCAAGCCATTGATTTTGTAAAACTGCCCCTCGAATGAGAACGGGCCGCGCGCTTCGAGAAGTTGCTGTATGATCGTCGTGTATTCGGTAAGGCGCTGGTATCGGCTGTCGTGAGGCGTGCTGTCACCCAGAGCTAGCAGGTCGTTTTTGAATCCACCCGCGACCATGTTTAGAAACATCCGGCGACCATACAGGAAGCCCGCAGTCGAAACCATCTTCGCCACCGAATAGGGGTGCATGTAAATCGGCTGGATGGCAACGAGGGGACTCAATGCGGCCGTATTTTGCAGAATGACTTGAGACACCATCCAGGGATCGATGATGGAATTGTCCGTATAGATCAAAATTCCTGTGCAACCGGCGCGCTCGCTCCAGCGAGCGACTTGGGCCACCCGTTCCGCGTAATGCTCCGGCGTTGTCGCTGAAGACGGGCATGTTGAAAAGACCTGAAGCCACGGTGCATGTTTTGGTTGGAGGCCTGAGGCCACCGTGTCAACCGCGTAATTTGAATTCATGGGCGGTCCATAGTCAGCGCGCGCAACGATCACGGAAGTGCACGATGCAGGCCAAACCAGGATTGATGCCTAAGCCCCGTTTTTTCAGACACGTGCGGCGGACTAAGGACCGGGCGGGTGCAGACGAATTCCACTTAAGCGAATAAGAGTCACGTCCAAGGCTGCCACGACCAGTTAGATCAAGCTTCAACCAAGCCTTTGCGGATGGCATACCGGATTAACTCGCTGCGGTCATGCAAGTCAAGCTTGCGCATCAAGTTGACTTTATGGGCGTCGATCGTTTTAACGCTCAGGTTCAGCTTCGTTGCAATCTCCTTTAAGGATTGGCCTTCCGCCAGCAGGACCAGGATCTCGCGCTCGCGATCGCTCAACAGTTCATAACCACCTTTGAATTCGGTCGGTTGTGCAAGGTATTGCCGCACTAAACCGGTGAGAACCCGGGGACTCATGTATTGCTGGCCGCGGTAAACCGCCTGCACTGCGTACACCAATTGAAGCGGCGGGGAGTCCTTCAAGACGTAACCAGCTGCGCCGGCGTCCAGGCATCGCGCGACCATGTCCTCATCGTCGTACACTGTCAAAATGAGAACCTTCACGTCGGGCCGGGCTTTCTTGATCCGGCGAGTTGCGTCGAATCCCTTCAGCACCGGCATGGAAACGTCCATCAGCACTACATCCGGATAAAGGCGAATTGCCTGCTCGACGCCTTCTTTGCCGTCGGCGGCCTCACCGACCACTTCGATGTCGGGTTGCGAGTTGAGAATCGTCTTGACGCCTTCGCGAAAAAGCGCGTGGTCATCGCAAACCACCACTCTGATAGGTTTCTTGGTCTGACTCAATCCATTCATTGCATTCCACCAGAGAGGGGAAGGTCCACTTCGATTCGGGTCCCGCGGATCTTACTCATAGACCCCGCAGGCATGGATTGAATGTGTATCCGGCCTCCCAACACTTCTACGCGTTCCCGCATGGCGGTCAGCCCGAAAGAACTGCTACCGGGCTTCCTGGTGGTGTCGAAACCAAGCCCGTCATCCTGGATAATCAGGATTAAGACCGAATCCTTCATGCACCCCAAAGACACTTTTACGGTTTTCGCGGACGCATGCTTGAGAACGTTTGATAGAGCACCCTGCAACAATCTATAAAGCGCAACTTGATGACTCATCGGAATATTTTCAGGGAGATACCCCTCCCGGAGCGTTACGGCGATCTTTGTTCGAGCGGAGAACTGGCTGGTGTAGGTTCTAACCGCAGGCAGAAATCCTAACTCGTCGAAAACCGCGGGACCTAAATCCAGCACCAGGCGCCGTACGGAATCGATCGCGTGAGATACCAGGCCGATGGCTTCGTTGAGCCTAGGCCGGATGCTCTGGAACTCTTTTCTGTTGGTGTCGAGCGCGATCATTTCGAGATAGAGTTTCATGAGAACCAGGTCGTGTCCCACTTCGTCGTGTAAGTCCCGAGATAAACGCTTCCGCTCTTCTTCGTAGACTTTGGTCACATAGACCGAAGCGTCGTGGCGGCGATCTCCCATTACCGGCGAGATCTTCGCAGCGGGTTTTGGTGGCGCTGAGGCATCAGATTCACACTGACTGGAAACAACCAAGCGAATCAGAAGGGATTGAAGACGCGAAAGCGCGAGAATGTGAGCGGCCGCTTCCGGGTCATGATTCATTAGATGAGGTACGCAAATCTCAAAGAGCCGATTGATGACATCGATCGAGCGATCCAGGGGAACCCGGCATTGAGCAAGTGTGCCGCCGAGCTCCCGTACTTCCCGCTGGAAGGCTGGAAAGGACATCTTGCGCAGTTTCGTGGAGAGGCGGTCGAAATCAAGATGAGCTTGTCCCAGGAAGTCTTGAAATTCAATCCCTAAGCCGCTGGATTCCCGCTGCCATCGCGCGAATATCTCCGCTGAGCGCGGCCCCAAGGCCTTTAATGCATCGGCCGATGGCTCGCGGATAAGCGAGCGAAAACCATGGTTTGAGACTCCTGGCATTGGGCGGCGCACCGGATGTTCAACGTCTCCGATGAAAATCCTGCACATCGGATGCCAGTCTTCTCGGGGACTGATGGATTCCGTCAAAGGTTCAGACGCCGGGCGCGAAGAATCGTTTCAAACTCATCGTGCGAAGGAATCCGAGTTCACATTCTGGGCCCCTCGTTTCCGCCTGAAAACGAGCGACTTAAGTCGCGCCTCTGCAACCTAATCGATAAGTTGCCTTCATCCGGCAAGATAGGCGCAGGCGTACTTATGCGAAAGGCGTGGCAGCCGCTGTGCTTCTGAAACAACGCGCCGGAGCGAAGCGGCGTCATGAATCTTTATGCAATTCACGCACGCGCTAACCCAGAAAGATTTGGCAAGTCAGGCGTCCCTACAGGACCGCAGGCGATGGTTTGCCTTGAGTGTGGCGCCCCGTCACGAAAAAAAGGTGTCATCTCAACTGGAGCACAAAGGCTACGAAACCTTCTTGCCGCTCTATCGACAGCAGCATCAGTATGGGCGGAGAACACGCGAATTCCAGCTTCCACTGTTTCCCGGATATTTATTTTGCCGGACTGACCCGAGCGAAAGGCTCCCGGTGCTCACTACTCCCGGCGTGTTTCAATTCTTGGGCGCGGGAAAAGCTCCGAGTCCAATTGCCGACGATGAGATTGACGCAATTCAAATTGCAGCACGGGTTGGCCTCCGAATGGAACCTCACAGTTATTGGGAAAAGGGTCAAAAAGTGCGAATTGCAAAGGGACCCCTAACCGGTTTGGAAGGCATGGTCGTCAACTCGAATAAGCCGCTTCGTCTCGTGCTTTCGATTACTCTCATCCAACGATCAGTGCTGGTGGAGATTGACGCAGATTGCGTGGCTGTGGAAGCTTACGACGCCATAGGGGAGCGCCGAATTGCAGCGGCCTAGGGAAGAGGATCCTCTGACGATTGTCGCGTCGAAGGGCCGGAAGACCAGAGAAACATTCGCGGAGTTACCCCTTGCACGCGGGCTCGATGTGGGAATCGCCCTCGCTGCGGTAATCGTTCTGTCCCCCCTATTTCTGATATCAGCCATCCTGATCTTAATCGCTGATGGGCGGCCTGTTTTCTTTCGGCAAACGAGAGTTGGTAGAAACGGCGAGCTGTTCGGCATCTTGAAATTCCGCACCATGGAAATCGAAAATGGCGGCCCCGCGATTACAGCCGCAAGCGACCGCCGAGTGACGCTGGTCGGCGCGAAGCTCAGAAAATATAAACTCGACGAACTACCGCAGTTTTTTTGCGTGCTGCGGGGCCATATGAGTTTGATCGGGCCACGCCCGGAAGTACCGGAATATGTAGACCCCTCTGACCCTCTCTGGGAAGCGGTGCTCCAGATGCGGCCGGGGATCACAGATCTGGCCAGCCTGGCTTTCCGAAATGAAGAGGATATGTTAGCTCTCGCCGAAGATCCCGAGATCCTCTATCGGAACTCCATTCTGCGCGAAAAACTCCGTTTAAATCTTGCGTATCAGCGTTCCCGGTCGTTGAAGCGCGACTTGAAGCTGCTGTGGATGACTGCGCTTTACAGTTTTTATCCGAAAGGTTTCGATCGCGATCGTGTCATGGAAGCACTCAGTGCATAGCAAAAGAGAGAATTATGAGTTCACAAACCTTCATTCCATTTCATCTGCCTTCCATCGGCGACGAAGAAGTACAAGAGGTCGAAGCGGCTCTACGATCAGGTTGGCTCACCACTGGGCCCCGCACGGCGCAGTTTGAGAAGGACTTCTCCGCATACGTCGATTCGCCCTATGCTCTCGCACTGAATTCCTGCACCGCTGGATTGCACGTTGCTCTAGCGGCGCTGGGAATCGGCAAAGGCGACGAAGTGATTACTACCCCGTTAACGTTTTGCTCGACGGTGCATACGATTTCCCATACTGGGGCTACCCCTGTGCTGGCGGACGTCGGCGTGGACGGGAATATCGATCCCGAGGCGATTGAACGGGCGATCACGCCCAGAACGCGGGCCATCATTCCGGTGCACCTCGCCGGACTCCCGTGCGAGATGAATGCCATCTGGGATATCGCCCGCCGGCGCGGGATTTTCGTGGTAGAGGACGCGGCGCATGCTGCCGGGACCCAATATGCGGGCCGCCGGATCGGGGCCGCTCCCATCGGCGATGCACCGGCCAGCGACGCAATTGCATTCAGCTTTTACGCCACTAAGAACATGACCACAGGCGAAGGCGGCATGGTTACCACAGCCTCTGAAACGCTGGCTTCCCGGATGCGTATCCTGTCGCTGCACGGGATGAGTCGAGACGCCTGGGATCGCTATTCGGAGCGCGGCAACTGGTACTACGAAGTCGCCGAGCCGGGCTTCAAATACAATCTGACGGACCTTCAATCCGCTTTGGGAATTCACCAGCTGCGCAAACTTGAATCGTTTATCGACACTCGCACACGCTTTGCAGAAATCTATAACCGGGAGCTCGGCGATCTGGCGGAGCTTGAGCTTCCCCCGGATCGAACCGGCACGCGCCACGCTTGGCACCTCTACATCCTGCGGCTCAACCTGGATCTTCTGGATATCGACCGAAAGAAATTCATTACGGAACTTGCCGACCGAGGGGTGGGTACGAGCGTGCATTTCATCCCGATCCCCTTGCACCCTCACTTTGCCAGCATCGATATGGATCGCCGCGGGTCGCGTCGAGCGCTAGAACTGTATCCGCGAATCTTATCGCTGCCTCTTTATCCGGCCATGACAGAGGAACAGGTTTACTATGTCGCTCAATGCGTCAGGGCCGTGGTCGCTGCCCACCGGGTGAGCAGGCAAGTGTGTCTTTCAGAGGCGGGCTAATCCGCCGGTTCGCCGGCCTTCAAAGAGTTGGGCCGAAAAATTTCATAGCCCAGTAGCCTTTCGGCCTCTTCGATGCCACCTTGAAGATCGCCGACCGTTTTCATTCTGGTCAGGTCTACGCCGATTGTTACGAGAGTCTGCGCGATCTCGGAAGAAAGTCCCGTTACGATTACCGTCGCCCCCATCAAGCGCGAGGCGTCTACGGTTTGAACCAGATGGTTCGCGACGGTGGAATCGACGGCTGGGACACCGGTAATGTCGATCACCACGACCTTGGCCCGATTTGAACGAATGCCGCGGAGCAATTGCTCAGTCAACTGCCGCGCGCGTTGAGGATCGATGACCCCGATGATGGGAAGGATGAGCAGGCGCTCCCGAACCTGCAGCACCGGCGTGGACAACTCGCGGATTGCCTCTTGCTGTTCGCGGATGATGCGCTCGCGCTCCTGGACAAAGCTCACGCCGACCGTGTTCGCGATCCGATTGGCGGCAGGTTCATAGGCATCAAGCACCTTCTTCAGCCGGCTGAAATCGTGTTGATATTTTTCGAACAGGGAGCGCGCCAGAACATCCCGCAAGAGGAGAACGATGCCAAGCACTTCATGAGTTTCGACGCCGCGAGGAATGATGCGTTCGGAGAGGTCCCGCGCATATTCCTGAAGTGCCTCGACGCTGCCGGTTTCGAGGACCGCGACGTAATTATCGTACACTGCGGTGGCCTCGACAAAGATTTCTTCCCGAGTCATCGCGGTCAGCAGACGAGACTCCGTAATTCGCCGGGCCCATTCCTCGCGCAATTGGGTTCGGCTCTTGCGGAGAAGCGCGACCAATTCGGTCAGCAGCGCCTGAGTTCCTTCCCGTGTATCTTGTGCAGCCCGATTCGGTAGCGGCGTTGGTGGTGTTCGGTGAAGCTTAGCTCTCATCGATTCATCCTGTAATCATTGTTATGGTCGTTCGTCATTGCCGAGATAACGTGCCACCAATACCAGGCCGTCATCGTATCGCTTGCGATAGCCGGAGGAAATCTTGTTCGCGATGGTTCGGGGATGTTCTTCAGGCGTAATTTGATTCTCGAACTCCGGCCTGATACCGTCGGTCGCTAAGATGATCAGATCGCCTGGAGCAATCGGCAGGGCCAGGGCCTGGAGGCAAGGGAGACGGTAGCCAACGATTCCGGGGCGAAGAAGCAGCCGGTCGACGACGGTTTCCTGGGGAGACCCGAAGCGAAGAATCATTCCTTCGATATTGCCAACCCCTGCCCAACTTAATGTGCTTTGAGCTGCGTTAATGCTCGCGACACTCATCACAGCTCCGCGGGTGCTTCTTAGACGTTCATGACACCGCTGAAACAGAGAAACCACACCCTCATTCGCATGGGTTTCCAAAGTCTCCACTGCCAAACGTGCCGGGCCGCCGGCATCTTTACCGTGGCCCGAGCCGTCTACCACGGCAAGGAGCGCGCCATCATGGATGGTTTTTACCAGATGCCGGTCACCCGATTCGTCTTGTTCCGGAGGCGTTACGGAGGCAACGCCATATTCCAATAACGCGGTTGCGCAGGTAAAAGTCTGAATCACGAGAGCCACTTTCGCATGGTCACGGTGGTCCCGAGACCGAGAGTCGACTCTAAGCGAAACTCGTCCATGAATTGCTTCGAGCCGGGCAGACCGAGCCCCAAACTGCGAGAGGTCGAAAAACCTTTTTCCAGTGCGCGGGACATATCCGCAATCCCAGGTCCCCGATCGCGCGCGATCACCTGCAGGCCGAGCCGGGAACGATTCTGGACCACCGACAGGATTACTTCTCCCGGTCCAGCGTAGGCAACAATATTGCGAGCGACTTCCGACACCGCGCTGGCAATCAGGACCAGATCGGTTCCCATAAATCCAACGCGGCTAGCCAGGGCGCGGGCCGCTAGACGTGCGGCAACGACATCCGTATCCCGAACGATAGGGATCGCGCGGTCGCCCTCCACATATGTCTCAACTGTGTCAACGGCATTCATGGTGCAACCACTCCAACGCTTCTTCAAGGTCTAGGGCGGTACCTACATCACCCAATTCGAGGCCTAACTGAACCATCGCGAAGGCAACCTCCGGTTGTATCCCGACGATGATCGTCTTGGCGCCGCGCAGGCGCACCGTCTGAGCTAGATCGCGAACCGTGCGCGTAGCGAAAGAGTCCATGACATCCAGCGCCGTCACGTCCACGATCACGCCTTTGGAGCGATACTGCCCCACGTGCGAAGTCAAGCCATCACGCAGGTGCAGAAGGTCGTCATCGGTAAGTGCCGACTGAATCGAGGCGATGACATAGTCTCCCTGCTTCAAAATCGGGACTCGCATGGCTCATAACAAGATGCACATGAAGGGCCACAGTTCTAATGAACCGACACACTCCGGCAGCATCCCGACACGCTGCTATGCCCCTTTGACTCCGATGTAGAATTTACGGTCCCATCGAGCATAGTCTGCACTCTGCGGGTTCGCAAATATACGCACGATTGAGGTACTAGTCCACTATCAAACTTTCCTAACAGAGAATAACAAAGACCTTCATTTTCAGGAATGTACCTTTTCAGTACGCGGACAAAACCCTAGCGCATGTTGGTTTGGGCTGATGCTTAGGTACACGAAGTGCTTTTGATTGAGGGGTGCGGACTGACAAACAAACCATTTGGGTGGCCGATGACGAGGCCGCTACTAGGTTATTTCTAAGTGATTTTTTAGCTTCTCGTGGATACGGTGTTCTGTGCCTTGATTCAGGTGAACATGTCGTATCGCGTCTCCAGCCCTCAAATGCGCCCTCTTTGCTGATGCTGGATATTCGCATGCCGCGACTTGGGGGATTAGAAGTCATGGCGGAGCTTGAGACTCGGGGTTTGCGAGTTCCCACTATTGTGCTCTCGGGGCTGGACCAGGCTTCGATGGTGGTCAAAGCAATGCGGCTTGGGGCACTGGATTATCTCGTCAAACCTCTGGAGGAGAGCAATTTAGAGCGGGCCATTGAAAAAGCCCTCGACGATCCCGAGGCTGGCCCGGGTTGTGACGTGATTGACGTCGAGGCCGGATTCTCCAGTTCTAACAAACAAATGTCGCAGATTCGAGCCATTTCGGACCAAGTGGCACACGCCGATGTACCGGTTCTCATCCTGGGTGAGTCCGGTGTTGGAAAAGATGTCTTGGCGCGTTACATCCATCAAAAGTCTGGCCGAACAGGCCCTTTCGTGAGAGTCAATTGCGCAGCGCTCCCGGCAGACTTGCTGGAGTCCGAGTTATTCGGACATGAGCGGGGGTCATTCACAGGCGCGCAGCGAGACAAGCCAGGCAAGTTCGAGCTGGCGAATGGCGGAACCATCTTGTTGGATGAGATCGGCGAGATGAGTCCTGCGCTGCAAGCAAAACTTCTCCACGTCTTGCAGGATGGTGAATATTCACGGGTAGGCGGCACGCGCACTCTCTCCTCTGAAGCACGAGTGCTGGCGGCGACCAACAAACAAATCGATAAACTTGTGTCCGGTGGATCATTTCGCGAAGATCTTCTTTTCCGGCTGAACGTGATCACGGTGGAGCTCCCGCCGCTTCGGGAACGCCCGGAAGATATCGTCCCCTTGTGCAATGCGTTTGTGGAAAAATATCGTTCCAAGTACAAGAGTTCAGTTCAACAGTTGCCGGCGGAACTGCTGTCGGCTTTCGCGGCCCACAATTGGCCCGGAAACATCCGGCAACTGGAAAACAATGTGAAGCGCTTTCTGATCCTCCCGGATCTACGCACGGCTCTGCTCGAACTTCACAAGGGCAAGTTATCTTCGGAAATCAGCCAGCGCCCTAACGGCTCCTTGAAGGAGCAGTCGGCGAGTGCCGCAGAGGGCGCCGAGAAGGAACTGATCTTGCGGACGCTCAATGAAGTGAACTGGAATCGCAAGCTGGCAGCGAAACGATTGGATATTTGTTACAAATCGCTGCTGAATAAGCTGCACCGCTGGGAGGCGCGCGGGCAAGTTTCTTCACCCTTCGCCGGAGCGGATTTGAATCATAAGCCCGAACAATCGGGTAATCCGGGATTGCATCTCTAAATGGCGCCTTTCCCGTCCGCAAGTGGAATAACAAGGGAGTACGCACCTTCCACTTCTAGTGACTGCCGCGCCGCTATCCCTCAGACGGTGCCGCCCATGGGTTCGAACGCCGGAACTTATCCCTTTCATTCTTCGCATGCGATTTGTTTTGGCCCAAGTGTTGCATTGATATCGGGGAGACAAGGCGAGTTCCCGAAAGGAATGCTTGGCACTTGAGAATGCGGTAGCTATGCCTAATTTAATCAACTATCTTAACCGGACCGTGCGCACAGGCCTGGTTGCGACAGCCTTCCTGTTGCGTATTTCCAATGTGAGCGGACAGCCTCAAGCCGTCGCACAGACTCCATCGGAGAGTCGATCGTCGTACCTGCTCGGGCCGAACGATCAAATAAAGATCTGGGTGTTAGGGGTTGAAGAAATCGGCGACAAACCGATTAAAATCGACCCCAGCGGGGACTTGGACTTGCCCTTAGTGGGAAAGGTCCATGCGGCGGGCCTGACCACTGCACAACTCAAGGCACATTTGGTTCAACGATTCTCAAAGGACCTTCTCAAGCCTCAGGTGTCAGTCGAGCTCACCGACTTCGGCAGTCAACCAGTCTCCGTTATGGGGGCCGTGAATCATCCCGGCATCCATCAGCTAGAGGGACACAAAACACTTGTGGAAACCATCTCGCTCGCCGACGGTCTGCGGCCCGACGCAGGCCCCCGCATTAACATCAGCCGGCAGATACAGTATGGGCCCATCCCTCTGCCGACTGCCCGGACCGACACCAGCGGAAAATTTAGCGTAGCGGATGTAGGTGTCAAGGATTTGTTGTCTGGCACTCACCCCGCTGAGAACATACTGGTATTCCCGAACGACGTTATCACGGTACCGACCGCTGAGGCAGTGTTCGTGATCGGTGAAGTCAAAAAACCGGGTGAAGTCATCTTGAAAGGTGACGGCGTGACAGTCTTACAGGCACTTTCCAGCGCCGAGGGTTTCGGTACTACTCCAGCACCGCAGAATTCCAAGATTGTCCGGATAATGCCCGGAACATCCGAGCGCAAGGAAATCCCGGTGGATCTGAAAAAAATTCTTGCCGGAAAATCCGAGGACATCGCAATGCGACCGAACGACATTCTGGTGGTTCCCCCGAGTGGCCCGAAGAAATTCGCCGCAAGAGCCATGGAAGCGGCTATCCAGGCGGCCACCGGAGTAGCTATTTGGAGCCGTCCGTAGATTTAGCTTGACATCACCGCCTGCTTGCCGGCTCGTTGGGAGGAATAACCGAATGGCGCATGAACTGACTAATTTTCCTCGGACGGAGATTGATCGACGATGGTCCGGAGCAATTCCTCCACCCGCTCCTCGTTATATACAGAGTGAGTATGTTGCGGCGCCTGGCGACCCGGTTGCCTTGAATGCTCTTACCAGCAGGTTATGGCGCCGGAAAGGCGTAATTATCGCCATGGCGGTTTTGGGTTTGATCATCGGAGGGGGCGTAAGCCTGCTGATGACTCCCACTTATCGGGCTCGCACCTCGATTCAACTGGAGGGCTTTAACAACGATCAAATTTCACCGATCACCGCATCTTTGCCCAACGCTTCACCGGAAAACTATCTCCAAAACCAAGTGAAGGTTCTCGAAAGCGACACGCTGGCGAAACGGGTCGCTGACGCCTTGAAGATCGGGACCTCGAAAGCGGAGCCGGATCTGGGGATTCTCGAGAAGCTGGAGAGCTGGATCGGATTTCCGCACACGTCCCGAATCCCGGACGAAGAGCAACGCATCAAGGCGGTAAAAGACGCACTTACCATCCGGACCTCCTTGCAGTCGCAGGTGATCGAACTGTTCTTTGATTCCCCGGATCCTGAAAAGGCGGCTCAAGGGGCTAACGCCGCCAAATCGGCCTTTGTGGATATGAACCGCGAAGCTCGGGAGCAGCTGGTGATGGACACGACCGATTGGCTGAACAAGCAGGCAGCTGATTTAAAGGCGTCGGTGGAGAAAGCCAATCAACATCTGCAGAGCTTCGCCCGGTCAACGGGTTTGGTTCTCGCGGGAAATGAAGGCACAGTCGCACAGGAACAAACGCGCCTCACGCAAGAAGCGCTAGGCAGGGCAGAAGCTGATCGCGCGGCGAAACAATCCCGCTATGAGACGGCTGCGAGTAAGGGCACCGACCTGTTTTCGGATACGCTTGCGACCGGACCTTTCCACCAATATCAAGTCGACCTCGCAAACATGCGCCGGGAGTTAGCTCAACTCCAGACGCTTTACACGCCAACCAACTACAAAGTGGAGCGGCTCAAAGCGCAAATTGCAGAAACCGAACGTGCCATGGAGGAAGAGCGCAAGGCTACGGTGGCGAGGATGGGCAATGAGTACGCGGCGGCCAGTCGTCTGGAAAAGCTTCTTGCGGAGGCCCACGCCCGCCAACTGCGGGCCGCCGAACAGGAGATGGCCAATGACAGGCAATACAACACTCTGAAAAGCGAGATCGACACAACTCAAAAGTTATACGAAACGGTTCTTCAAAAGGCAAAGGAGGCCGGCGCAGCGTCCGCCTTACGAGCTACCAACATTCGCCTGATCGACGCTGCTACCGTTCCTTCCGAGCCCTACAGTCCAAAGACGCCTCTCAATATGGCAATCGGTTTCGCTCTCGGAACCATTGGAGGCTTTGGATTAGTGCTGTTCACCGATCGTTCCAACAAAGTAAGGCGCCCAGGGGAGATCAGAGTGTTGGACATCCCGGAGCTGGGCGTGATTCCTTCGGCTAAAGATGCGCGCGCGTTGGATTACCGCGGCGGAGGACTAGTTAAGTCCCGCTCGTCGGGTGAGGTGGGGCTGGTGGCTCGCGATCACGCCAACTCGATATTGAGCGAGTCCTTTCGGGGAGCTTTGACTTCCATCCTATTCGGTTCAGATCAACCCCGAGATTCTAGATCCTACGCGATGCGGTCCAGCGGGCAGACTCTGGTGGTTACCAGCGTAGACATGATGGAGGGGAAAACCACTGTTCTGACTAACCTGGGGGTGGTCGCGGCCGAGCGCAGGCAGCGGGTGCTGCTCATTGATGCGGACTTACGCCGGCCGAGGCTGCATGATATCTTTAGTATGCCTAACGATCGTGGTTTGACCGATGTGCTGCTGCGCAGTCATGCACCGGATGCCGCGAACCACCTTCCGCTTGAGTCTTTTGTTCGGCCTACTTCGACGCCGGGGCTCTCGGTGCTGCCGACGGGTCCGGTAGACTCGACTTCCATGACGCTGCTCCATTCGGCTGACTTTTATTCCTTCTTGCAGCGCTGCCGTCGAGATTTCGACTTCATTCTGATCGATACGCCTCCTTTGATGCTATATGCCGACGCGCGCATTCTGGGACGACTATCGGACGGTGTTGTGATGGTGGTTCGTGCGAATACCAGAAGCCAAGAGGAACTGAAGGCGGTTTGCGAAAGACTCCGACAGGATCAAATCCCGGTGTTGGGCACTATTCTGAACGACTGGAGAATGGATCCCATCCAGACCCGTGCCTACGGGAGATACCGGGATCACTACCAGCGGCACGCCTGACGCCCGGTTTCGATTCCTCTCACTCACATGCGCATTGAAAACCGTTTGAAGAGAGATTTCACGTGGGTATTAGCCGGGAATATATTTTACTCAGCGTGCCAGTGGTTGATCGTGGTGGTGCTGGCGAAATTGGGGACTCCCCAAAAGTTGGGCGAATACGCCTGGGGTTTAGCGATTTCAGCCCCTATCTTATTATTTGCAAATTTTCAGCTGCGATCGCTGATCGCATCCGACTTACCGGAACGCTTCCGGTTGTCTCAGTATCTGGGCTTCCGTCTCATTTCGCTCGTGGTGGCCCTCGGCGCCATTGCAACGGTTGCCGAATTGGGGAGCGGCGGCGAAAAGGCTCTAGTTGTGATTTTGGTTGGAGCGGCTCAGGCGGTGGAACTCGTAAGTGAGACCTTTTACGGGCGGATGCAGAAGCAGGACCGTATGGATAGGGTTTCTCAATCCCTGATGTTTCGCGGCGCGCTATCGCTCGGGGCAATGTGGATCACGATGTATTCCACGGGTAGCTTGGTTTGGGCTCTGGCGGCCCTGTTACTCGGCCGGCTGTTTGTGCTTCTCAGTTGGGACATACGCTTTGAGCCTGTCAACTTCGAAGACGCGATTTTGCCGCGCGGAAACAACGAGTGGATGCTCTCTCTTTTTCGATTGGCGCTTCCGCTGGGCGTGATCTCAATGCTGGTTTCGCTGAACGGAAACATTACCCGCTACTTTGTGGAAGCTCATCGTGGAAGCGCGGAACTCGGCATATATTCCGCAGTCGCGTCTCTCTTGAGCGCCGGAACGCTGGTGGTATCCGCGTATGGGCAGTCGTTGTTTCTACCGGTCGCAAAGGCATGTGTCAGCGCGAACCGCAATGAGTTTCGCAAATTCGTATTGCTCACCGTCTTTCTGGGAGGGGTATTGGGAAGCTGTGCGGTCCTCATATCAATATTCTTCGGCGCGGCCATACTCACGCATCTCTTCCGGCCGGAATATGCCCGCTATGCCGGAGTACTGGTAAGGCTGATGATTGCTGGCACAATCGCGTTTATCGCATCGGGCCTGGGCTTTGTGATGACAGCGGCTCGAAGCTTGCGGCCGCAAGTGCCTCTCCTGGTGATTGTGGGTGCAGCCACAGCAGCTTCGTCTGCGTTTCTTATCCCCAAATTTGGGCTTATTGGAGCCGCAGATGCGTCTCTGCTGGCGTCCATAGTGCAACTCGTCGGAACCGGCGTCATCCTGTTAAGGGTCGACCGGCGACTCGCGAAGCCCACCGCCGCTTCCTGCGGAGTCGAAAGTTTGTCCGCTCAAATAACCGGGGTGGAAGCAGCATGAATGTCGCGATTTCGGCAGACAGATACGCTCATAGCTACACCAGCGGTTCCGCAGCGGCATTGGAGCGGATTGCTTATCTCGGCCTGTGTGCGTTTCTATTTTCCCTTCCCTGGGAAGAGGCGCCGCAACTCGATGGGTTCGCCCTGAGCCGGTGGTTGGGAGCGGCGACGCTGGGACTTACCCTACTGGAACTCGCGGTGAAAAATGAGCGCCGTAGCCTTTCGGTGGCTCATTCTCTGATGGCGAGTTTCGTGGCGCTTTCTTCAGTGAGTGTCTTTTGGAGCGCCGATGCCGAAAGCACATTCACGCGTATCGGCACCTATTCCCAACTCCTGATCGTAGTGTGGCTGATATGGGAGTTGGCTCCGGCCGAAGTCCGTGTCTTGGGGTTGATGCGGGCTTATCTGCTCGGAATCTTTGTTGCCTCCATGATCACGCTCTATAACTTCGCCAGCGGCACCACTGCCGCTCAATTAGAAGCGGCGCGAGGCGTGGAACGGTGGCAAGAAAGCCGCTACTCCATCATGGGCGTCAATGAAAACGACTTGGGATTGATGCTGGCAATGTCCATGCCCCTGATGCTTTATCTGGTGATTCGTGTAAAGAGCAATGCGATGAAAGTGTTTCTCTGGATCCAGCTCGTGGCGTGCATTGCCGCGATTCTGCTCACTGGATCGCGGGGAGCACTCCTCAGTGCCACGATTGCATCGGCTATGCTGCCATTGAGCTTTAGGCTTCTCCCTTCGCCGCAGAAGGTTGCTGCCGCGTTGGCGTGCGCCGGGGCGGCTGCATGCGCCATCTTTTTCATTCCTGCCGAGACGTGGGGACGCTTGCTGCTATTTTCCACCGAACTCACCCAGGGCACCCTCACTCACCGCACATTGATTTGGTCGGCCGGGCTGGCGGCATTTCGAGAGCATCCATTTCTCGGAATTGGATCGGGAGCATACGCCGCGACGGTATTACGAGTGGTGAATGTTCCCTACGTCGCGCACAATACTTTCATATCCGTATTGGTGGAGCTCGGCATCTTCGGAGCTTTATTAATACTGGCATTGATCGCGAGCTTGTACTACATTGCGTTCCGGATGCGCGGCCTGGAGCGGCGACTGTGGATTACCGTGGTTCTCACCTGGACGGTGGGCGTAATGGCGCTCACTTGGGAATATCGCAAGCCTACCTGGATCATGTTTGGGCTCCTGGTCGCGCATGCATACTCGCGACGGACAAGAGCTATACCATTCGCGAAAGTCTTATGAATTACTCCAGCTCGGACACAGTCCGCATTATCGCCGAGTACAAACGCCGGGACCGCGAATTACCCACCAACTTCTATTCGTGGGGCGATCCGTCAAATTTGATGATGCATCAGGATACCGCGAGCAGGTGCATTCAAATACTCGATCGCGCCTCACTTTTTCCGCTCCGTGGGCAGCGTGTCGCGGATATTGGCTGTGGCGCTGGAACGTGGCTGCTGGAGTTCATGCAGTGGGGCGCAGATCCCACGGCGCTTTGCGGGATCGACCTGAGTGCCGACCGCATCGCGGCCGCGCGCCAGCGGATTCCGCATGCGGACTTACGTGTCGGAAACGCAACGGAGATCCCTTGGCCGGACACATCCTTCGACATGGTTAGTCAATTCACAGTATTTACTTCTATTCTTGACCCCCGGCTGAGGCGGGCAATCGCGGACGAGATGCTGCGGGTGCTCAAACCCGATGGATCGATTCTATGGTTCGATTTTCGCGTGAACAATCCGCACAACGCCCAGGTAAAGGGGATCGGCGCCCGAGAAATTCGATCTTTGTTTCCCGGCTGCGAGATCCAGCTTGCCTCAGAAGTCCTGGCGCCTCCAATTTCACGTCGTGTCGCCAGCCGTTCGAGACTCATAGCTTCCATATTGAAATCAGTGCCGTGTCTTCGCACTCACTATGTCGGCCTGATTCGCAAGAGCACATTCAGGCATGAACCACGATCCAAATGTTCAGGAGACTAAATCCTTGTCAGCGCCCCTTCGCATATTACATGTAACGCCGACGCTGACTGCCGGCGGCGCCGAACACATGGCCACACATTTAATGGTTGGATTGTCCAAATCGCACGCTGTAGGCGCAGTGGGCCTGTTTCCGGCAGCGCACAGCGCCGTGGAACGCCGCTTGGCGGAGGCGGATATTCCCAGATGGCATCTCAACAAGCGGGCGGGATTCGACCCGCGGATGTTCGCGTCGCTGAATCGCGCGTTTCGCGAATTTCGACCAGACGTCGTACATACTCATATGGCGGTTCAGCGTTATGTATTTCCAGTAGTGCTCCGCCACCGAACCGTCGTGGCGATCCATACGGTGCATAATCTCGCCGAGCACGAGACGGATGCGTTCGGCCGTTGGGTCCATAGGTTCGCTTTCAGGAATCGGGTGTTACCGATTGGGATTTCGCAAGAGGTCTCGGCAAGTGTCCAGCGGATCTACGGAATGGAATGCAAGGCGGTTATTCCTAATTGCATCCCGGTCGAAAACTACCGACACAAGCCAGAAGAACGCATTCGCTGGCGCGCAGAAAACGGTCTGAGCTCCGATGCCATCGTGTTTACTTGCGTCGGACGTCTGGAGCCTCAAAAAAACCCTCTGCTGCTTTTGCAAGCTTTCGCGGAGTTGAAGTATTCTCATGCCCATCTTGTGCTCTCGGGAGACGGATCGCTTCGGGAACAGCTCAAGGCCTATGTAAAGGCGCAAAAGCTAGGTGACCGAGTTCACCTGCTCGGCAAACAAAATAATGTTCCGAATATTCTAGCCGCTTCGGACGTATTTGTGCTCTCGTCAAACTGGGAGGGAAATCCGCTCGCAGTTATGGAAGCGATGGCGGCTGGACTGCCTGTCATTGCAACCCAGGTCGGGGGCGTTCCCGAACTCGTTCAGTCCGGTGACCAGGGCTTTTTGGTGCCGGCGGGTGATTGCATTCGGTTTACCGGGGCCATGAAGGCCCTAATCGACAGCGCCGAAACACGACACGCCATGGGCCGCGCCGCCCAGACGCGTGCGATGCGGGAATTCAAAGTGGAGCGCATGGTGGAGGGTTACGCGAATCTATACCGTGAAATGGTGCAGAAATCGCGCGGGACGCAGCTCAAGGCTATGACCCGGTGGGCCGCTTCACAAACTTAGCGCTCGATCAAAACCGAAATGAAATTGATACTTGTCACTGCTAACTTGCCGTATGGAACAGACGAGGCTTTCATTGTCCCTGAGATCGAACAGCTAATGAAGGACGGGCACCAGGTGTTAATCGTTCCTCGTTCTCCCAAGGGCCTGGTTATACACGGCAAGGACGTATTGAAGCACTCGAAATCCGAAGCACTCTGTTCGTCTACGGTGTTGAAAAAAGCAATGCGCGTGGCCAGTTCTGCGCCCGCGCGCGCTCTCCGGGCGATAGCGCCCGTCTTAACCAGCAGGACGCTGGGGATCGCGGTCAAGAATGCATCCATCGTGCCCAAAGCTCTATGGTTAGCGGACATCGCGCGCGAATGGGGAGCTGAGCATTTGCACTCACACTGGGCGGGAACCACCGCCAGCTTGACAATGTTCGCAAGCACTTTCTCTGGAATCCCGTGGAGCTTCACGGCTCATCGGTGGGATATCGTCGAGAACAATCTTCTGAAACAGAAAATAAGGCATGCGAGGGTGGCCCGTTTTATTTCCGAAGACGGTCTGAGAATGGCCACGGCGATAGGTATTGGAACGGCGCATAACGCGCGCGTCCTATATATGGGCGTGGCTCTTCCGGCCGAAATAGAGCGACGAATTGGCGAGTGGCCAATCGTGATCTGTCCGGCGCGTTTGGTGGATGTGAAGGGTCACCGTTTCCTGCTAGAAGCCTGGCGAATTCTGCGGAAGCGCGGCTTGCATGGTGAATTGTGGCTGGCCGGCGATGGTCCATTAAGATCTCAACTGGAATCTTTCGCGCGATCCTTCGGCCTGCATCATTCCATCAAGTTCCTGGGAACTTTAGGGCACGACGAACTGTTGCGAATTTACAAAGAGATTCCGATTTCGGCGGCCGCTCTGGCAAGCACGGACCTGGGCCGGGGCGTGCATGAGGGAATACCAGTGGCGCTGATGGAGGCGATGGCCTACGGAATCCCCATCGTCGCTACATCCACTGGAGGCACTCCGGAGTTAGTGAAACCGGGAACGGGGCTTCTGGTCCCGCCAGCCGATCCGCAGGCACTGGCGGACGCGCTCCAAACGCTTCTGCAAAATCGGATGCTGCTACGACAGATCGGCGACCGCGGCCGGAAGCACGTTCGCGAGACCCACGATATCGCGCGCGTAACTTCGGAACTTGCGAGTCTCCTGGCGGGACAGCTGGCCACGCACCCTCAAAATGCTTCGGCTGCGGCCTAAGGGGTAGTGTCTTGAAGGGGAATCTACCGCATGCGTAATGCCCTGCAAAGAAATCTCCGAATGATATCGTTGTTCGGCGCGACCGTCCTATCCTACGTTTGCGCACTACTACTACGCTTTGATTTCGCTCTCCCCAGCTCACAGGAATGGTTATTTCGACTTGGCTTGTGCATCTTCGTCATCGTGAAGGTACCTATATTTTGGGCGAGCCGGCTTCACGCAGGCGACTGGAAAACCTCGAGCCTGTTTGATTTGCACCGGATCGCATTGGCGAATATCACAGCTTCCGGCTTGAGTTCTCTCATTACGGCGGTAGTGGTTGGACCTGCGTTTCCACGTTCCGTATATATCATCGATGCCGCGCTCTGCTTCCTATTCACCGCCGGTATTGTCTTTAGCGTAAGGATGTATTCGGAAGTCTTCGTGCTCGATCCGCGAGAATCCGAAAGGAAACGAGTGTTGATCTATGGAGCGGGAGTCGCTGGATTCATGCTGGGGCGTGAACTTCACTCCAATTCTCGCCTCAAGACGACGATTGTGGGGTTTCTGGATGACGATCCCAAAAAGCACAACAGCTCCCTGCTGGGAGCGGAAATACTCGGCGCTGGACGTGACGCGAGGCGGTTAATTGCTGGGTTTGAGCGTGCCCGTAAACCGGTCTCCGAAATCATCATCGCCATGCCCTCCGCGTCCGGGCGGCAGATGCAGATGGTCACCGCTCATTGCCGCGCGGCCGGCGTTCCTTTCCGGACTCTACCCAGCTTGGGTGAGTTGCTCGATGGGAAGATGAGCCGTCAGATCAGAGAAGTGTCCGCCAATGACCTGCTGGGTCGTGAACCCGTCCATATCGACGAGAGTAAAATCGCGGCGGCGATCGCCGGTGAGGTGGTTATGGTTACCGGAGGGTGCGGATCAATCGGCTCCGAACTGTCGCGGCAATTGGCCCAGTATGGTCCTCGCAAACTGGTGATTTTCGATCAGGCCGAAAGTGAGATGTTCATGCTGGCTTTGGACTTGCGCAAGCGGCATCCGGAGTTGAACCTGGTGACCGAAATAGGCGATATTTATCGTGCCTCTCGGGTGCAACAAGTTATGTCGCGGCATGGAGTACAGGTTGTTTTCCATGCCGCCGCCTACAAGCACGTACCACTGATGGAAGAGAACATCATCGAGGCCGTCGAAAACAACATCATCGGTACGTATAACGTGGCTCGGGCAGCTCACCGGAACGGAGTGAAGAACTTCGTTCTGATCTCCTCCGATAAAGCCGTAAACCCGACCAGCATCATGGGCCTTACAAAACGCATCGCAGAACTCATTGTTTCCGCGACGCCGCTGGACGGGGGCGTCAAGTCCGGCACGTTTCTGGCTGTTCGCTTCGGCAATGTGCTGGGCAGCTCCGGAAGCGTAATTCCGATCTTCCGGCGTCAAATCGCCGCCGGAGGGCCCATCACCATAACGCATCCCGAAATGCGCCGCTATTTTATGAGTATCTCGGAAGCAGTGCAGCTGGTCTTGCAGGCGTCCACCATGGGCGAGGGTTCAGAGGTGTTTGTCCTGGATATGGGTGAAGCTGTGCCAATCATCACTCTCGCTCGCAACATGATTCACCTTGCGGGCCTGGTGGAGGGAAAGGACATCGAGATTTCCGTCACGGGTCTGCGTCCCGGAGAAAAGATGTTCGAGGAGGTGCGATTGGATGGTGAGGATATTCTTCCGACATACCACGAAAAAATTCGGCGCTTCCGGCGACAGGGACCTGATTCCCAAGTGCTCATGGACTGGCTGGAGAATCTGCGTCTCCTGCTTGCCGGCGGGAATGTCCAGGCCATTAAGCTGCACTTGGCACGATTGGTGCCTGAGTACCAGGGGCATCTTCCCGCGAGAGACGAGCAACTGAGCGGCGACCTGAAGGCTGTCGGTCAACCTATTTGAGCGGAGGTTTCCTTGTCTAATTTAGTGCGGAAGTTTAGAATGCGATTGTCGAGCGGTTGCGTTCTCGCGTTTCATGACATTCAGCCAGATCGACTTGCGGAGCTCGTCGACTGTATCCGGCCCGCGCAAGCCATATCGTTAACTGAATTGGTGGATCGCAGCAAAGCCGGCAAGTCTACGGCCGGATTGTTCGCTATCACCGTCGATGACGGAGTGGGCGAAACCGTCAAGGGCCTCACTCAACTGTTCCGCGAGCGCGGCTGGCCTGCTACTTTCTACGTCGCAACAAACTATCTGGACTCGAAGGAGGGAATGGGATTTCAGTGGTGGCGAAACCTGATGCCATTTCTACCCCTGCGGAAAATCGAGCTGACGAGCGGGGTCATTGACCTCTCGCGGCCGGGTGCGATTCGGGATCTGTCGCGGAAGATGGAAGCGATGTGGCATTCCCAGCGGATAGAGTCCTACCTTCCGCTTACTCTGGAACTCGCTGAGATTGCGATGCGCGAAAGCGGTATGGGCCTCGATGCTATTCGACCGCCGGAACCGATTACATGGGACGAGGTTACTCAAATCAGCCGGGATGACCTGATCCGCTTCGAGAGTCACGGAGTTTCGCACGCCGCCATGTCCACGCTTACCGACGAAGAACTTATTTTCGAGATGAAATACAGCCGGGACCTAGTATCCCGCCACACTGGGCGTCTCTGTCGTCACCTGGCATATCCGTTCGGAAGCAGTCGGAGCATTGGCCCGCGGGCCGCTTTTATCGCACAAAAACTCTACGACTCGGCTGCAACCATGACGCTCGGAAGCGTGGACTCGGCGAATCCGTGGCTCTTGCCGCGAATTCCGTTGTATCCGGAGAATCCAACCTGGTATGTAAACCTGAAGATCTTACTGAAGTGTAGCCGCGTTAATGGGCTTCTCGGCGCGCATGGTGGCGGTCTGCCTATCGCTGAGACCGCGGCATCCTTGGTTCGCAGATCACCCGTCTAATGGAGAGTGGTGGCATACAGGGAAGCCACATCAGTGTCACTTAGCACTCGATTGTAGATCCGCACATCATCCATATAGCCTTTATAAGATGCAGACCTACTGGGGTCAGTGCCAAGGTAGAGCCCGTACATCTGCAGGGGAAGGGTTGAGCCGGCCGCGAAGGTATTGGCGGTGAAAGCAACGGGTTTCCCGTTCACATATCCCTTAAGTACACCCGATGAAAACGTAAATACAAGATGCTGCCATTGGTTGAGCGCCAGCGAATAATTCAACCTGCCGTACATGCCGGTCGCAGAAAACTGCGGTGCGCGGCTGCTGCCGTTCAACTTGACATCCCAGCTGTACAGCTTGGATACGGTGCGCGGATCGACGTTTCCGCTGGAATTCGGCCGCAACCACATAGATACCGTAATTTGCGTTGCGCCCTCCAGGCTGGAGCTTTCGGACACGGAAACATAGCTATTGGAGCCACTCAATGAGATACAGCTGGCGCAAACATTCGATGCCCAAGAGACATTCTGAAGCGTCCCCGTGTTTCCGTTGCCGGAGAAATCGGCAGTCGTGACGCCACGCAGCTCATTAAAGTTCCAACCTGCCATCAAGCCTGACGCCAAGTTGGTTGCCGCGCTAATGCTGAGAGAAACGGTGGTGGATGCAGCGAATCCAGATCCTGTGCCGCTGATCATGAGAGGGAAAACTCCTGTCGGAGTGCTTGACGACGTAGCGAGTGTGAGAGTCGTGCTGCATGTTGCAGTGCAATTGGCCGCGGAAAAGGCTGCGGTGACTCCAGCCGGCAACGATGACGCTGAGAATGCAACGGAGGCTGGCGAGCCCGATAGGAGGCGCACCGTAACGCCGTCAGCCGCCGATTGGCCCTGCATCACAGAAAGCGTGGAAGTCGCTGCCGACAATGAGATCGCGGTCGATAAGGCAGCTGTCGTAAAGCTGGAATCAGCTGACACCGTGGCGCCCCCACTGGAGTTTGTGGAACTCACTCGAAAATGATATGAAGTCGAGGCCGTGAGATTGAAAAGGGTAACCGAGTGTTGGGTGACAAGCGTCGCATCTGTTGGCGTGTTCATCGTGTAACTACTCAGCCCGTATTGGACGGAGGATGTCGATGGCTGATCGGTGGTCCAATTGATTACGACCGAAGTCGGTAGAACCGAAGAAGTGAATACTCCGGAGATGACGGGCGGCGGTACGATGACGGGGGGTACATACTCAAACGCGCCAATGTCAGCGCTGGAACCCTGCGGTCTGGCGTTAAGATCGAAATCGGTGCCCACAGCGGCAATATTCATGCCCGTATCAATCCCGGGACCTCCCGCTTGCACATGAAAATCGAACGGCGCCGACGACGCGTTAGTGAACATGGGATTCGCCCCAATCTGGTTTGTACCCAGTGTGCATCCGCTCGCGTCCGCCATCATGCCGGATGCCCCGTAAACGAGGTTATGGTCGATCGAACAGCTAGCGATGGAAGAGGTGTAGCGAGTAATAGCGTAGTTCTGCGGCGTGTAAAAGATATTATCTCGGATGGTCAAATTCGATTGTGTATTCCACAGCATGATCTGACCGTCCTGCCCTCCGCCATTTGGAAACGCAAAGGTGTTGTTTGCGATCAGAACATTGCTCAATCCGTCCGCCGTCTGAATCGACCAGCCGTGAGGAATGTTGTAGAAGAGATTGTTGATGATCGTGTAGTTTGACCCGTGAAGGTACAAGCCGTGATCCAGCCAATTCACGTTGGTTCGGCCGATGTCGTGAAACACATTCCCATCGATGAGGAAGTCATGGCAGTTGGGGTTGGCGTAAAGTCCGTCCAGCCCCAGCGTGGTGGACGTAGAACGATTGGCGATGTATTCAAGTCGGTTGCCGCGCAAGGTGATGTGGTGCGCGGAATCATTGCTGTGGATCGCTTCCTTATAACCCCGCGTGATTACCAGGTCTTGAATCACGATGTAGGAGGCATTGCCGAGATTGATGTATGCATCGCACAGCATCTCGCAGTCCAAAACGGCCGCACCTTTGTGTTCGGCTTTAATTGTGATCCATGCTCCAGCGGTTCCGGAATTATAAAGAACGACTGGAGCATATTCATTCCCACTGCTGTCCCCGCCCGTAACGGAGTTGACATGGCCGTACGTGCCGTCCCGGACGATGACGGTATCCCCCGCGACGGCGCGATTCACGCCCTGTTGCAGGGTGAGGAAAGGTGCCGCCAGGGTACCGGGATTCGAATCGCTCCCTGCCGGGGCGACGTAATAAGCCGCGGCGCCGGCCAGTCGTGCCAAAAGAAGCACTGCCAAGGTCAAAAGTAGGGTCCGGCTATGGCGGGATGGGGCGGAAGCGTGCGTTGCAAAAGTGAAGTTCAAAACTGTCCTCGTATTGGGGCGAAACAATTCGCCATTCGAGCAAATCAAACTCTTGGCGCAGATCGTGGGCTAAGCGCGCTCCTGGGCGCGCGGATCTGCGACATTTTGCCTGCGTATCATGAGCATCATATCGGCGGCGCCGGGTCCGCAGCCATTCGGAAGGGACCCTAGCGTCCGGGCCTTTTCGCCCTACCGAATGGGAGCTGCCAGCCAGGGTGGCGCACGCGGCATTGAAGGAAATCGGAGGAACAGTCGTGAAAATATCGATCGTCATACCGTGCCGGAACGAAAGGCGGCACATTGGAGAATTCCTGGATTCCCTCTTGCGTCAGAGCTTCGACCGCAATTGGGAGGTCGAGATCCTGGTGGCGGATGGGATGAGCGATGACGGCACTCGGGAAGTGTTGCGGCAGTATATGCAGAAGGCGCCCAGCGTTCAAATGATCGATAATCCCGGGCGCATCGTCTCAATGGGGCTGAACGCTGCGATCGCTGCCTCGACTGGCGACGTCATTATTCGCATGGATGCCCACACCGTTTACGCAACGGATTATGTTCGACAGTGTGTAGATGTACTACGGCAAACCGGCGCCGATAACGTAGGCGGGCCCTGGATCGCGCGCGGCACCGGATTGATCGGACGGGCTATCGCAGCCGCATTTCAATCCCCCTTCTGCGCCGGCGGCGGTAAGAGCCACAACCCAAGTTACGAGGGAGATGCCGACACCGTCTATTTGGGCTGCTGGCGCAGATCCGTGTTCGAGCGCTTTGGCCTGTTCGATCCTGAATTGGTTCGCAATCAGGATGACGAACTAAACTTCCGTATTCGACGCGGAGGCGGACGGCTGTTTCAGTCTCCCCGGATTCAGTCGTATTACACTCCGCGATCTTCGCTTGTCGCGGTTTCCAAGCAATATCTTCAGTATGGCTTCTGGAAAGTGGCGGTCATGCGGAAGCACGGTTCAGTAGCGTCATGGCGGCACCTTGTTCCGGCGCTCTTCGTCAGCTCTATCCTGCTGGGTCTCTTGTTGATCACACTGTCGGCCGCGTTTGGTTGGAGCACGTTCGCGCTGTTTGCCGGCACTCTCCTGAGTGCTGAATTGATGTTATATGCGTTAGCCTGTGTGACTGCGTCACTTCCTTACCTGGGCTCACTCGAATTGCCATCACTACTGGCGCTTCCAGGCGTGATTGCCGTCCATCATATTGCCTACGGCGTTGGGTTTCTGATGGGATTGCTCCAGCCGGCGAGGTCCGGGGTCAATAGCCCGCAACCATCCAGGTTCTTTACCGCTTTGACTAGATGAGCTTTCTCGTAAATCCGATCCTCTCTAAGGAACCGCGGGAACAGGGCCACCTACGCGACAAGAAGCGTCCGTTCATTCGGCTCGCTACATTCGCGGATTATGATCAAATCGCAGCGGTTGAATCCAGGCACGGACTGACCGTGAAAACCCGCGATCAATGGCTGGCGCTTTGGCTCGACAATCCAGCTTACTTGGAATTAAGTGACTGGCCGATCGGTTGGGTGATCGAAGACAAGTCGGGACACATCGTCGGATCGTTGGGTAATGTTCCGAGCTTTGTCTATTTCGGCGGCAAGAAGTATACTTCTGCGGCGGGTCGAGGGTGGGCGGTGGATGTCCAGTTTCGAGCATTTTCTGTGATGCTCTTGGCGTACCAACTCAGGCACAGTGGAGCTGACATTAACGTGATCACAACGCCAAGTCCAACTACCGCAGCGCTCTGCACTCAGCTAGGCTGGTCCAAGGTCCCGGTGGGAGAATGGGATCGCTCGCAGTTTTGGGTGGCGAACTACGCCGCCGCAGTGCAAGGCTACTTGGAAGGCAAGCTCCCTAAGCTCATTTCAAGAGGGCTTGGCGCGATCCTCTCGACGCCGCGACGATTGAAAGATTCTTCGCTAACCGCGCGGCAGTCGCTAAAGAATGACTACCGCTTTGACTGGTGCACGTCCTTTGATGATCGCTTCCATGGGATGTGGGCGGAATTGAAGGAACAGCGTCCGGACCTGTTACTTGGTTCTCGAGACCCGGGCACATTGAACTGGCATTTTAAGCACTCTCTCAAGCAGCATCGTACATGGATTCTTACTGCGAGCCGGGGCTCGCGCCTGGTGGGCTATGCGGTTTTCGAGCGTCGTCAAGTCCAGTCTTTGGGTCTGGAGCGGGCACTTCTCATCGATTTTCAAACTCTGATCAAAGATCCCGATCTATGCCGGGCGATGATCGATCACGCCCTTGCGCGCTGCCGCCGCGAGGTCGTCCACGTTTTGGAGAACATGGGATGCTGGCTGCAAAAGCTTCAGCCGATCCAACCTCCTCCTCACCATCGCAGCCTGGAAACCTGGTGCTATCTATATCGCGTTACCAACCCGGAGTTGGATGGCTCTTTACGGAACGCGGATTGTTGGTACCCCACTCAATACGATGGGGACGCCAGTCTTTAAAGGGAATGCAAGAGATGCCGCGCCTTGGTTTACTGGCTTTGCTCGCCTATTTATCCGTGGTTCATTGCGCCGCCTCTGTCTACTACGTGGCCACGGACGGCAAGGACTCCGGCCATGGATCGCGCACCGCACCTTTTCGCACCGTCATCCGCGGCATGCAGGCCGCGAACGCCGGGGACACAGTTATCGTTCGTGATGGTACATACGGTCACGAAAGGTCTGTGACCGGCGGAGACGGAAACCAAGACAACCACTCCCCCGTAGTTCTCCGCAGATCCGGCAGGCCCGACGCGTGGATCACTTTGCGCGCCGAAAGAAAATGGGGAGCCATCTTAGATTGCGAAATGCGTTGCGATTCCTACATCGATCTCTTTAACGCTTCCTACATCGTTATCGAAGGATTCGTTATCACGAGGGGCTTCAGGGAAGGCATCCACAGTAACGATGCCGCCCATCACATCACGATTCGAGGCAATCGAATCGAATACATTGCCAATCGCCCCTCATCCACCGGCCGCGGGCTCAGCGGCATGTACACAAACCAGGCGTGCCACGACTTTATTGTGGACGGTAACGTATTCCACGACATTGGCCGGTCGAATCCATCGCAGCTCGATCATGCCTTATATCTTCACGGCTCGGGCATGACCGTGGCCAACAACGTCTTTTATAACATCCATCATGGGTGGTCCATTCAGACCGCCGAAGGCCTGGACGGAGCGCTGATCGCCCATAATGTATTCGCCTTCGAGAATACACCGGGTAAGACCGGCCAAATCATGCTGTGGGGGCGGCAAGCGAACTTGATCGTCCGGGATAACATCTTTTATGAGACCGAGAGGTTCGCGATCACTCGCTACCAAGCTTCCATAAGTTCTTGCAGTATCGATCACAACATGATCTACGGCACCACTGCCCCTCAAGTGATGATGGATACCTCTGGCTGTTCGGTGCACGACAATCGCATCGGCGTCGACCCCCTGTTTGTGAATACAATACGGGAACCCTATGACTTTCATCTACGGGCGAATAGTCGAGCGATCGGCGCCGCTGCCGCTACCTCCGTATCCATCGACTTCGACGGACTGGCTCGCAGCTCTACTCATTCCGACATTGGCGCTTTCGTTTTTCACTCTGTGCCATGAAAGCTATATCGCCTGGATAGCTGACCCCATCAAGAGTGGCCGTGGTATACAATCTCCCCATGGCTCGATCTCTTTATCCGGCTCTGGGCATCGTTGCTCTGCTTTCGATTTGCGAGAGCAGCCCTAGTCAGACGCCAAGCGGGCCTGTCGTTTCCATCAGCCCTCGCCGAACCCCCACTGCTGGCCTCAATCCGGAAGCAGTTCCGAGTGAGCATCTCCGCGTGGATGCTTCGATGGTTCTGGTGCCAGTCCACGCGGTATCTCCAACGGGAACCAATGTGACGGATCTCGCCGCAGCTAATTTTCGGGTATTTGAAGACGGCGTTGAGCAGAAGATTACCTATTTCTCGCAGGACGATGCCGCGCTCTCGGTAGGCCTGGTGTTTGATTCGAGCGGCAGTATGAGCAATAAGATCCGCAAATCCGCGGACGCCGCCGCTGCGTTTTTCAAAACCGCTAATGCAGACGACGAGTTCTTCCTAGTTGAGTTCGGCGAACGGCCGAAACTTCTCACACCATTCACTTCCGATTCCGATGAGGTTTATCGGAAGATTGCGCACACCAAACCTTTCGGGCGCACGCCCCTGATCGATGCAATCCATCTGGCCCTAACCCAGATGAAGAATGCCAGAAATTTCCGCAAGGTGATCGTGATTCTGTCGGATGGCGGCGATAACCGCAGCCGGCTGACCCGGGGACAAATCAAGGGAGCCTTGCTCGAATCCGATGTCCAGCTGTTCGCGATGGGGATCTTCGATGCCGGAGATCTTCTTAAGCATTCGAGAGAAGAGCAAAACGGTCCCCGGTTGCTCGACGAACTGGCCGAGCATACCGGAGGACGCGCTTATAGCATAGAAAATCCAGAAGACCTGGAATCGATTAGTTCACAACTGGGCACTCTGCTTCGTAGCGAGTATCTCCTCGGATACACGCCCTTAAACCCCTCCCGCGATGGGAAGTATCGTCACATCAAGGTGGATCTGGCGGTTTCGTCGAGAACCCCCGCCCCCAGCATTACCTACCGACGCGGCTACTATGCTCCGGTGAAATGAGGGTCTCGCGCTACCAACGGAAACCGAATGAGACTGGCACGTAGTCAGTGTGCAGATAGTTGTTCATGAAGATGCGATGATAACGAGCTTCGGCGAAGAACTTGCCGTGCCACTTTGACCCGAAGGCGATGCCTGCACCCCCGTTCACGCCAGGTTTATTGACCGTATAGGAGGCTAAAACTTGGGTGGTCGGGACCGCCGCGGTATAGAAGCCGAAGAATGGATCGAAAGCCGTTACCGCCGCCAGACCCGGTTGCGTAAATTCCTGAGTACGCCGGTAAAGGCCGCCTCCACCGATTAAGTACACGTCAAAGTGGCTGCGCGGCGTAAGATGAACAATCGGGTTCAGAGTGGCCGAGAAAACACCGACATTTCCATCGGGAAAGCCGGCCCTATGCAGCGTGGCTCCATTAATTCCGAAGCGATTGTAATCGGCCTCGAGCATCAAGCCGACATATTGGGAAAAGTTGAATCCGGCCCCGCCGCGGATATTCCAACCCTCGTCTAAGTGCCGGCCGGTATTGCCCACAGGCTGCGTAAAGCCGCCCCCTACTTCGAACGAAAAGCGCGGAACCTCTTGCGCTACCAGTGTACCGGCGATCAGGAAACCAAAGCATGCGATTGTAAAACGTTTCATAGTGACTATCCTCTGCTCAGTGTGAGTATCGAACCCCTAAACTTGTTTCGGTTTGGCCGGTTTTGGGAAGGATCACGCTCGTCGCCCTAATCCCGTGAGCAAAGAGAGCAGGAACAAAATGAGAAACAGAAAAAAAATGAACTTCGCCAAACCCGCCGCGGCTACTGCCAAACCGGCGAACCCGAAGATGCCGGCGATTATGGCTACGATCAGAAATATCAAGGCCCAATTCAACATGGCAGCCGCCTTTCACTGAAACAACGCGCGAATCCGCTTTGAAGGCAGACCGCGTTTCAAAACACGCAGCGTCCCGATTCTGCATCTTTCCATCGCGGCCACCGTCGAAGCTATCTTCTCCTTGACCAGGCGCCGCCGCTTTTTCGCGGCTTTCGCGATTCCGGCCCGCGTCGCCGCTCCGGCCTTCGGGGCGAACAGTAGGCCGGCCAGGGATCCGCAACCGAATCCCACCAGATAGTACGTGCTCTTGTTCGTCATCACGATCTCCTTCTTTGGTCGCACTCGCCGTGTCTTAAGCGGCTATTGGACGAGGCGAAGTCCCCTTCGGCCGGGGAGTACGAATTGAAAATCCCGGATCCTTGATGCGCGACTGCACCGCACGGCGCGCGCGCAAAAGCCGAATCCGAACCGCGGTATAGCTGATCCCTTGCCTGCGCGCGATTTCTTCAATCGGATAGCCCTGCAAATAGTCCTCGAACAGCTGACGATCGCTGGGGCGGCACCATTCCAGAAACCTACCCAAATCGATGGCGCCTAGGTTGACGTCCGCGCCGGTCGGCAAATCTGTCAGCGGCAGTTGTTGATTCTCGCTGCGCAGAAAACTGCGGTAGCAATTCAAGGCGATCGTATTCACCCAGGTCGTTACGACGCTTTCATTGCGCAACTGATTGATGCGCTCCCATCCCTTGACCCAAGCTGCCTGAGCCGCTTCCCGGGCGTACTCGTTCCGTGCTCCGCGGGACAACAAAAGGCGGATAGTTCGATCGAACCCTCTCTGGTACGCCTGTCCATATGCTTCCACTGTCATTTGTTGCTCAAACTCCTCGCCTCGACACGTGCACTTCGAAGTCCAAGAACCCTTAACTTGAGCGCACAATGACCTACGTCGCCACTCACCGCAGGAATTACCCCTTGAGGTTGCAGGCGCCTGGCAGAAGTTGCACCGGATAGAAGGATTGACCCACATTTAGCGGAAGATCCAGCGGCACTTAACGTGCTCCTGTCTTGGGGGAAGTAAGCTGCCAAGGAGGCGCCCGTGAAAGTGTCGTTTGGATTTATATTGTTGATCGCGGGAATCCTTGGCGTTGCAAGAGGGGGCATTGACCCACCCCCGCAGAACTTGGGTCACGTGATCGGAACAGGCACCGGGGCTGCGTCCCTGGTTACACTGGCCGCTGTGTTTCTCTTGGTGGGCGGGTTACTTATTTTGGCTAGGACCGGAAGGTTCTCATTCGAAGGCTCTCGGGGCCATGCAAGGACGGATCCAGCCAACGACGCACCCCCCGTCCGCGTCGCCGACGTCCCCGCCGCCGATGAAACCACTTAGGAACTGGATGGACCATTCTGCGCTGTGGCGGTATCTCGATTTCTACGCATCTCATTGATGCGATTTTGCAGCGTTCGAAGGCTTATTCCCAGCATCGCCGCGGCATTCTTGCGATTCTGATTCACGTGCTTCAAGGTTAGATTGATGAATGCCGTCTCGACCTCTGATAGCGAGACTCCGGCCTTGAGCGTAATGGATTTGTCCCCATTCCCAAGCGGCTGGGCGTTCACCGGCGCGGTCGATACGGGGTCGAAAGCTTTTTCTTCGATTTGAATATGCTGCGGGCCAATTGATCCTGACCCGGCTAGAATGACAGCACGCTCCATCACGTTTCGAAGTTCACGCACATTCCCTGGCCAAGAGTAGGCGCGGAAGCAGTCCAATACTGCTGGACTAATACCCGTGACCTTGACGCCGTGTTTTTCATTCAGCATCGGCACCATCGATTCGGCGAGCAATCCAATGTCTTCGCCGCGCTCTCGCAGCGGCGGCAGCTCGAGTTGAAACACGTTCAACCGGTAGTACAAGTCTTCGCGAAGTGTATTGTCACGCAAAGCATCTTCCGGTCGCCGGTTGGACGCTGCAATTAGACGAATGTCGATGGGTATCTCGGTTTGCCCTCCTAGCCGGCGAATCGTTCTTTCCTCTAAGGCGCGCAATAGGCGCGACTGGGTTGAGATAGGCATCTCCAATATTTCATCTAGAAACAACGTGCCTCCGTGGGCTTGTTCGAAGCAACCGGGCCGGCGTTCGGCCGCTCCCGTGAAGGCGCCTTTTTCGTAACCAAACAGCTCGCTTTCGATCAAGGTTTCCGGAAGGGCTGCGCAGTTGACGGCCACGAACGGACGGTCAGAGCGCAGGCTCAAATTGTGAATTTCGCGCGCCGCAAGCTCCTTCCCGGTGCCGCTCTCGCCAATGAGTAATATCGAGACGCTGCTGGGGGCCGCTTGATGTATCAAGGAGAATACTTTTTGCATGGGCTCGGAACGTCCCGTCAGGCGGCCCAGCGCACCCCGCAATGCCAGATCCCGCTTCAGTGCGGCAGTCTCGCGGAGCAGACGGTTGTGCTGTATGGCCCGCTTCAAAAGAGAATAGAGCGCGGTGAGTTTTACGGGCTTCTCTAAAAACCAATATGCATCCAGGTCCCTAATGACCGAGAGCGCCTTTTCGACGCTTCCGAATCCCGTCAGAACAATGGCGGGGATCTCTTCTCCTCTGCCCCGCAGCGTACGCATCAGCTCGAAGCCGTCTAACCGAGGCATCACCAAGTCCGTAATGATGACGTCGGGTGACCATGAGTCGAGTTTCTGAAGAGCCTGCTCTCCATCGTCGGCGGTTGCTGTTTCGAATCCCTGAGCGGTAAGAGCGCGGGCCAAATCGCTCCGCACTTCTTCGTCGTCATCCACAATCAAGACTCGCCCTAGTGGGGCAGAGGCGGGATTTACTGGCTCCGTCATTTACTTTCAAGGCCCTGTGGTGGCTAGGCCACCTTCCCCGTGCTGATATATTCGTCGAGGGCTCGATCCAGCACGTCGATGCGTTGATTCAAATCTTGAATTCCACTGAGCAGCGCTTGGCTATTCTGAGGCACCCGTGATTGTAACCGCCTGGATAACCGTTGCTCGACCATGCGAATCCCGATCAGTTCATCTGCGATCCAGGAAACGGTTCCGAGAATCATGGGGGGCTGGGTCAGGACGGGGTGCTTCTTGCGAGTCATCATGTACGCTCTATTGCACATGACTCTCCATAGGGCAGCGACAATGCACCGGGTTCTTATTTCTCCCTGTCTCAGCAGTGATTTGAAAAATCTAGCCGTGCAGAATCGTCTTTCCCAAGTAAAGACGCTAGTAAATAGGTCAGTGCATTTTTTGCACAGTACTGCTGCGGCTGTCCCAACTTCTTCTTTTGCAGGTCCTTTTGGAAGTTGCCGCCAGGCCGCCCATCGATGGCCCGGCAGTTGCCTTAAGGATTGCGTAGCCTGGCACACCAGTTTCGGCTGCGCGCTAGAAAAAAGGAGTAACTAATGAGGAATTACCTAAAAACACTTGCTTTCGTGGCAGTCGTGAGTATGGCAGGAATGGGCATCGCCTCGGCGGATCAATGGGATAAGAAAACCATCATCACCACCGACGAGGTCATGCAACTGCCCAACATGATGCTGCAACCGGGAACTTATGTAATCAAGCTGGCGGATTCCGAATCCAACCGCCATATCGTGCTGTTTTACGATAAAGACGAGAAACATTTAATCACGACCGTTCTCGCTATTCCCAACGAACGTCTGCGGGTAACCGGGAAGAGCGTCTTCGCATTCTGGGAGGTTCCCGCTGGGCAACCCAAGGCCCTGCGTGCATGGTTCTACCCCGGTGACAACTTCGGGCAAGAATTTGCCTATCGGCCCCAGGAGGCAGCTACTATAACAGCGTCGAATAACGGGGCCAAAGTTCCGATAGACGATCGACCGGCGTCAGCTGACACCACAGCGGCCGCGGGCAAAGAGCCGACCTCTGCTCCAGCTCCAACCGCAGCGGCGGCGGAACCCGCTCCAACTCCTGCTCCGACCGAAGTGGCGGCGGCTCCCCAGCAGCCGGCTCCCGCGCCTCCCGCGCCCCCTGCTGCCACGCCCGAATCCGTAACCCCGGCCCCGGCAGCGGAAACGAGTGACGCTCAGCGGATCAGCCAAGCGCCGCAACAGCCTGATAGACTCCCCAAGACCGCTTCAAATCTGCCTTGGCTGATTCTAGCGGGTTTTTTGTCGATCGTCGGCGCCCTGACGCTAAATCTTGCCTATCGTCGTAGTTAGAATTTGCGGGTAAAATGAGGGGCAGGTAGCCGCGAGCTGCTTGCCTCATCCTCTTCCATGGTTAAGGCCGATCTCTCAATTGCGGTGTTCGTCTCCGCGCTGCTTTCAGGGCAGGCCCGACCGCCCTCCGCTGCGGAATTCACGTTACACGCCGACAGCCAGTTAGTTCTCTTGAACGTTGGAGTGCAAGACACTCACGGTTCGAATATTAAGGGTCTCGGCGTCAGCGCTTTCCAGGTCTTCGAAGACGGCCGTCCGCAGGCCATTAAACAATTTGCCGCCGAAGACCGGCCGGTAACGGTGGGGATCGTTATCGATAGCAGCGGCAGCATGCGAACCAAACAGGCTGAAACTGTCGCTGCCGCGTTAGCTTTTGTCGAGTCGAGCAACCCGGATGATGAAACCTTCGTTGTCAATTTCAACGATCACGCTTCTTTAGGACTGCCGCCGGATGTCGCCTTTTCCCAGAACCCCAACCAACTCAGGACCGCGCTGTATGCGCAGAGGCCAGAGGGCCGAACCGCGCTGTATGATGCCCTGATGCTGGCCGCGGACCATCTTGCGAAGGGCAGATGGGAAAGCAAAGCGCTGCTGCTGATTTCCGACGGCGGCGATAACAACAGTATGCACACTTTGCAGGACGCAGTTCGCGCCGTGGAGCTGTCGGGCGCAGCCGTGTACTGCGTTGCTCTCTACGATCCCGAAGAGCCGGAGCACAATCTCGGAACCCTCCATCGCCTGTCACATCTCACTGGAGGCGAAGTTTTTGTGCCGTCGCAGCTTTCGGAGATCGGTGCTCTGTGTCTGCGGATCGCCAAAGACATTCGCGCCAGCTATACACTCGCATACACGCCGCCCAATCCGGATCGATACTCGACATCCCGCAAGATCAGGGTAGTCGCGTCGGCTCCAGCTATCGGCAAGCTCAAAGTCCGCGCCCGTACCAGTTACGTTCTCGAAAAGCAATAATTCAGGTTAGTGCATTTTTTGCATCACGAGCTGCAGCTTGCCGCTGGAGAGAGCCGGAGTGTCTTGCTCGAGTGCCTCGCTTGGTCGGGGCTGTTTAGAAAAATTTGGCGTGCTCCAGTCACTGGAATCGTCGAAGGCGGAGCAATGAAGTTCAAACACGCTTCTAATCTTATTGGCAATGGCATCAACCGTATAGGACCGACGAGCTCCAGGGGTTGCCAGGTGGGGAGCGCTTACATTGGCAGATAGAACGGCATGTGCCGCCAAGTACGAGGCCCTTTCGAGCTGCTTCGCATTCATCAGTATGCTCCTTTGGGTGTTGATTTACAGGAGCATTTGGCTGCAGTTATATTGCCAAGCAGGCGCGAGGCCTTGAACCATCCGGCGATCCCAGGTTAGCTCGCAAGGAAATCGCAACGAATCCTCCCGCGATAACTAGCTGGTCTCGCTTCGCAAAGTTCTTTTAGTCCCGATCTGTTTCGAAGACAACCCGCAACAGCTTGCCTGACGAAGGATCTAACAAGTAAGGGGATGCCGCGCATGTCGTTCTGGGGTTTCATAGCCATCACTCTGTCCACCGCCGCGTACATCCAGGGGCAGCCCGGTGCGTCCCTTTCTATCCCGAAGCCTCAGTCGGATATGAGCGCGGGGGATCGGTTTCGGTGGGTAACTCTAGCCACCCTAGGCCCAAAAAATCTCGCAGCGGGTGTGTTCGTAGCCGGAATGCAGACTTGGAGCAATGAGCCGGAAACCTACGGCACCCACTGGGAGGGCTATGCGAAACGCTATGGGGCCAGGCTAGCCGCTGGTGGCACTACCAACACTTTGGAAGCTGTTTTCGGCAGTTTTTGGGGTGAGGACCCCCGATATTATAGAGCTGCGAGGAAACCTCTGAAGGCTCGCTTGGGCCACGTAGTCAAGATGGCTTTTGTGACTCAAAATAAACTGGGAGAGCCTCAACTCGCCTATGCTCGCTATATCGCGGTGCCGGGGGGGATTTTGGTATCAAACACTTGGCGGCCGGAATCGCCTTCCACGGTGGGCCACGTCACGCTCCGGATCGGACTAAGTTTTCTGAGTCGAATCGTAGGCAATACCTTTTCTGAATTCATGCCTGACCTGTTGGATCGCAAACACAATTCGCAAGGGAATTCTCAAGGCCCGTAGAAGTCGCTTCATGAAATCAAAATCCAAGTCCATCGATGCGCGGTCAAAGCAAAGCATCCGGGCGGTCTCCGAACTTGAGCATCAGGCGCTTGCGCGCCGAACTGCCGCCGAAACATTTAGCGACTTGGTTGTATCCCAGAGTGGACGTCCATGGGCAATTGCTTTACATACTCTGTGGTTCGGTGTTTGGATGTTATGGAATTCGGGCTGGGTGCCCGGCCTCCACGTATTTGATCCCTTCCCGTTTATGGGGCTCACAACAATTGTCTCGTTGGAAGCGATCTTTTTGTCACTTTTCATACTGGTCAGCCAGAACCGTGCTACTCGCCGCGCCGATGAGCGGGCCCATTTGGACTTGCAGATAAACCTTATGGCCGAGCGCGAAGCTACTAAGATGCTGCGTCTGCTGCAGGTACTTTGCGCCTATCACGGCTTGGCTGAAGCCGCAGATTCGGAAGTTGACGAAATGCTGCGCGAAACAGAACCGGCAAGTATTGCCCGGGAACTCGAAAAACACCTTCCATCCGATCTACGCCACATTCGAAACAATCCGGGCGGCGACGACTCTAACGGGTGAGTTGGCGGTCGTTGAATCGCCAACAAATTCCTTTTCTGGAGGCAAACAAGATGAAAATTCAAGCGGTAGTGTTGGCCATGCTACTCGGGGCGGCCTCCTGGGGCGCTCAAAAGCCCGACTCCGGTGTAAAACCGGATAACACAAAGGTCAACAAGCAGGATCGTGCCGCGAATCAACCCACGGCCGATCAACAGAAGAACAACGCCTCAGATCTCGACCTCACCCGGAGCATTCGCCGGTCCATCATGGCTGATAAGACGCTTTCTACCGACGCCCACAATGTGAAGGTGATCAGCCAGAACGGGACCGTCACGCTAAAGGGCCCTGTAAAATCCGAAGCCGAAAAGAGTGCCATCGTCTCGAAGGCAGTTTCCTTAGCCGGGGGTGCAGATAAGGTCGTGGACCAGATGTCCGTCAAGCAGTAATCGAATACTTCAATAAAGGGAGACTAACATGGCAGGCAAAAATACCGCCGTTTTTGGGATTTACAGGAATTCCATGGCTGCCGAACGAGCCGTGGATCAAATCCTCGCCGCAGGATTTTCGAACAACGACATTTCAGTGCTGTTACCGGATAACCAGAGCTCCAAAGAATTCGCCCATGAAAAAAACACGAAGGCTCCAGAAGGAACCACGACGGGCGCCACGGCCGGCGGCGTGTTAGGAGGAACGCTGGGGGTGCTCGCTGGAATCGGCACGCTCGCGATTCCCGGATTAGGTCCCTTCATTGCGGCCGGACCCATAATGGCCGGACTCGCCGGCATGGGGGTGGGCGGAGCCGTTGGCGGCTTAATTGGAGCCTTGGTTGGAATGGGGATTCCCGAGTACGAGGCCAAACGCTACGAAGGACGCGTGAAAGATGGCGGCGTGCTGCTATCGGTACATTGCGATGGGTCGCATGAGATTGCGCGAGCCAAGGATCTCCTCAAACAAACCGGCGCTGAAGATATCGCCTCCGCTGGAGAAAAAGGAGTGAGTTCGCACGGTGTTGAATCCGAGGTCCATTCGCACCGCTAGTCTTGTGAATTGAAGGAACGATGTTCTTTCGTTGGGCGCCGCGAAGTCGTGGCGCCCTTTTTTTCTACCAGCGTCGAACGAAAATAGCTAGACGGTTCTTCCGCTGAATAATAGAAAAACCAAGGTAATCAGGAGAACCAATCCAAGACCACCGGCGGGATAGTATCCCCAACCTGAGCTGTAGGGCCAGGTCGGCAGAACACCAACGAGCAGCAACACCAGAATAATCATCAATAGGGTACTCATTATTTTTCTCTCCCTTGTTGTGGATTAATCCCCACTGACCGTTAGAGAGTGCGTCAGAAAGTTTGTTTCCTTTGCTCCGTGCAGAATTTGCCAACGAGAAAAAGTTTCCAATGGCTGGTGGTTTGTTTCCAGTCGACTCATCAGATTGCGAAGTGGCCACCTGCTTGCACTTGGCAAGTGTGAGGAAATCCGATATGGCAACCAATACCGCCGTTTATGGACTCTATAACGATCGACCAGGCATTGAACAGGCAGTGGACTCTCTTAAGCAAGCGGGTTTTCGGAAAACCGATATTTCAGTATTGTTCGCGGAGAATGTAGGATCCAAAGACTTCGCGCACGAGAAGAATACTAAGGCGCCGGAAGGAGCGATCGCTGGAGCGGGCTCGGGAGCGGTGATCGGCGGGGCGCTGGGCTGGGTGGCCGGAATCGGGTTGCTCGCTATTCCCGGGATCGGCCCTTTCATCGCTGCCGGACCGATTATGGGCCTGCTGGCCGGCGTCGGAGTGGGTGGAACTGTAGGATCGATTGTCGGCGCCCTCCTGGGGATGGGCTTGCCGGAATACGAAGCGAAACGGTTTGAAGGTCGCATCAAACAGGGTGGGATACTCCTCTCAGTCCATTGCGACGATTCGGAATGGGTCAAACGTGCCAAGCACATCTTGACCGATACCGGCGCTTCCGACGTGGCATCGGCAAGCGAAGCTCATGCAGATTTTATGGTGACGGATAAGCCGTTTCCCAAACAAACCAATCAAGGAGTGTAACAACATGTTGTGGACAATTGCCGTCATTCTATTCGTACTGTGGGCATTGGGTTTAGTCACCTCCTATACGCTTTCAGGATTTATTCACGTATTGTTAGTGCTGGCTATTGTGGCCGTGATACTCGGCATCGTCGAAGGTCGCCGCCCGGTGGTTTGACGGAGGCGGTGGTTTGAGCGAACCGGACAGAAATGCGAAATAATGATCCGAAGCTGCCGCCGCCGGATCCGGATCCGCAGGAGCCGGGACCAGGGCCGGTTCCTATCCGCGAGCCGGAGAAGCCCGATCCGGATGTAATCGATCCGAGCCCGGAACCGTTCCCCGCCTAGTCCTCGATCGGCGGTCTCGCTTCGCAACGATGCTGCTGTTATGATTCGAAAGTTAAGAACCGGAGAATACCGGTTATATTCACGACGGATAGATCCGAAGACTAAGAAACGAAAAAACTTGGGCACCTTCGCGAGCCGCGACGCCGCCAAAAAGCACGAACGCGAGATTCAATATTTCAAACGACATTAGTAGGGTGCGATAAATGAAGCCGACGCGGCACCTGCCAGAGGATTTCACGCAGGCGCGCGATAAGAGCAGGCTGGGCGCGGAAGCGATTTTCGCTCCCGGAGTGCATGGTCGGGTAGCCCGTGCCATGATCTACTGGCGGAGCGCGACTTACGGTTCGACCCACCTGCCAGGTGGCCCTGAAGGCGATTGTGATGGCGCTCTGCGACGATGCAGGGCGCGGACTGCAAGCGACACTTAGCGCCGCACATGGAGATCGCGATCTTGAGGTGGCGCGGCAGACTTTCTTGAGGATGCGATCGCGCCCGGTGCGGTGAATGAAATGGTTGGTGTCAGCTTTCAGACGGCCGCTATGACTATGGCATTATGGCGTTATGGCGGCAAGAAAGTGACCTTTTCCTTTCCCTCGGAGTTGCCCACACAACTTGTCAAGAGAGTGCCCGCCCCTGAGCGGTCCCGGTTTCCGGCCCAGGTTTTGGAGAAGAGCCTGCGCGAGGGCGATGAGTCCCTCATCCGTTCATGCCTCTCCGCGAATGATCAATCCGATGGAAAGCAATCGAACAGGAGTGGGACGAGATTCGTGACGCGATAGAGGAGCCGTGGAGTGACGCCCCGGCGCGGTGAAGTTTGGTGGGTGGCTCACGATCCGACGCTCGCGGAAATGGAAGTCATTGGAGACGACCTACAGCAAGTCCTGGATTTAATTTAGTGTGATGCAGAACGTAGTCATCCTGGGCGGTGGGTTCGGCGGATT
>DATJEI010000118.1:0-5893 GCA_035496735.1 Bryobacteraceae bacterium | reverse complement strand
TGGAAAAGTATCAGTGGAGGCGCTGGTCGCGGTGCAGGAGGGAGACAAGAAGTTCCCCGTCACCATGGTGCGCTACATCGTGGGGACGGCAAGTATCGCGTTCAAAGAAATCCAGCCTCCGGGATCCGCCAGCAGCCGAGGAACACGTTGAAAGATAGCATCTTAGCGTTCCAGTCCTCTTTCGTTCTGCCGGCCCCAGTGGCTACGAGCCCAAATACTTGACAATTATACACGCATATTATATGCTTTTATTAGTTCACAATTACTTAGGAGGATAACCATTATGTCTGTGATCAAATACTCGCCTTTTGCTGATTTTGAAGGTTTTCCTGCCGGGATGAGGTTGTTCCAGGATTCGGTGAACCGCCTGTTTGCCGAGCCGAATGGCCGTCCATGGGTTCCGCCGGTGGACATCCAGGAGACCGATCACGAGCTGATCGTGAAGGCTGATGTGCCGGATATGGAAATGAAGGACATTGACGTTCGCATGGAAAACGGCACCCTAACGCTTCGCGGCGAGCGCAAGTTCGAAGCCCAGAAATCGGAAGGCGGCTGGCATCGCGTGGAGCGCTCGTATGGCACCTTTGAGCGGGCGTTTACCTTGCCTGACACGGTGAATCCGGAAGGCGTTAAGGCCGATTACAAGAACGGCGTGCTGACGGTGACCCTTCCGAAGAAGGAAGTGGCCAAGCCGCGGCAAATCAAGGTGAACGTAGCCAGCTAAGCTGCATTTTGCGTGTTTCCGGGGCGGGTTTCGCGAACCAAAGGCGGGCCCGCCTCGTCTGTGTTTATAGAGGCTGCACAACGGACTAACGTCTGTGCGGCCGATTTGTAGGACTGGTGATTTCATGAATTCGGTCAAGACCGTACTGTTGCTGGGATTGCTGAGCGGCATTCTTTTGGTGGGCGGAGAGGCGCTGGGCGGCACGCGGGGGCTCCAATACGGCCTGATGCTGGCCATCGGCATGAACTTCTTCAGCTACTTCTTTTCCGACAAAATTGCGCTGATGTCGTATGCGGCGCAGGCGGTGACGCCGCAGGAACAGCCGGAAATCTACGGCCGCCTCGCGCCCATCGTGCAAGGGCTCACGCAAAAGATGGGTCTGCCGATGCCCAAACTGTGGGTGATTCCAGAGGATTCGCCCAACGCCTTCGCCACCGGCCGCAATCCGCAGCACGCATCCGTGGCGGTAACCGAAGGCATTATGCGCCTGATGAACGATCGCGAGCTAGAAGGCGTGCTGGCGCATGAACTGGGACATGTGCTGCACCGCGACATTCTGATCAGCTCGGTGGCGGCGACTATCGCTTCCGCAATCACCTTCCTGTCGCGCATGGCGTTCTTTTTCGGCGGATCGCGCGACGATCGCGAAGACCGGGGCAGTGCAGCCGGCGGTTTGCTGATGATGATTCTGGCTCCCCTCGCCGCGCTGATGATCCAGATGGCAATCTCGCGCACGCGCGAATTCGACGCCGACGCTGCTTCGGTCAAGTACACGGGTACGCCGGACCCTTTGATCAACGCTCTGCGGAAACTCGAAATGGGCGTGCAACGGGTTCCCATGGATGACGCCTCTCCCGCGACCGCCCACATGTTCATCCTGAACCCCTTCCGCGGCGGGCTGTTCCGCATGTTCTCCACGCATCCTTCCACCGAGGAACGCATCGCGCGGCTGGAGCAGATGCGGCATTCGCCTTTCATAACCGCATAAGCTTGTCTTTAGACCATCGCCTTAAACTGGGGGCTTTACACTGGGGACTTGACCACTGTACGCGTGAACCGTAAAGCGGCTGACCGGGCCGCCAGCGGCCATCCCTGGATTTTTGCGAGCGATGTTGTCGACCGCGGCGATGCCGTGCCGGGCGACGCGGTGCGCGTACTGGATCCCAAGAGCAAGTTTCTGGGAGTCGCGCATTACAGTTCGACGTCGCAGATCACGCTGCGCCTGCTCTCCACACGGCCGGAGATCATTGACCGCACCTTTTTTCGCGCCCGCCTGGCTGCGGCTCTTGCGCACCGCGAGCGCGTGGTTCAAAACTCGGATGCCCATCGCCTGGTTTTTTCCGAAGGCGATTTGCTGCCGGGACTGATTGTCGACCGCTACGGCACCTACCTAGCGCTGCAAACTCTGAGCCAGGGAATGGACCGGGCACGCGATCTCATCGTCGATTGTTTACAAGAGTTGCTCGCGCCCGCAGGTATTCTGGCGCGTAACGATGCCAGCGTGCGCAAGCTGGAAGGCCTGCCGCTCGAAGTAGTCACGCTGGCCGGTGAGATACCGGAGAGAGTCCACATCCGGATGAATGGCCTGCAGCTCGACGCCGATCTGCTGCACGGCCAAAAGACTGGCGTGTATCTGGATCAACGTGAAAACTATTTGGCGGCGGGACGCTGGGCGCGCGGACGCGTGCTGGATTGCTTCAGCTCCAGCGGCGGCTTCGCGCTGCACGCCGCGGCGCAGGCAGAATCGGTCGAAGCAGTAGATTCTTCGGCCGGCGCGCTGGCTACCGCGGAGGCCAACGCGCGCGCGAACGGCATCGCCAATATCAACTTTCGCCAAGCCGATGTTTTCGAGTTCCTCTCTGGTCTAGAGCGCAGGTATTCGATGGTGGTACTGGACCCTCCGGCGTTTGCCAAATCGCGGCGTGCGGTGGCTGACGCCGCACGCGGATACAAAGACATCAATCTGCGCGCCCTGCGGCTGCTGGACTCGGGTGGCGTGTTGGTGACGTGTTCCTGCTCGCATCACATGAGCGAAGGGGCCTTCTACGAAGTTATAGCGCAGGCGGCGCTCGATGCCGGCAAGACACTGCGCGTGCTGGAGCGCCGGACCCAGGCCTCCGATCATCCCATTCTGCTCACCGTCCCGGAAACGATGTACCTCAAGTGCCTAGTGCTGGAAGTTCTGTAAACTGCCCGCAAAGCATTGCAAATATACTGAGATATGCGCTATCTTGACTCCAGTAGTCAAGGGCCAACGCGGGGCGGCTCGAATTCTTTTTATGCTCCTTGGAGGGTTTTCTCAGATGCAAGTGACCTCGTTGTCGGCTGTTGGCAGGCGCGCCGTCTCCCTGTTGATCCTCGCACTGTTGGCACTGGCGAGTTCGTCTCCCCTGTTGGCGCAGGGCGGCGAAGCGGAATTGAGGCTGCCGGATTTGGGCCAAGCTGTGTTCCTGAACGGGGTGACCGGCCCTACGCTCCTGACGATCGGACTGGGCGTTGCCGTGTTGGGCTTGGTTTTCGGTATGGCGATGTACACGCATCTGCGAAAGCTGCCAGTGCATGCCTCCATGCTCGAAATCTCCGAGCTGATTTACGAGACCTGCAAGACCTACCTGATCACGCAGGGCAAGTTCCTTTTGATTCTGGAGATTTTCATCGGGGTGATTATCGCGTTCTACTTCGGAGTCCTGCAATCGATGGAAGGATTCAAGGTCGCGATTATTCTGGCGTTCAGCCTGGTGGGAATCGCCGGCAGTTACGGCGTGGCGTGGTTCGGGATTCGCGTGAACACTTTCGCCAATTCGCGGACGGCCTTTGCCAGCCTGCGCGGCAAGCCCTACCCGTGCTACGCGATTCCGCTGCAGGCGGGCATGAGCATCGGCATGATGCTGATCAGCGTGGAGCTGTTCATCATGCTGTGCATCCTGTTGTACATTCCGGGCGACTATGCAGGCCCCTGCTTCATCGGATTCGCTATCGGCGAGTCGCTAGGCGCGGCCGTGCTGCGCGTGGCCGGCGGCATCTTCACTAAGATCGCCGACATCGGCGCCGATCTGATGAAGATCGTCTTCAAGATTAAAGAAGACGACGCGCGCAACCCGGGTGTAATCGCGGATTGTACCGGCGACAACGCGGGCGATTCGGTGGGACCATCGGCCGACGGCTTCGAAACCTATGGCGTCACCGGCGTGGCGCTGATCACGTTCATTTTGCTGGCGGTCAACAACGACATCACCAAAGTGGAACTGCTGGTGTGGATCTTCGTGATGCGCGTGATGATGATCATCGCCAGCGCGCTTTCCTACTTCATCAATGAGGCGATGGCGAAGGCGCGTTATCAGAACGTCGATAAGATGAATTACGAAGCGCCGCTGACGTCGCTGGTGTGGTTGACCTCGATTATTTCCATTTGCGCCACCTACGGGATTTCGTACCTGATGATTCCGGAGATAGGCAACGACCCAACGATGTGGTGGAAGCTGTCGAGCATCATCACTTGCGGGACGCTGGCGGGAGCGATTATTCCCGAGCTGGTCAAGGTGTTTACATCGGTGGAGTCCAGCCACGTAAAGGAAGTGGTGACGTCATCGCGCGAAGGCGGCGCGTCTCTCAACATACTTTCTGGCCTGGTGGCCGGCAATTTCAGCGCCTACTGGCTGGGCTTGACCATCATGGGCCTGATGGCCATCGGCTATGCCGTCAGCACACAGGGAGTGGGCAACATGATGCTGGCGCCTGCTGTCTTCGCGTTCGGACTGGTGGCTTTCGGATTCCTCGGAATGGGCCCGGTGACGATTGCGGTAGACTCCTACGGGCCGGTAACGGACAATGCGCAGTCGGTGTACGAGCTCAGCGTGATTGAGACGCTGCCGAATATAAAGTCGGATCTTAAGAAGGAATACGGCTTCGATGTCGATTTCGAAAAAGCCAAGCACCATCTGGAAGAGAATGACGGCGCGGGCAACACTTTCAAGGCTACCGCTAAGCCGGTGCTGATCGGCACCGCGGTAGTGGGCGCCACCACCATGATTTTCTCGATCATCATGGCGCTGACCAAGGGGCTGCAGCCGGAGCTGCTCAAGAATTTGTCGATTTTGTATCCGCCGTTCCTGCTGGGGCTGGTCACCGGCGGCTCGGTGATCTACTGGTTCACCGGAGCTTCGATTCAGGCGGTGACCACCGGCGCCTATCGAGCGGTGGAGTTCATCAAGGCTAATATTAAACTGGAGAGCGTTGCCAAGGCGTCAGTGGCAGATTCCAAGAAAGTAGTCGAAATTTGCACTCAGTACGCGCAGAAGGGCATGTTCAACATTTTCCTGGTGGTGTTCTTCTCCACACTTTCGTTTGCGTTCTTCGAGCCATACTTCTTCATCGGCTACCTGATTTCCATCGCGCTATTCGGTTTGTACCAGGCCATCTTCATGGCCAATGCCGGTGGCGCGTGGGATAACGCCAAGAAGATCGTAGAGGTGGAGTTGAAAGCCAAGGGCACCCCGCTGCACGACGCCACGGTGGTGGGCGACACGGTGGGCGATCCGTTCAAGGACACATCTTCGGTGGCGCTGAACCCGATCATCAAGTTCACCACGCTGTTCGGACTGCTGGCCGTCGAACTGGCGGTTTCGCTGTCGGAAAAGCAAGGCAACGCGGTCAGCACCGGACTCGGAGTGCTATTCCTGCTGATCTCGCTGTTCTTCGTGTACCGATCTTTCTACGGGATGCGGATTGTCGCGACCAAGGGTTAAGCTGGAGCCATGCGCTGGGCAGTTGTACTGGCTATGTCGATGACGCTCGGAGCAGCCACGGTACCGGATCTCGCGGAACTGAACCGCATGATCGCGCGGTTCGCTCCCGCCGAACTGAAGGTAAATACTTCGGCGCTTTCGGCGGGCGATAAGCAGGCGCTGCAAAAGCTGATCGATGCGGCGCGCGTGATCGACAGCCTTTTTCTCACGCAGCGCTGGAGCGGGAATGCGGCGCTACGGGCGCAGCTTCAAAAAGACGGGTCCGCGCTGGGCAAAGCGCGGCTGCATTATTTTGACCTGAACAAGGGTCCGTGGTCGGAGCTGGACGGGCAGATCGCGTTCCTGCCCGGCGTCCCGCCCAGGAAGCCGCTGGGGGCGAACTTTTATCCCGAAGACATGTCCAAGGACGAGTTCGAGACCTGGG
>DATJEI010000117.1:0-3987 GCA_035496735.1 Bryobacteraceae bacterium | reverse complement strand
TAGATTCCGGATCCTCGAACATAGCGCGGGACTCCTACGCCAGGTTTAACTCGGCTGTCTGACACTGGAGTGCCGCGAATCAACTGCATGGGCACGATACCCGCCCATATGGGCAAATCGTAATCTTCCTCGTCATCGAGCGGCGGACCGGTGCGGATCTTTGCCGAGGCTTCATCGACAGTGAATTCAAGGACCGCGGTAGCTTTCAACTCCTTCTCACTGGGTTCGCGCACGTCAGCCCAGCGGCCCTCGAGCAGGTGCTCGGAAATGACGCGAAGCGCAGTGGCTTTCTTTTCCGGGTCATCGATCTTGCGAGCGGTACCGAAGGCAACCACGGAACGATAGTTCATAGAGTGGTGGAAAGCGGAACGCGCCAGCACAAGGCCGTCGACGAGGGTCACAGTCAGGCACGCGGGCACACCGGTCTCGAGTTCACGCAGCATCCGACTGGCCGCGGAGCCGTGCAGGTATAGCTTCTCCCCGTCGCGGCCGAAGAGGGTTGGAATGACAAAGGGCTGGCCATTCACATTGAAGCCGACATGGGCGAGAAATGCCTGGTCGAGGATGCCATGAATGGTTTCGATGTCATGCGAGCCGCGGTTGGGCAGCCGACGAAGCTGAGTGCGTTCAGTTCCCTTCATTGTTTCTCCCGAATAGATGTAGTAATTCGATTTCGTTTCCAGCTGCAGGCGGGACGTTGGCCCGAGGCTGACTGCGGGATGGCGCAGAAATACGCCGCGAATGCCGTCGCCTATAGGTTTTCCCATGCATCGCCTTGACCCGTCCTTTTTTGCGAACTACTAGTGCGCCGCAATGTTGTGCGGTTGCGGGGAGCGTAACGACAAGCAGGCCCACACAGAGCACGAGCATCGAGACTACACGCTTCACAGTTCCACAATCGCATGATTTGTGGTATCTACAAATGACCACTCACAGTGCCTTTTGTGATACCACTTTCGAAGGCTGGCGAACCGCTGTCGCGGCAAATCTATCACTGGATGCGGGAGGCGATTCTGGTGGGGAGTCTGCACGCTGGCGAGCGGTTGCCCTCGAGCCGTGACCTGGCGGACCAACTGCACGTTTCCCGCACGGTGGTGTTGCTTGCGTACGACCAACTGCTGGCTGAGGGCTTTGTGGAAGGGCACCACGGATCGGGAACTTATGTCTGCGAAGGTCTCACCTCTTCGCGCGCAGAGGTAGCACGAAAAGCGACGAAGGTCCGACTGTCGCGATTCGGGGCCTCGGCCGAAGCAGCGGCTTCGAAGGTTCCGACGGAAGGCACGTCTGGAAAAATCCTGCGCTATGACTTTTCTTACCGACGTCCCCCGGTGGAACGATTTCCTTTTGAGACATGGCAACGAATTCTGACGCGCAGGTCGCGGAATGCACCCGTGCGGATGCTGGACTATGCCTCCCCTTCAGGGAGCCTCGATTTGCGCGAGGCGATCGCGGAACATCTGCGACGATCGCGCGCGGTGATCTGCGAAGCGTCGCAGGTGATCATCGTTAATGGATCGCAACAAGCACTCGACTTGGCGGCACGCGTACTGTTGGAGCGAGGAGATGTCGCCGTCATCGAGGATCCGAATTATCAGGGAGCACGGGATGCGTTCCTGGCCGCTGGAGCTCGACTGCACCCTGTACCAGTCGATCAGGATGGGCTGATTCCTGCGAAGCTTCCGAAGCGTGCACGGCTGGCCTTCGTGACGCCGTCGCACCAGTTCCCTACCGGGACAATCCTTCCGGTGGGGCGCCGAATGGCACTACTGGAGTGGGCCAAGCGCGCGGGAGCCGTGGTCATCGAAGATGACTATGACGGAGAGTTTCGTTACGAAGGGCGTCCGGTGGAGTCGATGCAGGGGCTGGATCGCGAAGGGCGAGTGATTTATGTGGGCACATTCTCGCGAACGATTTTTCCCGCACTTCGAATTGGATATCTTATTGCGCCCCGGACGCTGGTCTCGGCTCTCACCGCGGCCAAGTGGCTGTGCGATCGGCATACGGCGACATTGGAGCAGGAGACGCTGGCAGAGTTCATTGCAACAGGAGCGTACGAGCGCCACTTGCGCCGGTCAAGGCGAGTGAATGCACTCAGACGCCAGGTACTGTTGGAAAGTATCGCCAAATATCTGGAAAGCCGGGTGGACGTAACTGGCGAAGGCTCGGGAGCGCATGTGGTGCTCTGGCCCCACAGAAAAGTGGCGGAACATGCCGTCATGGCTGATGCCGCGAAGCGCGGAGTTCGGATCTACGGCATCGCGCGGTATTTTTCGAAACGACGAGAGCGAGCGGGGTTCATGCTGGGCTACGCGCGAATGAAGGAAGAAGATATCCGAGAAGGAATAAGGCGTCTGAGTGAAGCTTTGTGAGCGGAAGCGGATTGGAACTTGAGTTCCAGGCCGTGGCGGCACGAGCCGTTCGGTGATAGCTCCAGCCATTATTTGTCAGAATTCATAACGTAACGAGAGGGTGGTGCGGTTGTCGTGAAAATAGCGCGGCGCGGTGGGTCCGGTGAAGGAATCCTCGTGATATTGATCGTAGTTCCAGGCGGCATTGAAGCTGACGTTTTTTACAAATTCGTAGCTTAGGGAACCGACTGGTTGATGATAGGTGAACTGCAAAGGTCCAAAGGGCTGAAGCGGATTGAGGATAGTCTCGTCACCTTGGCTGCGGGTGAGACCGTAACCGACCACGGCCGTGAGACGTTTTATGGGTTTCAACCTCACCGTACCACTAACGTAATGCGTGTTGTTGTTGTAATTAGATCGAATCGAGTTCGGATTGGGATTGTCGCTGGCGTCGAAGGTCGGGCAACCATCCACAATGGTTCCAGCCGGCGTGAAGGTTCCATTGAAGCAGATTAGCGCGGCCTGCAATGCGGCGGTGTAGTTGTAGGAAAGGTCGACACCAAAGCGATCGCGAGGCAGCAGCGACAGGACAAAGCCGGCGTTGCGGTAGTGTTGGTTGAATTGCGTGTCCGACTCGCCGTTGCGGCTTTCGTTGATATTGGCGCTCATCCCGATGGTGGCCCATTTATTGGGACGATAATTGAGCCGGCCACGGTAATTTTGCCGTTGGCGGGGGCTGATGCGGGTAATGACATTGTCGGCCGTGGTAGCTTCGGCTTCGATGTTGATGCGAAGTGAATCGGTGGGACGAACCCAGATACCGATCATAGGCGTGTGTTCATTGACGTCGATGTTATCCCCTTCGAATTCAGGGATTCCGGATTCCGGATCGACCTCGAGTTCGGGCTCAGCTTTGAAAACCCGACGATGGCGAAAGCGATAGCCTACGTGGACGCCAGCATACTTGGAAGGCGCGTACTCCACCTGAGCCTGGTTCGAGAATGATTTCTGACCGAGGAAATTGGCGGTCAGGGCCGTATCCGCGGTCAGGGGATTGCGTGGACTGAGTAGAACATTGACGGCAGGCGGGGATCCTACCGGAATACCGGTGATCGAAGTACTTAGTGAGTTCCACTGGCCGGGTATCTGGAAATTGTCGTAACGGAAGCTGTCGCTCAAGTTGATTTTGCTTGTAAGAGCGACGGTCACCCCGGCATACGAGTTGACGGCAACTCGCCTTACTGAAACTGGGCCACTGAAGCTGAATTGGACTTCCGAAGTCCGGGAGACCAATCCGTTGAAAAGTTCGAAGTATGGACTGTCGAGGTCGGCCGAGCTGTAGGAGACCTGCCCCATGAAATTAACCCGTTTGAAATCCGAATGAAGGCTGAGCCGCTCCGTGGGCGTGGTGGTCCGCACTCGCTGATTGCGCAGGTAGTTGATATAGAGGTTGCAGGTTGGATTGGCTAAGCCGCCAGACAAGAGCGGTTTTCGGCAGGGTTGCCCGGCAGTGGTGTTAAAGGGCAGACCGAGACTTACCGGGGTTCCGTCGGCAAGCGGAAACTGGGCAAAGGGTGCGAGGTTGTAGTCGGTATCATTTTTATCGAACTGTACCGCCTGGTCGTAGCTGATGGTGGTT
>DATJEI010000116.1:0-11697 GCA_035496735.1 Bryobacteraceae bacterium | reverse complement strand
GAAATAGGATTGTTGGACGAGCCGATCACGCCCACCAGATTGCCCGACACTGTAGCGAAGAAGAATCCGACAATCAACATGACCACCGCCGCCACCAGCGCAGCCACCATTTGTCCGGAGATGTAGAAGTACAGAGCGATCATCAGCAGGAACACCACGGCGATCATCGAGAGCACAGTTTTCGAACCCATGTAACGCTCGGTGCGAACCAGGGACTCCATCGGCGGCGCGCCGTGACGCACTTCCGCCAGCGCCCGCCCCAGGCTTGCGGTGAGCTTCTTGCCCATGCGGATCAGCGTGTAGGCCGCGCCCACCATCATGCTGCCCACCGCGATAGGCCGAATGATATACCGCCAGACGGCTGCGGCGAGTCCCGCCCAATCGTTGTCAGCCGCGCCGGGCGGCAGAAACTTCTGCAGATTCGGACCCATGAAGTACATCATCAGAGGCACCAGCAGGCCCCACGCAAACAGGCTGCCCGAAAAACTAAGCGAGGCCAGCTCCGGCCCGATCACGTAGCCCACGCCGACCAGCGCGGGACTGACGGTCGGCGCGGATACGGTGGAGATCGCTCCTGTCTGCAAAATATTCTGGCTGGTCTGCCCGCCCAGGCGGACAAAACTCTTGCCGAGCTGGCCGATGCGAACCAGGAAATCCCGGTCCACTGCATAGAGTCTGAACTCGCCCAAAGCCTGGATCAGTGTGCCGAAGCCAATACTCCAGAACAGGTATTTCGCCGCATCCGCGCCGCGCTGGCCGGCCTTGTGAATTTCCGCTGCCGCCACCGATTCCGGGAACGGAAGCGTGGGATCTTCTACCAGCGCTCTCCGCACCAGCGACACGAACAGCACGCCGAGCACACTGCCCACCAGCATCAGCGAGGTGGATTTCCAGTAGGCCTGGGCGGGATCAAACGAAGTCCAGGAGCCCGACATGACAAACGCCGGGATCGTGAAGATGGCGCCCGCCGCCACTGCCTCGCCGATGGAGCCTGCGGTGCGCGCAATGTTCTCTTCCAGAACGGTACCTTTGAAAGCCCGCAGAAACGCCATGCCGATGACCGCCGCCGGATAGGTGGCCGCGATGGTCTGGCCCGCGTGCAGGCCCAGGTAAGCGTTCGCCGCTCCCAACACCGCCGTCATCACCAGGCCCAGCAGTACGGCCCGCAGCGTCAGTTCCTTCATGGTGATCCCCTCGGGAACGAAGGGACGATGCTCGGTGGAGGCGGGAAGGGTCATAAGTGGCTCGATCGCATGGAATGCCGCGGTTACAATAAAGTTTCGCATGAGTTCCCGCCTAGCCGTCTGTCTGTTGAGTGGAGGCCTGGATTCCTCCACCTGTCTGGCGCTAGCGCGGCGCGACGACTACGAGTGCTATGCACTCTCGTTCGATTACGGCCAGCGCCATCGCGTTGAACTGGACGCGGCCGCCCGCGTGGCCGCGTCTTTCGGCGCGCGCGAGCACCGCACTGCGCGGATAGACCTGCGGGCCTTCGGCGGCAGCGCCCTGACCGCGGAAATCGACGTCCCCAAACACCGCTCACCCACCGAGATGGAGCACGGCATTCCGATCACCTACGTCCCCGCGCGCAACACGATTTTTCTTTCCTACGCGCTGGCTTGGGCGGAGGTGCTCGAAGCCTCCGACATTTTCATCGGCGTAAATGCGCTGGATTATTCCGGCTACCCGGATTGCCGCCCGGAGTTCATCCACGCTTTCGAACACATGGCCAATCTGGCGACCAAAGCCGGCGTCGAAGGCCGCACGCATATCCAGATTCATGCCCCGCTGATCGAGCTCCGCAAAGCCGATATCGTGAGCCTGGCCGCCGAGCTGGGAGTGGACTTCAGGTTGACGCATAGCTGCTATGATCCGGACGAGGAGGGCCGTCCCTGCGGCCAATGCGACTCCTGCCTGTTGCGCGAGAAAGGCTTCGCGGAGGCGGGCATCCGGGACCCGCTGGTAAGCACGCGAAGATGACCAGGCCATGAAAATCGCCGAGATCTTTTATTCCATCCAGGGCGAGGGCATGCTGGCCGGCGTCCCTAGCGTCTTTCTGCGCACCAGCGGGTGCAACCTGCGCTGCACTTGGTGCGACACGCCCTACACTTCCTGGAAACCTGAAGGCGACGACCTGCCGTTGGGCACGGTCCTAGCCAGCGTGCGGCGGCACTGGGGCACCCACGTGGTGGTCACCGGCGGCGAGCCCATGATTCAGGAAGACATCGTGCGGGTGACGCAGCGACTGAAGGATTTCGATCTGCACATCACCATCGAGACCGCCGGCACGGTCTACCAGCCAGTGACCTGCGACCTGATGAGCATCAGCCCCAAGCTGGCCAATTCCACGCCGGCGCGCCGCGAGGGCGGACGCTGGGCCGCGCAGCATGACCGCCTTCGGTATCAACCAGGGGTGCTCAAACAACTGATGGCCGAATACCCCTACCAGCTCAAGTTCGTGGTCTCCACTCCCGAGGATCTGGCCGAGATCGAAACCATACTCACCGAGACCGATGCCGACCGGAGCCGCGTCATCCTGATGCCGGAAGGAACCGATCCCGGGGCGATTTATGAGCGCGCCCGCTGGCTGGTGGATATTTGTAAAGTGAAGCGCTTCCGTTACGGCCCCCGCCTCCACATCGATATCTACGGCAACGAAAGGGGAGTTTGAGGCTAACCCGGCGGTCTGCGGGCGCATGCCGGCCCCTGCCCGCCCCGCCATCGGCCTATTTGCGTTACACTACCCGATTGTGGCCATAATTTCGCTGATGCCTGGACCGGTGGAAATAGACCACCAGGTCCAGGATGCTTTCCACCAACCTCCCCTATCCCATCGCAGCGACGAATTTATTCGCCGCTTTGAAGGCGTTCGCGCCACGCTCGCGCGCATGACAGGCGCGAAGCACGTGGCCTTGCTGAACGGCAGTGGAACTCTGGGGAATGAAGCCGTGGCAAGCTGTCTGGAGGGCCCGGGGGTAGTACTGGTGAACGGCGAGTTTGGCGCCAGGATAGCGCGTCAAGCGGCGCGCTGGAATCTGCCGGTGAATATAATCGAGTGGCCCTGGGGCGTGCCCTGGGATCTGGACCGCGTTGCCGCCCAGCTCGACGGCGCCCAATGGGTCTGGGGCGTGCACCTCGAAACCAGTACCGGCATGGTGAACGATATTCAGGGGTTGATCCCTCTGGCGAATTCGCGCGGCGTGCGCGTGGCTCTCGATTGCATCAGCAGCCTGGGCGCGGTGCCGGTGGATCTGACCGGCGTCTGGATGGCTTCAGGCGTCAGCGGAAAAGCGCTCGGCTCGTTCGCCGGCGTGGCGTTTGTGTTCGCCGCGGAAGTGCCCAAGCTCACGCGTCCGGTGCCGGTTTATCTGGATGTTGCCGAAGCCATGCGCACCGAAGGTTCCTGCTTCACCTTCCCGTCGCCGCTGCTGCTGGCGCTCGAAGAAGCTCTGCGGCGGAAGCGGGATTACGCCCCGCTCGGCAATTTGGTTCGGAACCGGCTGCGCCGCATGGGGATTGAGCCCATGGTGGAAGAGCCGGTCGCCGCTCCCGTGGTCACTACCTTTGCGCCGCCCGAAGAGAAATTTCACGAGCGCTGCCTCCGTTTGGGTTACCGGATCGGCGGCGAGAGCGGCTATCTGGCCGCGCGAGGCCTGGTGCAGATCGCCACCATGGGCGCGGTGCTGGCCGCCCAGATCGACGGCCTCTTCGACCAGCTTCGATGAAATTGCGCTACCGCTTCAAGAAAGCGGAGACTCCCGAAGAATTCGAACAAATTTTCCGCCTGAACTACGCCGTCTTCGCCGGCGAATTGGAGCAGCATCCCGCGCAGCCGGGCGAGCGACTGGTGGATAAATTTCATGACCGCAACCGGTATGTGATCGCGCTGGCGGGTGACGAAGTCATCGGTATGATCGCGGTACACAATCAGCCGCCATTTTCAGTGGCCGCAAAACTGGCCGATCCCAGGGTGCTGGATGGTTACGGCCGTCTGCTCGAAGTTCGGCTGCTGGCGGTCGATCCCGCGCACCGCAATGGAGTGGTGATGGCCGGTCTGATGCTGGGCGTGTACGAGCACGCCCGCGAATTCGATGCGATGGTGATCTCCGGGCACGTCGAAAAAGCCGGGATCTACCATGAACTCGGCTTCCGTGATTTGGGGCCGCCGGTAGCCAGCGGACAGGCGCTGTTCGTGCCAATGGCGATCCGCGTGGCGGACCTCGCAGAGCGGCAGGCGCGCTGGCAGCGGCGGCTGACTAAGCGCTAACTTTCATGGACGCCATGCGGCGCTCCATCTCCTCAGGCGTGACGTCCTCGATGTGCGTGGCGATATACCACTGGTTGCCAAACTGATCGCGCACTCCGGCGCTGCGGTCTCCATAGAATTGATCCGCCGGCTCGCGAACCGACGTTGCCCCGGCGGCAAGAGCACGTTTGTACGTCGCATCCGTATCCGGCAGGTAGAGATGCAGCATGGCGTGCGTTTCCTGTCCGGGTTCGGGTTGACCAAGCATGATTCTGGAATCGCCAATCGTCATCTCGGCGTGCATGATTCGACCGCCAGGTCCATCCATCTTCATATTGAGCTTGGCGTCGAAAGCTTGTTTCAAAAACTCGATCAACCTAGCGGCGTCGGCAACGCAAAGGTACGGCGTTACCGTGGAATAGCCTGCGGGAACCGGATTCGGCATGGGATTGCCTCCTACCCCGCATTGTATATCCGCAGCGCTTTCCGTGCCGTGGTGCTCAAGGGGATCCGCGTGAGGTCCTTCTCAGTGTGCCAGCGCAAATCGTTGGGTGCGACTTCCGCGATCGCTTCCTTTACGGTGAAACGATAATGCCGGTGCGTGATGGTATGCCGAAAATGGCCTAGCGTGGCCCCGATTCGAACGTTGGCGGGGTGCTCCAGGCGCTCCGGCAAGTCCCAGAAACCTTCGACGCGCAGACTCGGTGTCAGAAGAATTCGCCCGTTGCGGCGGATTACCAGCAAGGTGCGCTGCAGATGCTCGGGCGCGGGCTTCGCGCGCTTCAGCGGCAGATCGCTTGCCGTCCCGGCGCGGCGTGCCGCACAGTGGGCGGCGACCGGGCACTCACCGCACAGCGGTTCGCGCGGCAGACAAATGGTGGCGCCGAGTTCCATCACCGCCTGATTCCATCGCGCCGGATCGCGGCGCTCGAGCAGGCGGTCGGCGATCGGCTGCGCGTTTGCGTGTCCGTCATTCGTCCAGCGCGCCAGCACGCGGCGCACGTTGCCATCGACGACGGCATGCGGCAGTCCAAACGAAATACTCGCGATGGCCGCGGCAGTGTACGTGCCCACACCCGCCAGCCCCAGAATCGATGCATAGTCATTTGGGAAAGCACCGGACTCCACGATCTGCCGGGCGGCCTTTTGCAGATTCCGCGCTCGAGAATAGTAGCCCAGGCCGCTCCACAACGCGAGCAATTCGGACTCCGGAGCCTGCGCCAGCGCCGCCGCGTCGGGGAAGCGATCGAGGAAGCGCTGGTAGTACGGAATCACCGCGGCCACGCGCGTCTGTTGCAGCATCACTTCTGAGATCCAGATGGCGTAGGGATCGCGGGTTCGCCGCCACGGCAGATCGCGCTGTGCGCGGTCATACCAGCGAGTGAGCTTCATGCGCAGCGAACGGATGGTGGGCAAAACCAAACTTCTATAATAAAAGATGGCCTTCTCTGCTTGAACGACTTCATCTCCATCCGTGGCGCGCGCGTTCATAATCTGAAGAACGTATCGCTCGATATCCCGCACGACCAACTCACCGTGATGACGGGCGTGTCCGGCTCGGGGAAATCCTCGCTCGCCTTCGATACCATCTACGCCGAAGGGCAGCGTCGATATGTAGAATCGCTCTCGGCTTACGCCCGCCAGTTTCTGGAGCGCATGGAGAAGCCGGATGTCGATGAGATCGAAGGCATCGCGCCGCCGGTCGCCATTCGCCAGAAGAACACTACGAGGAACCCACGTTCAACTGTAGCGACGTCTACAGAACTGTACGACTTCTTGCGCCTATTATGGGCGCGCGCGGGGCGCACTTACTGTCCCAACGACGGAATCCTGGTAGAGCGCGACTCGGTTGACCACGTCGCCGCCAAAATGCTGGCGCAGCCGGAAAGCTCGCGCTGGTACGCGCTGTTCCCGATTCAGCCGGAGCCGACCACCGAACTATTGCGTGAGCGTCTGTTCGATCTGCGCAAAAAAGGCTTCACGCGATTGTTCCAGGCAGGACGCGTGTTCGAGTTCTCGACGCCGGAATCGTTGCTCGATATCGATTTCACCAAGCCGGTATTCGCGCTGGTGGATCGTATGGCCATCTCGCCCGGCGTCCGCCAGCGCTTGGTCGATACCGTGGAAATCTGTTATCGCGAAGCCGGCGAAGTGATTTTTGAGAGGGCAGCCGGTGAGCCGGGCGGCGGGGAACAAGTTCGCTTCAACGAAAGGTTCCAGTGCAAGGTCTGCGGCATGGAATTCGTGGAGCCGGAGCCCACGCTGTTTAGCTTCAATAGCCCGTTCGGCGCCTGCAAGCGCTGCCAGGGCTTCGGTAACACTATCGATTACGACATGGATCTGGTAATTCCGGACCGCATGTTATCGCTCGACGAGGGCGCGGTCGATCCCTGGACCAAGCCGCAGTATTCGGGCCACATGCCGGACTTCCGCAAGGCGGTACGGGGGAAGGTGCGCATGAATGTCCCCTTCCGCGAGTTGCGCGAAGAAGAAAAGGCGCTGGTCTACGAGCATGTAAGCCGTTTCTTCAAATGGCTGGATACCAAGAAGTACAAGGTCCACGTGCGCGTTTTCATGAGCCGTTATCGCGGTTACACGCGCTGCCCGGATTGCGGCGGATCGCGCCTGCGCCCCGAAGCGCTGTATATTCGCGTCAGCGGAAAGACGCTCGCGGACGTCGTCAAGCTCAATATCGCCGAGGCTCAGGATTTTTTCCTCACGGCGGAACTGGGCGCCGAGGAAGCCGCCATCGCCGATAAGATTCTGCTCGAAATCCGGCAGCGCCTGAAGTTCTTGAACGATGTCGGCCTCGAATATCTGACGCTGGATCGTCTCTCGTCAACGCTTTCCGGCGGCGAAGCCCAGCGCATTCAGCTCGCCACCTGTTTGGGTTCGCGCCTGGTGGGCGCCTGCTATGTGCTGGATGAGCCCTCGATTGGACTGCATAGCCGCGACACCGGCCGGCTGATCAAGATCCTGCATGAGCTGCGCGATCTGGGAAATACCATCGTAGTGGTGGAGCATGATCCCGAAGTGATGCGCGCTGCGGATCACATCGTCGACCTAGGTCCCGGCGCTGGTGAAAACGGCGGCCGCATCATCTTCGAAGGCTCGTTTGAGAAGCTAATGGCTCCCGGCAATGCCTCGCTTACTTCGCGCTATCTGCGCGCCGATCTTACGACATCGCATTTTTCCAGCAGGCGAGCGCCGCATCCTAAACGCGTGATCCGCTTCGTGGGCGCGCAAGCGCACAACTTGAAGGGCATCGACGTGACGATTCCGCTGAACATGATGGTCGCCGTGACCGGTGTTTCGGGTTCCGGAAAATCCACGCTGATGCACGAAGTGATCTATCAAAATCTGGTGAAGCGCCTGAATCGTGATTCTCCGGTCTCGCCGGACGAAGCCGAAGCCTGGGGGCTCGCGCCCGAAAAGCTCACCTGCCAGAAGGTGGAGCACGCGGAGCTGCTGAGCGCCGTCGTTCTGGTGGATCAGACTCCCATCGGCCGCACGCCGCGCTCGAACCCGGTGACTTATATCAAAGCTTTCGACCTGATTCGCGAACTGTTTGCGAAGACTCCCGAGGCGGACCGGCGCGGCTACACGGCAGGTCATTTCTCCTTCAACATTCCCGGCGGCCGCTGCGAAACCTGCCAGGGCGATGGCACGGTCACCGTCGAAATGCAGTTCCTGGCGGACGTCGAACTAGTCTGCGACGATTGCAAGGGAACCCGCTTCAAGCCCACGGTGCTAGACGTGAAATACCGCGGCCTCAACATTCACGAAGTGTTGCAGCTTACGGTGAAGGAAGCCATCTCGTTTTTCGCAGCTACGCCGCGCCTGGTTCACAAACTGCAAGTGCTGGATGACGTCGGACTGGGTTATCTGCGGCTGGGCCAGTCCGCTACCACGCTCTCAGGAGGCGAAGCGCAACGCGTGAAGCTCGCCGCTCATTTGTCGCAAGCCACCAGCGAAGGCACGCTCTACATTTTCGACGAACCCACTACCGGCTTGCACTTTGACGACATCGCAAAGCTGCTCGACGCCTTCGAGCGCCTGCTGCGCTCCGGCGGCAGCATCCTGATCATCGAGCACAACCTGGAAGTGATCCGCTGCGCCGACTGGGTGATTGATCTCGGCCCGGAAGGCGGCGACCGCGGCGGCCGCATTGTCGCCGAGGGCACTCCTGAACAGATCGCCGAGGTTGCGGAGTCTTATACTGGCAGATATCTCAAAAAGGAACTGATTGCCTCAAACACCCCACGTTGAAAAACATTTCCAGTCCTCGGAGGTGGTGCGCGATATCGTCATCGGCATGGCGGACGGCCTCACTGTTCCCTTTGCATTGGCCGCGGGACTCACGGGCGCCGTGGATCGCTCGCATATCATCGTGGTGGCCGGACTGGCGGAGATCGCGGCCGGATCCATCGCGATGGGCCTGGGCGGCTACCTGGCCGCGCGCAGCGATGAGGATCATTACGCGAGCGAACACAAGCGGGAGGAACTTGAAATCGTCGAGAGGCTCGACGATGAGCGGCAGGAGGTCCACGAGATTCTGGAATCTTACGGCCTGGAGCGCGAGCCACGAGAGCTGGTTCTCGCCGCCTTCGAACGTAATCCTACAACCTGGGTGGATTGGATGATGCGATTTGAGCTGGGTCTAGAAAGACCACAACCGGGGCGTGCGGTGCGCAGCGCCGGGACCATCGCCCTCTCTTACATCGCGGGCGGAATGATTCCTCTAGCGCCCTATCTGATTACGCCGCACGCACTGGTAGCCTTGCGCTACTCGGTGGTTGCAACCATTTTAGCTTTGGCGATCTTCGGGTTCGTCAAGGGACACTATACCGGCGTCTCTCCGGTGAAGAGCGCCTTTCGCACCACGCTTATCGGGGGCCTGGCGGCAGCGGCTGCCTTCTCGATTGCAAAGCTGTTTTCGGCATAGCGGGCATGTCGAGCGCAGCCGGATCATAGGCTGTCAGCGCAGCCGGCTCGACGTTGGGATCCACCATCCAGACCCTGCGGCCCGCCATGGACGCGGCCAATCGCGCATTCTCGGCATCGCCTAGATCGCGCGCCCAAACGAAGCGCGAGCCTTCTATATCGGCGTCGTTGTAGATCCACTGAAACAGGTTATGAGTATCGGTTTTGGCTTTGATAAAAACCAGATGGTTCCCTGGCGTCTTGGCCAATTCAGCCATGATGCGCGGCTTATTCCGGTTGCCTTCCACGCGGCAGCACCAGGTCTGGAAATTCAGTTCCTGCGTATAGGAGAGCCCCGCTTGCTCGGCTCCAATGCGCAGCGCCAGTACCAGCGCCATCACGGCCGGCAGCAACGGCAGGATGCGGATGCGGGCGCCCTGCAGGTGCCGGCAACATTCGACCAGAATGGCAATCAAGACCGCGGCTGCCGGCGCCAGGTAATGCGGTGAAGCGGCGCCTTCCAGCAGAATAGCGGCGAAGGCTCCGGCCAAGCCCGCGAATAGCATCTTCCTGCGCTGCCAAACGCGGCCCAACATGATGAGCGGGATCGTCAGCACGGGCCCAAAGAAGAAACGCCAGTATTCCTCGATTTTCAGCGTGAAATATTCGATGATGTTGACTGGATCTGCCACTTTTTCGTGTTCGCCAACTTCATAGTCATAGTAGTTGGCCATCTCGATGTGGCGATTGTGGATCCGCGGCGGCGGAGTCCACGCGAGAGCCATGGGCCACCCGTAAGTCTTCTGGCTGATCTGATAGGCGGTGACAAACGGGCTGCCGGTGACGGCTTTCAAATAGACGCCCAATCCGGCGAGCGCCGCGCCAGTAATAAGCAGCGCGGGCGCCGCGATCCTCAGCAGCGCTGCGAGCCGCGCGCGATATTGCCATGCCAGCAAGGCTAAGAGAGGTGTTGCATAGGCGACACCTTCAAACGGCCTAGTGACGGCAAGAATCGCCAGGCCCAGCCCCAGCGCCGCGCCGCCGGCTACCGAAGCGCGGCGATGCAGACGCGCGTATGCTCCCAGGACCAGCGCTCCCCCCGCGGCCGGGACGAATCCGCCGTGGTAGGCGTTCACCCAATAGCTCGCGACGGCAAAGCGCAGCGCCGCCAGCAGCACGCCAAAGAGCGCCCAGCGCGCCGGCATCCATCCGCGCAGGGCCCAATAGAGGGCCAGCAGGAAGCACGCGCATCCCGCCAGCACGCCAGCCCACGGACTGTTCAGCGCAACCTGGCCAGCCGCCAGCAGCAACGCCTGTCCCGGGAAGTAATTGGAGACGTAATGCGGCTGCTGAAGGATGTGGAGGCTTTCGAAATGCGGCCAGAATTCTGGGGTGGGATTCGCCAGACGGCCGTGCGCCAGCGTGTCCGCCAACAGCAAATGACTGAACTCGTCGCTGACCAGCGGGAACGGGACCGGCAGGACCGGAATCAGCGCCAGCCGCAGCGCAATCGCGCCTCCTGCCAGCCCCAGCGCCGTGAGCGCGGGGTAGCGCAGCCAGACTTGCGGAATGCCTAACCACGCCGGATAACGCGGACGCCAGCCTCTCTTCCAGGCCCACCATCCAACCGCGATCAACGCCACTTCCAGCAAATTGAAATCCTGGCGCACGCCCTGCCAGACCCCCGCGAGCGTCATGATCAGGATTTCGAGCAATCGCATCTTAGATGTCTATCGAGCCCCATCTAAGAAATCGACCGGCGGCGAGTTATTCTTTACCGATGTTTGGGATCCGTGCGCCGGTATAGACACGGATTCTGCAGTGAGCCCGAGGGTTGACTGGGGCTGCGTTCGGCGGCAGCTTAAGTCTTTGTTGGCCGCCGACAGCGGCGTTCGGCTAGTAGCAGACGCGCTTGCACAACTTATGCGACGCCTTGCAGCTCTTCCTCGCGGATTTTGAATGGGCGCTCTTTAAACAAGTCTCATAGTCCAATTCACAACGGTTGCCGCAATTGCGCTTGGGGGCCGCCGCTTCCGCCAGCGGCAGAGCGCCGGCCAGCAGCAGTACAGCGGTCAGAAGACGAATGCCTTTTTTCAACGGTTCCTCCCTAGGGCCACGATCGCGCCCTCTCTAACTACCATCGGTCTCAGCCACCAATTTGTCCACAGCGATCCAGTAAATTGCTGGTTTTCCGTGGCGATCGCTCACAAATACCACAAACTGGCTATTGGGGGCAAAGGCCGGGGCAACCAGAGCAGGATCGCTGGCACGGTGCTCGGCCACGGCCAGCTCCCGCTGCGCCGCCCGGATCAGCAGGAGTAGATACGGCGAAGCCTTGCTGCCGCTGGCCCCTACGAAAACACTGGCATCCGCGTTAGCCTGGAAGCGCACGAATTGGCTGGTGTCGGCGATCTTGGCGTCCTGACCCTGCCTGCTGCCGCCTGCCGGCGTCCATTCCCGGAGCGCCGTCAGCCGGTGAGGATCAGCCGGGCGATTCAGATATTCGATCGCGTGACCATCGGCAGCCC
>DATJEI010000115.1:0-2928 GCA_035496735.1 Bryobacteraceae bacterium | reverse complement strand
CGAAATCCCTCAGGTCCCGGGAACGGTGGAACGCAGCCGCCCGGTGCGGGGGGTGCTGGAAGCCCTGGTCAAGTCGAAAAGATACATCTTGCCACTCGCCCCTCTGGCGCTTATGCATCCCTATTTGGGCGGAAGCCTGGTGGTCGCCTGGATACAGGGGGGCCACTTTAATCCGCGTAGTATCGTCGGCAATGTAAATACTGAGGCGGAACCCGGAATCATCGCCCGGTTTCTGCAATCACCGGGAATTGACTCGCCTGCACTCATTCCGCCGATTGATCCGAGCGCCGCCGGCGCGCTTCCCGCCGTCATGAACCAGTGATCGATGCATAGCGACGGTGTTGCCGAATCGCTTTGAAAAAATCGAGAAATCGTTCCTCGCCCGCGCAAACGCCTTACAATTTCGCGTCGAGCTAGGACGCAAGTGTGCCTGCGTAATCATCGCGAGAATCGAGAAAGGCCTCAACCGCCAAAAGGCAGTGTCGCCCGCTTCAAACCGGATACCACCCGCTGCGCCATTCCAAGCGGCGGCCCAAAAATAATAACGAAGTTACTGTTCCTGGAGGATGCGCCTGTAATCTTGACGCTCATAGAATCGTCTATCAAGGAACAGTTTCGCGGGGTTCCTATGCGTCAGACACTAAATGCCTGGACATTGTGGAGGATAAAACATTCATGAATATTCTTGTACTGGGAGGAGATGGCTACTGCGGATGGGCAACGGCTCTGTATTTGTCCGCCAAAGGACATAAAGTATTCACCGTAGACAACTTCATACGGCGGCAGTGGGACCACGAATTAGGGGTTCAGAGCCTCACGCCGATCCGGCCTCTTGGCGAACGGCTCAAGGCCTGGAGCGATCTCACCGGCAAGAACATCGAACTCCTGGTGGGCGACGTGACGGATTACGAGTTTCTCGCGTCCGCGATCGAGAGCAGTGAACCCGATGCAGTGATCCATTTCGCCGAACAGAGATCCGCGCCGTATTCGATGATCGACCGCAAGCACGCCGTTTCAACCCAGGTAAACAATGTCGTGGGCACTTTGAATCTGCTCTTTGCCCTCCGCGAACTGCGGCCCGACTGCCATTTGATCAAACTCGGAACCATGGGCGAGTACGGTACTCCGAACATCGACATTGAGGAAGGCTACATTCATATCGAGCACAATGGGCGCAAGGATGTGCTGCCGTTTCCAAAGCAGCCGCCTTCTTTCTATCATCTATCCAAGGTTCACGACAGCCACAACATTCTGTTCGCCTGCAAGATCTGGAATCTGCGCGCCACCGACCTGAATCAGGGTGTGGTGTACGGAACCTTGACGAACGAAGTGGAAATCGATGAAGCTCTCATCAACCGTTTCGATTACGATGAAGTATTCGGCACGGTCTTGAACCGTTTCTGTGCCCAGGCCGCCGTGGGGCACCCGCTCACAGTCTACGGAAAGGGCGGGCAGACGCGGGGTTTCCTGGACATTCGGGACACCGTGCGCTGCATCGAGCTTGCGTGCATGAATCCGGCGGCGCGCGGCGAATGCCGCGTGTTCAATCAGTTCACGGAGCAGTTTTCGGTGCTCGAACTGGCGCGGATGGTGCAGGCCGCGGCGCGCAAGATGGGCATGCCGGTCGAAATCGACTTTCTGGCGCCCCCTCGCGTCGAAGCCGAATCGCACTACTACAATGCCAAACACTCCAAGCTGATCGATCTCGGCTTAAAGCCCCACAACCTTTCAGATTCGCTGCTCGATTCGCTGATGAACGTCGCCATCAAGTACAGTGACCGTATTGATTCGTCGCTATTTCTGCCGCAGGTGGAATGGCGGAATCCGCGCAATCAGCGGCGTCAGGGCGGGCGCTCTCTGGCCGCCGTCTCTACGGGTGAAAGCGTCGTTTGAACGAAGTTTCCGGACAGCTCAGCGCGGTGGTGCTGCTTACGCTGATGAAGATACTCTCCGCCATTTCGTCGTTCTGGTTTCTGGGAGTGGCCGCGATCCCATTCATCTATTACCTGATCGTCATCTATAGTTCCTGGCAGTATTTCCGCGCCGCCAGACCTTCCGCTGTCTTGGACCCGGATTTCATTCCCGCCGTCAGCATCTTAAAACCGATGCGGGGCCAAGACCCCGGCGCCTACGAAAACTTTGCCAGCTTTTGCTGCCAGGATTACCCGCACTACGAGATTATCCTGTGTGTCGATCCCGACGACCAGGCCGTGCTGCCGATCGTGGAAAGGCTACGCCGGAATTTTCCGGAACGGACCATTCGCGTGCTCTATGGGTCGGGCCGGATCGCCACCAACGACAAGGTTGCCAAGCTGGCGCGTCTGGTAAACGAGGCACAGCATGAAGTTGTCGTGATCAGCGACAGCGACGTTCGCGTCCGGCCGGACTATTTGCGCCAGGTCACCGCCCCCCTGGCTCGCCCCGGTGTAGGGGCTGTGACTTGTTTTTATGTTTCGGTGGAGGATAAGACTTTTTCCGATCACCTGCAGAATATCGGCATGATGTCGGATTTTTATGCCGGCATCCTGGTTGCTTGGCAGTTGGACGGCATCAAGTTTGCGTTAGGTCCAACGATTGCCACCACGCGAACCCGCCTCGCCGGATTCGGCGGCTATGCCGCGATTGAGAACCGTCCCGCCGACGACCTCCTCGTCGGCCGGTTAATCGCCGACCAGGGTTGTGAGGTTGTTCTGCTCCGGTATACGATCCAAACCGTAGCCGACTATGGATCCTTCCGCGACCTGCTTCATAAGCGCCTGCGCTGGATCGTGGTCATGCGCAACCTGCGGCCATGGGGCCACTTCGGTCTGATCTTCACGCAGGGACTTGCCTGGACGCTGGCCGCGGTTGCGGTTCATCCCACCGCGCCCGTGATACTGGGATTCTGCGGTGCGTACCTGATGTTACGGACCGCAATGACCGCGCTGA
>DATJEI010000114.1:0-10836 GCA_035496735.1 Bryobacteraceae bacterium | reverse complement strand
ATGCGCCTGGAACTGATGCGCCTGCACGAGGACGATCCCAGCGTCCAGAAAGCCGTGGAGGACTATTGCTGGGGCGTATGATTTACCGGGGTTTTAGGACGAAACCCTAAGGCTTGACTAAGGTGTTCGCCGCGTAGTAATTCCATCCCTTAAGCCGTACGATTGGGCTATGGCGTGGTCCGACAACGTGCGGTGTCTTTACTGCGACGGGAAACTGCCGCTATATCGCAAAATAACCAGCGGCCAGTTCTGTTCGGCGGTTCACCGTAAGGCCTACTGGCAGGATCAGGAGCGGCTGGCGGTGGAGCGGCTGCACCAGACGCACGATTCCTTGCGTGCTTATCGTTCACCGGAAGCGCTGGAAGCAATTCTCGGGAAACCTGCCGCCAGCGAGCCCGTGAGCGTTGACAAGTATTACCTGGCCGGTCAACCAGCGGAGCTGGACCAGCCCGAGGTGGACCGGCGTGAGGTGGACCAGCGGGAGGTGGAATCGAAGCTCAATGCCGGCGAGATCGCACGATCAGCTTCGAACACCGGCAACGTCAAGTTCCCCGGATTTCTGACCGAGGAAAAGCCTGTGTTGCGAGCGTGGAACGCGCTTCTGGCGGCCTGGGATGTTGAATTCGCCCACTGGCCGATGAGCACACCATCGATTCCGTCGTCCTCTCGTGAACATCAGGAACCGACGCTCCCAACAGCCAACGGTATGGCGGTGCCGCTGTTCCAGGCTCACGGGTTGGCGGCTCAAATCCGCGCAGCAGCGGAGATGGCCATACCCGTTCCGTTCATCGCGAAACTGATCGCGCAAGTTCCGTTCGCCATCGCTCCGGAGATGGAGGAGCTGAGCCGCGCGTTCCTCGAATCGCTGAAAGCCGCCGAAATTGCGCCTGCCCTCGAAGTGGAGCCTGCGCTCGAAGCCGAGCCCGCGCCTCAAGCGGAACCACGAGTGGAAGAAGCGCCGTTCCCATTGGCGGAGCAGATGGCCGCGCTGCCCAGGATCTCAACCCAGTCCGCAACGCTGGTTCTGCGGGGCAGCGCTCCGGAGCCGCAGCACACAGTGTCGGCAACGCAAGATACGCGCTACGACGCTACCCTTGCCAGTCCCCCGGCGCAGGCAGCAACACGCCTGGCCGTCCCGCCCGTCATACGTCTGGAGCCGCTGGCGATGACCAACGAGCCGCAGGCGATGGCTGCGCGTGCAGGTGCATCTGGGGACGCGAAACCCGGCGGCCTGCCAGGATACGCCCAGCCCATGGACATGAACGCGGCAACCTGCGCGCCTTCGATGAATTTTGCGCTGACAGCCGCCGCGCCCGAGATGCAGCTGGCTCGGGGCAACGGTTACTCAGTGCTAAACCGCGCCGGAGCGACTCCGGCGAAACTGAACGCGGCGAGCGCCCCCTGGGCTCAGCCACTGGAGCTGCGAAGCGAAACCTCCAGCCTCTCCCTGCGGCTTCCGTCGCAAGCCTTAGAGTTGAGTTTGCGTCCGGCTCCCGGCTGCCGCTACGATGTCCAAAGCCAGCCAGGCCCCATCCAGCAGGCCGGTGCCGCGTGCTCCGGAACTGGCCATGAGATCGACATCGCTCCAGCACCGGTAAAGCAGCTGACTAGCAACTCGCTGGCATTAGGCCTCGGCATTGCCGCACCTTGCGAATTTTCGGTGCAGAGTGCGGCCGGAACGATTCAGCCGGCAGGCTCGTCGGAAGCGTTGGCCCCGCGCAACAATCTCCAAATCGTCACTTTGCCGGACGGACTGGTCAAGACGGCGCTGAATCCAGGAATGGCAGGGATTCGGCCCCTGGCCTTCCGGGCGACAGCATGCGCGCCATCCGCGCCGCGGCCTGACACCAGAGGAGTCGCTCACATCTACGCGTCGAATGCGCCGATGAATCCGGTGGCCAAGTGGGAGCCACTCGATGGCTCGGCCACGCCGCAGCGGCACGGATTCTTCGCAGCCTTCGGCGGCGCTCAGGATGGAAAGCATGCATGGACTCACGCCGTGGATTTCTGGCAGCACGCGCCGCGGGATCTGAAGCTGCTGGCAATTGCGATCCCCATTCTGTTGGGACTGGTGCTGCGTCCATCGCTGCCCAAGGTTCGGGTGACGGCGCCCGCCAGGACCGAAGGCATTTCCAGGAATCTGGGCGATGGCATCCGGGCGCAATTCGTGAATGTGCGCAACAGTGTGGCCCAGCGGGCCGCGGTGGCGCTGAACGAAGACTTCCGCACGGGTCTGGACGACTGGCAAACCCGCGGCGATCTCTCAACCGGCTGGTCATTCGACGAAAACGGTTTTGTGAAACCGCGAACGCTGGCCCTATACCGTCCATCCCTGGGATTGCGCGACTACGATATGGAGTTTCTGGGCCTCATCGACAAAAAGGCTCTGAGCTGGGTGGTGCGCGCGAAAGACTTCGATAACTACTACGTAGTGAAGCTGGTGGTAACCAAGACAGGCCCGCTGCCAACCATGGGAATCACGCGGTATGCAGTGATCGACGGCCAAGCCCAAGCCAGCGTGAATACGGTGGCGGCCATCAACGCCCGGCCCGACATGCTTTATCGAGTGACCATGAATGTACATGACGACACTTTCCTACTGTCGATGCAAGGCACCGTGGTCGACAATTGGACCGAGCCGCGGCTGAAGCGGGGCGGCATTGGGTTCTTTGCAGCGCGTGGCGAAGAGAGTCGCCTGCGCTGGCTGCAGGTCACGCATCAATACGATATGCTGGGACGCCTTTGCGCGTACCTGGCGCCCTACAACATTCCAACAACTAACGGGAGCTGGTAATTATGAGTGCAGTACGCAAGACCGAGCCGAAAGCGGCAGCGCAGCCCAACGATGGCGGCAAGACAGTGTCTCCCGCGCTGGCGCGGGCGGTGTCGTTGCACCTCGAAGGCAAACACCAAGATGCGCTGAAGGAACTGAACGCAGCGCTTGAGAGCGGCGAAGAGAGCGCGGAGATTTATGCCGCCAAGGGGCATCTCCAGTACGAGGTGGAGCAGTATGAGGACGCCATCAAGAGCTATGAAAAGCTGCTGACGCTGGCGCCGCGGCACACCACCGCGAACTTCAACCTGGGCATCTGCTACGAGAAGCTGGGCCGCTGGAACGAGGCGACCGAAGCGTTCCAGAAAACGCTGGAAGCTGATCCGAATCGCAATGAAGCGCAACTCGGCCTGGGAATCTGCCTGCTGCACCAGGAAAAGCCGGAACCGGCCATCGTCTGCTTCGATCGCGTTCTGGCGCGCACGCCGGCCCACGAGACGGCGCTTTTCGGCAAAGCGGTCTCGCTCCAATTACTGTGGAAGTTCGATGAGGCCACGACACTCTATCTGCAACTGCTGGGAAAGAACCCGCAATCCGAGGAATGTCTGGTGAACCTGGTCACCATCGGCATGGCCCGCAAGGACCACGAATCCATCCAGAAATACTCCGAGCTGCTGCTGGCGCTGCGCCCGCATTCGCAGGCGGCGCTGGAAGGCTTGGCCACCTGCGCGTTCCATTCGGGCGATTTCGAAGCCGCCGCGCAACTATGCGCCAAGCTGGTGGAGTTTACTCCGGATCACTTTGAACGCTGGTTCAATCTGGGCGTGGCCGAGCAGAAGCGCAATCATTTGCCGGAGGCCGCCAAGGCCTATAGCGAAGCGGTGCGCATTCGTCCGGATGCCAAGCAGGCCCAAGTGAATCTGGGAATCGTGAAGCAGGAGTCGGGCGATCTGACAGGCGCACGCGAAGCGTATGAACGGGCTCTGAAGATCGCGCCCGATCAGGGCGATGTGATCTATAATCTGGCGAGTGTCATTGAGCAGCAAGGCCAAAAAGAAGAGGCCGAAAGGATGTATGTGAAGCTGCTCTCGCGCAATCCGGATTGGGAGGACGCGTGGTTCCGGCTGGGCTATCTGCGCCTGGCGCGCAACGACTACCGCGGCGGCGCGGAAGCCTTCCATGCCTGTGTGAAGAAGCGCGCCGCGTGGCCCGAGGCCCAGCTCAATCTCGGACTGTGCAACTGGAATCTGGGAGACCGCGACGGCGCCGCCAAGGCGTTTGAAGCGGTGCTTGCATCCGATCCAAAGTCTATCGACGCGCTGCGCGGCTTGGCCGCTCTGGCAGTGGAACGGGAGGATCTGGATAAAGCTCTCGACTTGCAGGCGAAGCTCATCGAAGCCGGCGAGCGCACTCCGGAGTTGTTCTATAACACCGGCTTGCTGCTGCAGAAATCCGGCCAGGTGGAAGATGCAGTCCGCCTCTATCAGGAAGCTCTTTCGGACCGTCCCAACTTCCCCGAAGCGCTTCTCAACCTGGGACACGCCCTGAAGGCGCAGGGCAAGCCGGATGAAGCCCGCGAATTCTGGCGGCAGGCGTTGGAACAGAAGCCTGAACTCGCCGCAGGATACTTCGGCCAGTAATAGCCCGCCATTCCGAACGTCTTACGAGTCAGGCATTGCAACCTGTGGAGATTGCGCTGCCCGCGCGAGTATACTCAAACTAGATGGTGTATGCGAATTCTCTGCTGAATCTCGCCTGGGTGGCGTTGTGCGTCGCCGCCTTCACGTGGTTCCTGGTGTCCAATAGACGCCGCGCGGCATCCAGCGGCCGCCTGGTGATGGGGCGCGGTTTAGCTCTGGCCCTGGCCTTGGTTTCGCTCTTTCCCTGCGTCTCCGCTAGTGACGATTCCGTGCGGCTGGCGCTGCTCAACGCGCAGGCCTCGGCAGACACATCCGGACATTCTTCCTGGAGCGCTCAGCACTCCAGCACTGAAATGCTGGCGATTCTGGTCGGGCTCCTGGAGGTACTGGAGTCGGCCCAGGTCAGCGCCATACTGGCGCTGGCAATCGCTCTGTGCCTGTTCTCGCTGGCCTTGACCCTCCATCCGGACAGCCTGGACCGCTTCCTCCCTTCCTGCGCCGGCCGTGCGCCTCCGGCTTCCCTCACCGCTTCGCTCTAGTTTTTCCAAACATCCAAATAGTGATTTTAGGAGGGAAGAATGCCACGCCTTTTGGGGCGGGCGCTTGCCGGTCTTCTGTTGATCGTCTCGGCGGCGCACGCCCAGACCGTATTGACATGGGAACAGGTCCGCGAACGTTTCCGAGCCAATAACCCCAACCTGGCTGCCAGCCGGGTGGCGGTCGAGCAGTCCAAGGCCCAGGAGGTCACGGCGTATCTGCGGCCTAATCCGCAAGCCACTGCCGCGCTGGATCAGATCGATCCGTTCACCCCCGATCCGTACCGCCCTTTGGGAAACACGCTGCCGTTTCTATCCGCAAGCTACCTGCATGAGCGCGAGCATAAGCGCGAACTGCGGCGAGACAGCGCGCGCGGCGCGACGGCCATCGCCTCCTCAGCGTTAGCGGATCAGGATCGTACGCTTCTGTTTAACCTGCGGGGCGCCTTTGTCGGTATACTGCACGCCAAGGAAATTCTGCGGCTGGCGCAGGATAATCTCACGTATTACGACCGTGTACTCGAAGTAAATCGCACCCGGCAGCAGGCCGGCGACATCTCCGAAGTGGATCTCGGCCGCCTGGAACTGCAGCGAGTCCAGTATGAGTCGGATCTTCAGAATGCGGAAGTGAGCCTGCGCACTGCCAAGATTCAGCTCCTGAGCCTGCTGGACGAGCGAACGCCAATCGAACAATTCGACGTGACCGGCAAGTTCGATTTCAGCGAACAGATGATGCCGCTGGAAGAGTTTCACGCCGCGGCGCTGGACGCGCGGCCCGATCTGAAAGCCGCCGTGCAGGCGGTAGTCAAATCGCAGACCGATCACCAACTCGCCGTCGCCAACGGGTCCGCCGATCCCACGTTCAGCGTCGATTTCGGACGCAACCCGCCGATCCCGGCGTACTTCGGGGTCAGTGTCACGATTCCGTTGCGATTATTCGATCGCAATCAAGGCGAAAAACTGCGCACCGAACTGGACATCAGCCGGAATCAGGCCCTGGTGACGGCCGGCCGGGCGCAGATCTTCAGCGACGTGGATTCCGCCTACGCAACTATCGCCGGGAACATCGCGCTGTTGCGCCCTTACAAAGAAAAATATTTGCAGCAAGCTGCTACGGTACGCGACACGGTTTCCTTTGCATATCAAAACGGCGGGGCGTCGCTGCTGGATTTCCTGAGCGCACAGAACGATTACCGCAATATTCAACTGAGCTATCTGAACCTGGTGGGCTCTTACATGACTGCCGCGGGCCAGATGAATCTGGCCGTTGGCAAGGAGGTGATTCCGTGAGGCCGAATCGTTTTATGGATTTCGCCGTGGTACTGGGGCTGGCCTGCCTTTTCATTGTGTCCGGCTGCAGCAGCCAGAAGGTCGATGCAGTTTCAAACATCGCGCCCGCCGTGACAGTGGAGCAGGTTCCCGATCCTAATCTGATTGCCGTCGACAAGCCCGAACGGTTTCCATTGGTGACGGCCACTGCCCGCGCCGAAGTGAGCGAGCTGATCGCCAATGGCTCGGTGGCGCCGGATGTCAGCCGGACGGTGCCGGTGAACGCGCTATCGGCCGGCCGCGTAATCGATATTAACGCGCGCCTGGGAGACGACGTCCAGAAAGGGCAGCTGCTGTTGACCATCAACAGTGCCGACATGGCGCAGGCGTTTTCCGATTACAAAAAATTTCAGGCCGATGAAGCGCTTGCCAAAACCCAGGCGGAGCGCGCCCAGCTCCTGTCTTCTCACGGCGCGCTGGCCCGGAAGGACCTGGAAGTCGCCCTGGAAAGCTACGAAAAGGCCAAAGTGGACACGCAAACCGCCCTGGATCGCATCCGGATACTGGGCGGCGATCCGCAGCGCCCCTCGGCTGTGATTGAGGTGCGAGCGCCTCTATCGGGAACCATTGTCGAACAAAATGTGACAGCGGCGGCGGGTGTCAAGTCTCTGGATAACTCGCCCAACCTGTTCACCATTGCCGACCTGTCTCAGGTCTGGGTCATTTGCGACGTCTACGAAAACGATCTGGCGCAAGTGCACGTTGGGGATCGGGCGCAAATCGAATTGAATGCCTATCCGAACCGCAAGTTTAGCGGGCGTATCACCAACATCGGAAAGCTGCTGGATCCCTCGACGCGCAGCGCCAAGGTGCGGATTGAGTTATCCAACGAACATGGCTTGCTGCGGCCCAACATGTTTGCGACGGTGCACTTCCAGTCACAGGGCTCGCAGATGCGAACGGTAGTGCCGGCCAGCGCGGTATTGCGATTACAGGATCGCGATTGGGTGTTCGTCAAAGGCGAGGGAAACCAGTTCCACCGCAGGGAAGTGCATGCCGGCGCAGTCAACAGTGACGGCACCGAGCAAGTGTTTAGCGGCCTGAGTGCCGGGGAGCAGGTGGCGCGCGACGCGCTCTTGTTCGATCGCGAAGCCAAGAAGGAGTAGTCAGTGATTCAGGCGTCTGCCGATTTTGCGCTGCGCAATCGCTTCCTGGTTCTTTGTGTCGGAATCGTGCTGTTGATTTGGGGCGCCTTCTCGTTTCGGGATCTGCCGGTGGAGGCCTATCCCGACGTTGCCAACAACTACGTCCAGGTGATCACGCAATGGCCCGGCCGCGCTGCGGAAGAAGTGGAGCAGCAGGTCTCCATTCCCATCGAGGCGCAGATGAACGGGCTGCCGCAGTTGACGGCGCTGCGCTCGGTTTCACTATTCGGGCTGTCCAGCGTGATGATGGTGTTCGACGATGGATCGAGCAACGATCTGAACCGGCAAAAAGTCCTGGAAAGGCTCTCGCAATTGAACCTGCCGGCGGGTCTTCAGCCCACGATCGGCCCCGACTATAGCCCCGTCGGGCAAATCTATTTCTTCACGCTCGAGAGCACGAACCCCTCCTACGACGTCATGAATCTGAAGTCGCTGCAGGATTGGGTGCTGACCAAACAGTTGAAGTCGGTGCCGGACGTGATCGATGTTGCGGTATTCGGCGGCACCACTCGCGAATATCAGGTGAATGTCGATCCCAACAAACTCATTGCCTACGGGTTAAGCATCGGCCAGGTGGAGCAGGCCCTGGCCAACAACAACACCAACGCGGGCGGCAGCTTTATCGAGCGCGGCGAACAGGCTATTAACGTTCGGGCAGTGGGACTGGTGGAAAACTCGAGCGATATGGGCGACATTGTGCTCAAGACCCAGGGCGGAATTCCAGTGCGGGTGCGGGATGTCGGAAGAGCGGAGCAGGGGCCCAAGATCCGCTTGGGGCAAGTGGGCAAGGCGATTCATCCCGAACCAGGCAAAGTGATCGACAATCCCGACGTGGTTTCGGGAATCGTTCTACTGCGCAAGGGAGCTGACGCCGATCGCGTGCTGGACGCCCTGCATGAGAAAGTGAAATTTCTCAACAAAAGCTTCCTGCCGCCGGGAGTCAAGATCGTTCCCCATCTGGACCGCAGCGACCTGATGCATCTGACCACTCATACGGTGCTGCATAACCTGACCGAGGGCGTCATCCTGGTGTCGGTCATCCTGTTTGTGTTTCTGGGGAATCTGCGGGGCGCGTTGATCGTGACGCTCACCATTCCGTTTTCGCTGTTGTTCGCCGCCATTTGTCTGGATCTGCGCCACATTCCGGCGAACCTGTTGTCGCTGGGCGCGCTGGATTTCGGCATGATCGTCGAAGGCGCGGTAGTGATGGTGGAGAACATCGTGCGGCTGCTGAGCCACCCGGCCAATCCGGGGGAAGAGAGGGAGAGTGTCGCCCACAGGATTCGCCGGGCCGCGCGCGAAGTTCAACGCCCGGTGTTCTTTTCGATCGCCATTATCATTACCGCCTATCTCCCCATCTTTACGCTGCAGCGCGTGGAAGGCCGGCTGTTCCGGCCGATGGCCTGGACGGTGGCTTTCGCGCTTTTAGGAGCGCTGTTGTTTTCGATGTTCCTTACGCCGGTTCTGGCGAGTCTGGTATATCCCAAGGGAACCAAAGAATGGCACAATCCGCTGATGGAATTCCTGACGCGCGTTTACGCGTGGGGGCTGGATCTGGCGATTCGCTGGCACTGGCTCACGGCAGCCATGGCCCTGGCCAGTCTCGGAGGCGTGCTGTTGCTGGCGCGCGACATCGGCTCGGAGTTTCTGCCGCACCTGGATGAGGGTGCGATCTGGGCTCGCGGGTCGCTTGCACCCAGCACGGGTCCTACCGAGGGGACCCGGATCATGAACGATGCGCGCGTCATGTTCGCTAAGTTTCCGGAGGTAACGCAGGTGGTGAGCCAGGTGGGACGCCCCGACGACGGCACTGACACCACCGGCTTCTTCAATACGGAATATTTTCTCGACCTAAAGCCGAAAGACCAGTGGAGACCGCTGTTTCATCAGGACAAAGACAAGCTGGTTGAAGCGCTGTTCAAGGAAGCCGGGCAATTTCCCGGGGTCACTTGGAATTTTTCGCAGCCGATCTCCGACAACATGGAAGAAGCCGTCAGCGGCGTGAAAGGCGAGCTAGCGGTGAAGATCTATGGGACCGATCTGGCGCTGCTGGAACAAAAAGGCGACGAGATTGTTGCCGCCATGAGCAAGATTCGCGGCGTTGAAGGATTAGGCTTGTTCCGCGTGATCGGCCAGCCGAACCTGAACCTGGTGATCGATCGCGCCAAGGCCGATCGCTTCGGCATCAACGTCTCGGACATTCAGGACGCAATCGAAACCGCGGTGGGCGGCAAGGCCGTCTCGCAAGTGCTCAAAGGTGAGGAACGCTACGACCTGGTGGTGCGCTATCAGCCGCAATACCGCAGCACCATCGAGCAGATTCAGAACATACGGCTGCTGGCGGCATCCGGCGAACGTGTGTCGCTGGGCCAGCTATGCACCATCAGCATGAAAGACGGGGCTTCCGAAGTGTATCGGGAAGGGAACTCGCGCTACGTCGCCATCAAGTACGGCGTTCGCGGGCGCGACCTGGGCAGTACGGTGGAAGAAGCCATCAAGACGGTGGAAGCGAAGGTCAAGCTGCCGCCCGGTTACCGGCTGGAGTGGGCCGGCGAGTACGAATCGCAGAAGCGTTCGGCGCGGCGGCTGGCGGTGATTATCCCGCTCACGCTGCTGTTGATTTTCTTCATTCTTTACTCGATGTTTTCCAGCATGAAGTGGGCTTCGCTGGTGCTGTTGAACGTGGCCATGGCGCCGGTGGGCGGAATCCTGGCCCTGTATCTCACGCGAACCAACTTCAGCGTATCTTCAGGCGTGGGGTTCCTGGCGCTATTCGGCGTCTCCGTACAAACCGGCGTCATCCTGGTGGAGTATATGAATCAGTTGCGCGCGCGAGGATATCCGTCGCGGCAGGCGGCGCGCGATGGCGCGATTCAGCGCTTTCGTCCGATTCTAATGACCATGCTGGTCGCATCGCTGGGCCTGGTGCCCGCAGCGACTTCGCACGGGATCGGTTCGGACTCGCAGCGTCCGTTCGCGATTGTGATCGTGGGCGGTCTGATGGCGGTGTTGTTGATGAGCATTTTCCTCTTGCCATCGCTCTATGTGTGGTTTGCGCGCGATAGCGACCGGTTGCCGGACGCTGAGTTCCTTCCCTCTGCCTAGGCCTGCCGCCGTCCATGATGCGGATTTGATTGCTCTCGAGTCTGGTGCTTGATACACTGCTGCGAGCGCCGATGGACCTCTTTAAAGATCGCTCTTCAAGGTTGCCATCCTGGCAAGGACGGCGACCCATCGCAGCGCTGCTGATCGCCTTCGGCATTTACACGTTCTTCATCACCCTGGTGAGTTTGAGGTCACCGGTGCTGGGCAGAACCGAATGGTCGGCGTTCAACATGACGCTGGAAGTTCGCAAAGGGCGCTTGCCTGCGGATCGACACTGGATCGAGCTTCCGGTTCTGGAAGACACGCTG
>DATJEI010000113.1:0-8449 GCA_035496735.1 Bryobacteraceae bacterium | reverse complement strand
GCACTTGCTTTTTTTGCGGGCCGGGAGGGTCCGGCCCGTACAAGGGGGCTATTGAAAGAAAGACTTGAGCAATCCTAGGGAGTAGTTTGCACAGCTTCCCGGTAAGTTTGAACGCCGGCGTCCACGGCAGCACTCAAGTTTTCCGCATTCTGCTTAATCGCTTTCTTTCCACGGTTGATGGCTTCCGCTGCGGTGTCGCGGGCGTCCGCTGCACGAGATGCCAGGTAATCGGTGCTCTCCCCGGCCTTTGAACGCAGTAGCTTCCGCGTCTCCGGTCCAGATTTCGGAGCGAGCAATATGGCGGCTGCGACACCCAAGGCGGCGCCTATTCCAAAATATGCGAATTCATTTGAACTCATGTGTGTTATTCCTCCTTGCCGGATGTGCATTTCGGGGGCCAACTTAGATTTTGTGGCGGGTGTGGTGACCGCCGTCAATCTGAACAGAATGGCACTGAATCTGCACTCCCTCTCCGGCGTAAGGAAGCGTAGACGCTATCCTTTAGTTTGTGAGGAGAAACCAAAATGCTCGGTTACGGAGTGGTTGGAACTATTGTTCTGATTGTGTTAGTGGTTTGGCTGGTGCGCGGCTTCTAAGCGATCCGGTTGCATGCACTCCTCGATTTTGGCGTTCTGTTTGCTGCTGTGGCTGGGGAGCACTGTCGCATTTTTGTTGTATGTCTCGCTGTTGTCGATTCTGTCGGTAGTTCTGATACTTGTGGCAGTGATGCTGATGTTCCTGCTCGGCATGCAAGCTGAGAGGTGGCGGCATCGGGTCCCGGGAATTCCTTCCGAAGAGACAATGCCTCAGGTGCAGGGTACGCACACAGCGCCTGAAGCCCCGACACGGTCCGTCACGCAAACCGTGGAGACTCGCTCCGGAGCCTGACGAACCTCTGGCGGCGTGTCTGTTTGCGACCATCCCAAGTCATCTGACCGGCAATGGTCAGAAATCGCCAAGGATTTCGGGGCGTCACTGGGCCACGTGGGCCGTGCTGCATAGGCAGGAGTCCGATCAGCCTGAAATTTTTGCGAAAATTGAAGGTTGATCGAATGAGGCGATTCCGCGACACCATGGTGGGGTTAGCTGTCACTACGATGGCGCTCGCCCTTTGCCCGGTTCCAGCCGGGGCGCAGTCGTCTGCATACCGCGGCCCGCGGACGAAAGACGGCAGGCCGGATCTTAGCGGAATCTGGCAGGCCCTCAATACGGCCAACTGGGATCTTCAGGCGCACGCGGCGCAGGGCGGACACGTGGTTGCGCTAGGCGCGCAGGGCGCTGAACCCGCCGGGATCGGGGTAGTTGAAGGCGGCGAGATTCCTTACCTGCCGGCGGCGCTCGCGCAGAAAAAAGCCAACTACGAAAAGCGTTTCACCGACGACCCGGAGATAAAGTGCTACATGCCGGGAGTGCCGCGAGCCACGTATCTGCCGTTTCCCTTTCAAATTCTGCAAAGTCAGAAAGTGATCCAGATCTCCTATGAATTCGCGGCTAGCGCGCGGACGATTTTCATGCAGAAGATGCCGCCGGCTCCGGTTGATTCCTGGATGGGACAATCGGTGGGACATTGGGAAGGCGACACACTAGTGGTGGACGTGACTGCGCTTATCGATCAAACCTGGTTCGACCGGGCTGGGAATTTCCACAGCGATGCGCTGCACGTGGTCGAGCGCTACACGCCCGTCAGCCGCGACGTGATCCAATATGAAGCGACCATCGAGGATCCCAAGGTTTTTTCGCGCCCGTGGAAGATCAGCATGCCGCTATACCGCCACGTAGAGAAAGACGCCAGGTTAATGGAATTCCGCTGCGCGCAGTTCGTCGAAGAACTTTTGTACGGCCAGTACCGCAAAACGCCCGCAAGGTCGAAGTAGCGCGTCGCTAAGGAGTGCTATGAGTTTTCGCATTTTGATTTCGCTCGCCGGCCTAATGCTGGCCGCCGCCGGCACAGAGTCCGCGCAAACCGCGGCCAAGACCTCGCCTGCCGCGGCGAAGAAGGCATGGACTCCACCGCGCACTCCGGACGGCCAGCCGGATTTGCAGGGAATCTGGAACAGCGCCACCGGTACACCTGTGGAACGTCCGGATGAGCTCAAAGGGAAGGAATTCTTCACCCCGCAAGAGTCGCTCGACTGGGAAAAGACCATGCAGGCGCGAAACAAAAAAGACGACAAGCCGGGTGATCCTGGCGTCGTCGGGACCTACAACGACGCCTTTTGGGAGATGGGGACCAAGCCGGTCAAGACGCTGCGAACTTCCATCGTGATCGATCCGCCGGATGGGAAAATACCGGCGCTGACCCCCGCAGCGGCAGCCGCCCGGCAGCAGAAGGTCGACCGGATTCTTCATCCCGATGGACCGGAAGACCTGGGGCTGGGCGATCAGTGCCTCATGTTTTCGACCGGTGCGCCCCCGATGCTTCCTTACAACTACAACAGCAACTACCGCATTGTACAGACCAAGGATTACGTGGCGATCTACGTCGAGATGGTGCATGATACGCGCATTATTCCGCTAGACGGCCGCAAGCATCTCCCTTCCAGCGTGCGCCTGTGGTACGGCGACTCCGTTGGCCATTGGGAAGGAGAAACACTGGTGGTCGACACGACGAACCTCACGGATAAGAGCAGCTTTTATTTTCAGCTGCCCTATCAAGTCACCACTGGACCTTTCGCCGACGAGAACATGCACGTCGTCGAGCGCTTTCGACGGCTGGACGCCGACACGATCCTCTATCAATTCGATGTAGACGATCCCACCGCCTATGTCAGGCCGTGGAAGGGCGAGTATACGATGTCAGCCGCGCCCGGCCCGATTTTTGAATACGCGTGCCATGAGGGCAACTACGGTTTGCCGGATGTGCTGAGGGGCGCGCGGGCTCAGGAGAAAGCTGCAGCGGGCGCAAAAACCCGGCAATAAGATCAGGCAGCGGCGCGCTCAGTTTTTAGGCGGCTTGATGCGGCCTTCCCACAGGCTCTTGTTATTCTCCTCGCAGGAGAACTCCATGATTTCCCAATCCGGCCGCAGTGTGAACGTGCGGGTATTTTTCCACGGCCTGGTATAAGCTTTGGGATCGTCAATCGTGATCTCGACGACCATGTGACCCAGATCCTGGCGCGTCCAGCGCTGCGTGACATGCAACTGGTCGCTTTGGGGATGGCCGATGGAATCGACCTTGGTCCGGCCGTTGAAATTCACGGTATCGATGACCAGCGTGTCGCCTTCCCAGTGCCCCACGGAGTCGCCCGCCCAAGTAGGAATCTGTTTGCGGTGCGGACGTCCGTCAAGGGGAACCACCTGAAACCAGTTGTCGGTTTCAAAATCGAAGGAGATGTACTTGTTGTTCTGGACCAGCTGTATGGGAAACGGTGCGTTGATCGAACGGACGATGCCGTGAGGCAGGCAGGCACCCGTAGCATCGCCGTCTTCGGCGTTGTAGTTTTTCCACTCGGCGAGGCCCCAGGCCGTAAACGGAAGCTCCTCCGCGCCGATTTGGTTGGGACCGCTCTTGGTCATGTCGCCGACAAAGGGATGGTCCCACACGCCGCTCAGGTCGGGTTTGCCGTCGGCCATCCGCGGGACCGGCCCTACCGGGGGCTTAAAGCCGTCGCTCTGCGCGAAAGCGGGAAAGGCGAGCAGCGCCAACGCCAGCAGGGCGGCCGACGACGAGGAAGCCAAGATCGAAGAGCAGCAACGTGGGCTCATGCAAGAATCCTCAGAGACGTCTCTATTTGTAGTCGTTATTGGAAGAGCCCGCAAAGACGCTCTTGCCATCGGGCATCTTCACGGAACGCGTGTTGCACGTCTTCGAGCCATCCTTGGCGAGCCAGCCATCGAGCGAAACTTGGTCGCCGGGCTTGAGCGAGTCCTTGCTCCAGCCGGCCCTGGTGAGGGTATTGGGCGCGCCGCCTTCGCACTGCCACTTCACCACCTTGCCGGAATCGTCCTTCACGTCGAGATACATCCAGATGTGAGGATTGGTCCACTCCACCTTGGTGATGGTGCCTTCGAGTTTAATGGATTTCTTGCCATCGAACTCCGCAGCGAAGGAGTGATGCGCCAGCGCAGGAATGGCCGCCATAGACGCAGCGGCAGCAAGCATAACTATCTTCATTTCTCTGAACCTCCAACGGAACAACGGTATCACCATCACGGTAACAGCATAATGTTAACGACAGGCACGGCGGGAGTCCAGCCCAGCAGCGCGCAGTCCGGCAGCGCGCCCTGTCAGCGCGCCCAACAGTGCGCCGGCCAGAGCCGCCCGCCATGTTCCGAAATGACGCCGCCGAATCGTGAGCGCACGGCTGCGCCGCCCGCGCGGGAGGACTTCTCCACCGCTGCTATCCTGAAACTTCCTATGGATCAAGACCAATTGCGCGCGCTACTCGAGGAAGTGCGTGCCGGAGCCGTGGAAATCGACGCCGCGCTCGACCGCCTGCGTCACCTGCCTTTCGAAGATCTAGGCTTCGCGAAAGTCGATCACCATCGCGCGCTGCGGCATGGCATGCCCGAGGTAATCTTCGGTCCCGGCAAGACTCCCGATCAGATTTCGTCGATCGCGGCGGCCCTCCTGGCGAAAGCACGCAATGTCCTGGTGACTCGCATACCGGCGGAAGTCGCTGGCCGCCTGCAGCAGGAGTACCCCGAAGCCGAATACTTCGCGGCCTCCGGGTCACTGCGCGTATGGCGCGATCGCACGCTTCACGGCAAGGGCAAGATTGCCGTAGTCTGCGCCGGAACCAGCGATCTGCCGGTGGCGGAAGAAGCGCAAGTCACCGCCGAAGTGATGGGCAATGAAGTCGATGCGGTCCACGACATTGGCGTAGCCGGGATCCATCGCCTGATGCATCACCGCGAACGCTTGGCCGCCGCCCGAGTGGTGATCGTATGCGCCGGCATGGAAGGCGCGCTGCCTAGCGTGGTGGGAGGGCTGGTGATGGCCCCAGTGATTGCGGTGCCCACCAGTGTCGGCTACGGAGCCAGCTTTCAGGGGCTGGCGGCGCTGCTCGGTATGCTGAATAGCTGCGCCAGCAACGTCACGGTGGTGAATATCGACAACGGTTTCGGAGCCGGTTACGCCGCGAGTCTGATCAACCGTTTGTGAAAGCTAAGCCGCGCCTGCCACGCGAGCCCGCAGTTGCTCGCCGGAAACAAAAAATGCGAACACCGGCTTTTGCATGGCGTTGTCCCAGCGGTTCACGCTCCAGTGGACTCGCAGATAGCGCACCTCGGGGTGGCCGGCTAAGTCCATCAGCAAGGAGTATGTTCCGCAGTACGATTTCTTGGGAAACGCGGCCAGACGCTGCCAGGCCGAGCCATCACGGGAGCCCTGAATCACGACCTCCAGAGTTTCGCGTTCTAAAACGCGGGTGATTCCAAGGGTGAGCATCAACACTCGTCCAGTGGATGCCTCAAGCGCGATTTCGGGGCTGTGGCCGTCTTCGCGAACCACTGTTTCGGGGAGAACAAATACCGGAGTCATGGCACCCTCCTTTCAGCGCGGGCTGAAAATCGATCTGCTCCAGCGTCGCACGTTTTTTCCCGGAAAGGAAGCAGCAGGAAATTCGAAATACGTCAACCCGCTGAAAGTAATTCACTCAGGTGTGATAATACTCAGGACGCGGCATGGCCGCGGATGAAAGTTGGCTGACAAACATGAACCCAACACAGGCTATAGACCACTCAACAGACGCGAAAAAAATGCCATTCGTACGCGAACTGCGGGTACGAACAGTGCGTGTTCCGCTGCCCGAGCCGCATCGAACCGCCAGCGGCGTAATCACCGAATCGCCTTTGGTGCTGCTTGATGCAATCACCGATGAAGGCGTCGCCGGGCACGCCATTGTATTCACCTACACGCCCGCCGCGCTGCGGCCCACCGCCGAATTGATCGCCAACATGGAGCCGCTGGTGACAGGCGAGCCACTCGCGCCCGCCGGGATAGCGGATAAACTCGCCGCGCGCTTTCGCCTGCTGGGCACGCAGGGTTTGGTCGGCATGGCGCTGGGCGGCATCGATATGGCGCTGTGGGACGCGCTGGCCCGCGTCCACGGGGTCCCGCTCGCGCGCCTGTTCGGCGCCGCCGCCAAGCCCATCGCGGCTTATGGCGCGGTCGGGCACGACGGACCCGGCGGCTCGGCGCGGACGGCAGAAGATTGGGCCAAGCGCGGCTTCGGCGGTGTGAAGGCGAAGATCGGTTATCCCACGGTGGCGGAGGATATTGAGGTGGTGCGCGCGATGCGCAGCGCCGTGGGAAGCGACGTCGCGATCATGGTCGATTACAACCAGTGCCTGACGCCGTCCATGGCGATTCAGCGCCTGCACGCGCTTGAAGAATTTGAACTGGCTTGGGTGGAAGAGCCCACACTCGCGCACGACTATCAAGGTCACGCGCAAATCGCCCGCGAAATCCAGACCCCGATTCAGTGCGGCGAAAACTGGTGGGGACCTCTCGACATGCGGCACGCCTTGGACGCCCGCGCGTCGGACTACGTCATGCCCGAAGTAATGAAAATGTATGGTGTCACCGGCTGGCGCCGCGGCGCCGCGATGGCGGAGGCCCAAGGCGTCCCCCTTTCATCGCATCTGTGGCCGGAGGTCAGTGCCCAACTTCTGAGCGCATCGCCGCTGGCGCACTGGCTCGAATACGCGAATTGGTGGAACCCGATCGTGGCCGAGCCTTTGCGGGTAGAGGGCGGCTTGGCGCTGCCCTCGGAATCACCCGGCAGCGGTGTCGCGTGGAACGAGCAGGCGGTCAGCAAGTATTTGGCTTAGATGGATGATTTCCGGATACGCCGGAAGCGCTTCCAGGAATCTGCCAAGTCAACTTCTGGACAGGCTGATATACTCTCACTTGTTAAAAGAACGGGGACAAGGTCCATGAAAGAGGATGTCGATGGCTAACGCGATAGAAATGATTCCTGAGAAAACCAGGTGGGAGATTGCGACCAAAGGATTGACCGGCGCTTACATCGCAATTTCTAACGCTCTAAGGCAAGCCGTGGGGCAGAGCAAATTTGAAGAGTTCAATGGGCCGCTCTGGCGTCAGGCCGGAAAGGGCGCAAAAGAATTTGCGGATACGCTCGGATTACCGGCTGAAAGCGCCGGCGATGTCGAAGGGATTATCCATCTCCTTGCCAAAACGTCAATGGGACCGGAGTTTCAGTTCGAAATTGTCGAATCCACCAAAGACCGATGCGTGGGGAAAACGACTCAATGCCCTTGGCACAAGAGGTGGAAGGAGCAAGGCCTCGACATGGATACCTGCGGCGCGGGGCATCAAGCCTGGGGTGACGGAGCTACCGAAAGTTTGAACCCGAATTTTACTTTTAGACTCACCAAGAATATGCTCCATGGCGACTCGCATTGCGAGTGGGTGGTAGAGCGCAAGAAATAGCGGCAGCAAGGCAATGATAACGGCTCAAGGAGTGGCCTCCGAGGGCCGCCCTTTGGGCCTGCTATACGGCGCGTAACGTTTAAACCAGCGCGGCGATACGCACTTGGATATCGAGCTTCCCGCGCAGCGTGTTCATCATAATGCATCCGCGGTCGGCGATATCGATCAGCTTCTCGAACTGTTCGCGATCCGAATACTTCGCGGTCACATTGAGCTCAACCGCAGTGAAGCGCGCGGGGGATCCGTCGAGCACGCCGATCACATCGGTGTGTGCGTCGGAAATCGCGGCTTCGCGGCCCTTGATCGCCGCCAGCAGGTTGCTCATGAAGCAGCCGCCGATCGCGGCCAGGAACAGTTCGCCGCCCATGGGGCCTTGATCGTCTCCGCCCTTCGCGGCCGGCCTGTCGATCAGAGTTTTATGCTGCCGAATGGCCGCTTCCGAAGTGGCGGCCGAAGTCTGGCGAATCGCAATTTTGATCTCGTTTGCCATGCTCTCTCAAGTTAGCAGAATCCGCGTCAAACATCCGCCGCCGGAGGTACGCCGAAAGGCACGCGCAGGTTATCTTCCAGCACGTAGATTGGCGTGGTGGCGAAGGCAACCGCCCGAGTATCGCGTCGTGCGGTCTAAACAGGGTCCTTGCGTCTGCGTCGACGGGGTTCACATGATAACCGAATGAAATGTCTTAAGCTAAAATAGATAGGTGCCTTCGGCGACCAGGGCTACGCCGTCGGGGCGTCCGCTAAAAACACTTTTCGCGTGAAACCTTTTCCATTTCGCCCCCTTCTAAACATTTTAAGCTGTATGAGCCTAGCCCATTCCGTTTGGGCGGAGGCATAATCATGAATCGAAGGCGCTCAGGAATTTTACTCATTGGTTTATGGCTGGGGACCTCGGTCGCGCGTGCGGACCTGGCGCTCTTGCTCGAAGAGCCATTTGGTCAATTCGGCGGCATGACACCCACCGGACACGCGGCAATCTATCTCTCGCGAGTGTGTGCCGCCACTCCCGTCTCCTTGCGCCGCTGCAACCAGGGAGAATTAGGAGCCGTAATC
>DATJEI010000112.1:0-3357 GCA_035496735.1 Bryobacteraceae bacterium | reverse complement strand
ATAGCCAACAGGAGAATATCTAGATGATCCGGTATTTGAAAAGCGGCCAGTCCGCCGCCATGAAAGCGGAAAGCACATTGCAAGTCCGCAACACCGTCGAGGCCATCCTCGCCGACATTGCCGCCAACGGCGAAAAGGCCGTACGCCAGTATTCGGAGAAGTTCGACAAATGGTCGCCGCCGTCGTTCCGCCTTACTGACGCGGAAATTGCTGGCTGCATTCGCGCCTTGCCGCCCCAGGTGATCGAAGACATCCAGTTTGCGCAAACGCAGATCCGCAACTTCGCGCTGGTCCAACGATCCGCGCTGCAAGATGTCGAAGTCGAAACCCTCCCGGGCGTCGTTCTGGGCCACAAGAACATCCCGGTGAATAGCGTCGGCTGCTACGTGCCCGGCGGACGCTATCCCATGGTGGCCTCCGCCCATATGAGCGTCGTCACCGCAAAAGCCGCCGGGGTCAAGCGCATCATCGCCACCGCGCCGCCCTTTGAGGGCGCACCTCATCCTGCCATCGTTGCCGCCATGCACTTGGGCGGAGCCGATGAAATCTATGTCTTCGGTGGTGTCCAGGCCATTGCCGCCATGGCGTTGGGAACCGAGAGCATTGAGCCTGTCGATATGATCGTCGGCCCTGGCAACGCCTATGTCGCCGAAGCGAAGCGCCAGTTATTCGGCCGTGTCGGCATCGATCTCCTTGCCGGTCCCACCGAAACCCTGATCATCGCCGACGATTCCTGCGACCCAGAAATGGCCGCCGTCGATCTGATCGGACAAGCCGAGCATGGTCCCGGCAGCCCCGCCGTCCTGCTGACTACCTCCGCCAAACTCGCCGCCGAAACCCCCGCCGCCATTGAAAAACTTTTGGGCTGGCTTCCCACCGCCGCCATCGCGCGCGAGGCCTGGCAAAACAATGGCGAAATCATCCTTTGCGACTCCATCGATGAAATGGTGGCCGAAGCCGACCGCATCGCCTCCGAGCATGTGCAGGTTCTCACGCGTGACCCGGATTATTTCCTCCACCACATGACCAACTATGGAGCGCTATTCCTCGGCCACCGCACCAACGTCGCGTACGGAGACAAGGTGATCGGCACCAATCACACGCTGCCCACCATGAAAGCCGCGCGCTACACCGGCGGCTTGTGGGTCGGCAAATTCATAAAGACCTGCACCTATCAGCGCGTGCTTACTGACGAGGCGTCGAAACTGATCGGCGAATACTGTTCGCGCCTCTGCGCTCTCGAAAACTTCTCCGGGCATAAGGAGCAAGCGGATTTGCGAGTGCGCCGTTACGCCGCCCAGGTCGCTTGACGATGGCAGCCCCAATCGCCGTAGTCACAGGCGGCGCCGGAGGTCTCGGCTCCGCCATCTGCGCCAGACTGGCGAGTGAGGGGATGCGCGTCGTGGTGGGCTACCATCACTCAGCCGACGCTGCGCATAAATTGGTCGCGGCATTGTCGGGGGCAGGGCATTCCGCTCGCCCCGCTCCGGTCACCGACACCGCCGCACTCACAGCTCTCGCCGCCACGATTGCACGCGACTATGGCGGCTGCGACGTGCTCGTGAACTGTGCCGGTATCACCCGCTTCGTTCCGCATGCCGATCTCGATTCCCTCGACGACCAGCTGATCGACGCCATCCTCGCTACCAACGTCCGCGGAGCCTTCGCGGCCGTGCGTGCCTTCCGTTCGCTCCTCGACAACAGCTCGCTACCCGGCGGAGGTGTGGTCGTCAATGTTTCCTCCATCGCGGCCGAAATCGCGATGGGGAGCAACGTGATCTACTGCGCGTCAAAAGCCGCGCTCGACAACATGACCAAATCGCTCGCCCGTGCTCTAGCCCCGCGCATTCGCGTGGTATCGGTCTCGCCCGGACTGGTCGATACTGAATTCGTCAAGTCGCTCGACCAAGCGTGGCGGCATGAGCAGGCCTCGCGCGCCCCGCTGAGGCGGCTGGCCACGCCTCAGGAGGTCGCCGCCGCAGTGGCCGCCGTCATTACCACTCTCACCTGCAGCACCGGGTCGGTCGTTAAGGTGGATGGCGGCAGGACGCTAGGTTGACCGTCGTTTGACCGCCGGCTGGAAATCCAACCGGCAGGAATCGCCCCTTTGGCCCATAAGCACCACCAATACACTAGCCCTCAAGCTTCGCCGGGCACTCGGTAGGCCTTTAATTGCAACATGTGCACCGCGCCCACCCGAATGGGCTGCAACGTGCAACGCTCTGATTCGGGGTGATAACCATGTATAACCGTATTTTCACTGTGGCGATTGTGCTGGCTGCAATCGCCCCCGCACAATCTATTCCGCAACGGGCAACGATAGTTGGGGGAGGGAATCCCAACGCCGGCCAGTGCACCATAACAGTGCTGGTCGACGGTCAAGCCGAGATCGAAATTCGTGGGTCGGATGCCACCATGCGTAACCTCGGCGGCGCCCCTCCGCAATGGCGCCGTTTTGAATGTACTGCCGCCATGCCTTCGAATCCAGGCAACTTCCAATTCGCCGGGTTGAACGGCCGCGGCCAGCAGAACCTGATTGCCGAGCCGCGAAATGGCGGTCCTGCCGTGGTCCGCATCGAAGATTCGCAGGGTGCGGCCTCAGAATATACCTTCCGCGTGGCTTGGGGTAATTTTCCGGGCGGTCAAGATCGCGGCCCTTCTGGCGCGCGCGACGACCGTGGTTATCAGGGAGATCGTGGCTATCAGGGTGAGCGTGGCTATCAGGGCGATCGTGGCTATCAGGGCGATGGGGGCTATCAAGGCGATGGTGGCTATCAAGGCGACCGTCGCGCGGATGGGGACGCTTATCATCGGGATCGAGATACCTTCTTCCGGGGAAACAACGCCCGAGCCATGTTGTTCCAACGGGTCCGCGAAGACTTGGATCATGCCACTTCGGGAGCCTTTCCCTTCACTGGCGACCGCGCCCGGCTGGAACGCACCAGAATAGAGCTTAATGAGCTCCAGCAGAAGTTAGCCCGTGGGTTTTACGATGAACGCCAGCTCGACGAGACCACGGCCGCGCTGCAAGAGGTCGTCGAAGGCAACCGCTTAGCCCCCCGCGACCGCGCCATGCTGACGGATGACTTGAACCGCATGCGCGATTTCCGGGCCCGCCACGACGAGTATGGCGCGCGCTTCGGCCCGAGTCGCGGTGGTGACAACCGTCGCGCAATGTTCTTCCAGAACATTCGCGAAGACCTGGACCGTGCCACTTCGGACGCATCCCGCTTTGGCGGTGATCGGTACCGGCTCGCCCGAACCAGGCAGCAACTCGACGAGTTGCAGTCGAAATTAGCCCGAGGGTTCTTCGATGGGCGACAGCTTAACGAAGTGGTGATCTCCTTACAGAGAGTT
>DATJEI010000111.1:0-10267 GCA_035496735.1 Bryobacteraceae bacterium | reverse complement strand
ACGCCTCAAGTGGGCGTGACTGGCTCGGCGAATGCCAGCTTTGCTCCGTTCTACTCCACCAGCACTCCAGGTGTGGGTGCGGCTCAGAAGCTGACCTCGAGCTACCCGATTCCGCGCTTCGTGGATAACCCGCTGCCGACGCCTCCCGTCAGCCTGTTTACGTACGGCAAGTGCGCTTGCGACATGCTGTTCCCGTGGGTGGTTGGCAATTCGGCCATCAACACTAGCATTGTCATAGCCAATACTTCGCTGGATCCTTGCGGCGGTACCTCCTGCGCGGCCGGCTTTACAGCCCAACCGCAGGCCGGGCACGTGACCTTCTGGTTCTTCGGGACGAGTGACTTTAACTTCAACCCGTCGACCTTCGGTAGTGCGACCGGTTCAAGTACCGTCATTGCTTCGCAGACGTCCACTGCGTCGGTTCCGGCCGGCTCGTATATGGCGTTTGTGATCAGCCCCTCAGCGGCAGTCGCCGGCGGTCAGACCGCAGGCAATGGTCTGAAGCCGATCGCTGGTCCGTTCGCGGGCTACGTCATTGCGCAGTCTGAATTCCAATACTGCCATGGCATCGCTTCACTCTCGGGCGTTGGCCTGACTCCGCAGACTTACCTTGGTCTGGTTCTCGACAAGGCAAGATCAACAAATACCATAGTCATTAACGGCGGACTTGCTACGCCAGTGGTTTCTGGTTCTACCCAGCAGCTGCAGCGTACCAACCAGTCGTTTGCTGATGAGCTGGAAAACTAACAAGTAGTCGATGTTAGAGAAAGGGAGGGCTTCGGCCCTCCCTTTTTTATTTGCGAAGTCTCCACTCAATAGCTTCTGCCAATTCCCAGACCTCCCATCCACTTTCCGCCGATGGCCTGGGCCCACGGAGTCAGGCTCCAGGTTGTCCTGCCAATCGGCATCACGGCGAACCCGCCCCATGTCCCTGCCAGACGGGAAGACGGCCCGCTTACGCTCGCTCCAACGCTGCCGAAAGTATAAATGTCAATCGGCCCCACTTGTTTTAGCGGTATCGCTAAGCCGGTCGAGGTGGTGCTGGTGAACGTCAGGCTTGTCCCGCTGCCCTTTGGAGTCAGATTATTCATTGTGATGGAGTATGCCTGGAACGCCTTGCCACATTTCGTAATCGGCAGAGCGATTGCATACCAGCCGGCGAGGTTGGGCGTAGCCTGAGGGTTAAGGCTCGCGCCCGCCGCATAAAACGACGCCGCGCAGGCCGTAGCGCTTGCGGCAGGCAAAACAGCGGGCGGCGCAGTCTGCGCCATCGCTGGCAGTGAAAGAGCAAGAGTCAGCGCCACGCTCCCGCTCATCGATAACTCCCATCGGATCGACATGCTGGGTGGCTCCTTTCAGCCTCGGGGCACGATCAGGTTATAAAGAGCCGTGACCTTGACCTGGATATCCAGCAGCACGGGGTCGGTCCCGCCTCCGCCGGAAGCCGGTGTGGCCGTCGGAATCAAATCCGTCCGCTGAACTTGCGTCGTCTGAAACCCAAGGCCGCCGACCAGAGAAGTCATCAACCTCTCATTCGCCAGCAATGGACGGCAGGGTACCGGAAGCGCTGGCGCGGTGCTCGCGCTCCCATCCGGTAGCGCTGCCGCCTGCCAGCTCAATCCGCTGATCTGGGTGGCATTGGGCACCCACGATCCAGGAGCTCCCACGCCGGCAAAATTTCTCTCCGCGAGCGCCTGTCCCACATTGAAAAGCTTGCCGCTCGAAAGGACCACGGCGAATAACCGGCGAGGATCGTCGGGAGAGTAGGTCACCGGAAAAACGATTTGACCGATATTGGGAAGCGTGACTGAATTTGCTCCGATATCCACGATGCTGGCGCCCCCAAGCTCGGCCAGAAGCGCCTGCGCCTGCTCCGCCGTGCTCAGGTCCTTCGGATCCACAGGGCTGGTGCTGCTCGGTGCGGCGTGATTATAGACGGCACGCGTAGGAGTTGGAGTCCACTTCGAATAGTGCGGCAGGCCTTTAAAATTGGGTGTCGCCATTTGCGCGGCTGTCTGGGTGAAGCTGCCGATGGCCGCTGTGCCGCCGACGCCCCAGACCACAGCGTGATAACTCACACTCTGGGTCGGCGTAATGGCCGCATAAGTGTCGTCCCACCAGTCTTGCTCAGGGCGACTAGGATCGAACGGTATCAGGGGGCCGCCCGCGGCTTCAAATTGAGCGCGAGTGTAGGTCTCGAAAAGGTTCAGTACGTCCAAGCCATAGAATTCCTGGCTGGGTTGGGGTTGCTCGATCGGTAAAGAAGTTAACATGATGATTGCTCCTGATTTTGTTTTTCACCGCGATAGCAGTGCTTGCCGCCGGGGTCAAACGCCTGAAAACGGCGGAACAAAATCCTCCTGACCCATCCTCCCGAGCGGAGCAGCCGACGCACCCCTTCTCAAGAGGTACGTCGCTGGAAGCTAGGCGTTTATTGGCGAACGAGGATTGTCACTTGCAGGCGGGTACTGTTCTTCGCGGCGCTAGTTGACCAGGCGGGATTTCAAACGCGATCCCAAAAGGGGAGCCCGCTACTTCGGCACGGCAGGGGCGGGCGCAGCAGGAGCGGGTACTGCAGGGGCGGCAGGCTTCGAAGTTTGCCCTTCGCGCGCGAATCTCACCGGCAAAACGATGACACTGCCGAAAGGCTCTAAGGTAAACAGGACCCCGCCTCGCACGGACGATTCCGGATGCGGCTTGTAGGTTATTTTAAACCGCACGTCAGCCTGTGGATCTACCATTACGTTGTTGGGTTCGACCGTGATGGTGTCGGCAACACCACGGGGCTCCGCGTATACGCGGACCTGTCCGTTGTTGCTGTTGTGGAAGGTCACTTCTTCCGTCGCTTGCTTACCAAGGGTGAATGCGACCAACTTTTTATCGATAGCTGGCACGGGAACGACGATCTTTGCCGCCGCCGCCTTTGCCGCCTTGTCGCTCAGATCCTTGGGAAGCGGTGAGTCGGTAGTTGTTTCCACCGGGGCGGCTGGGACCTCCCCTATGATCGTCTTAGTGACGTCCTTGGATGGATCGTGATACCAAACCCATTCTCCCTTTTCAAGCTTCCACCGGGAAATCAGCAACTGAGGTACGTCCACCGGGTGCCCCGCCAGCATCATTTGGCGCTTCATGGTCGATCGCACCATCGCTGTGGATAAGTCGGCGCCGTATTGAATCTCGTCGACCGTGAACGACACAGACTTTTCCTTGGTCGCGCTAAAGTAAAAATCTCTGCTGTCCTCGGCAACTAGATCGTAAGCCTTACGAAAATCTCCCTTGCTCTCGTAGCCGAGGAAGGCGGTCACCCGCGCACGCAACGCCTGGTCCACTTCCGGGGGGGCTTTGGGGCCTGCCGGGATCTGCGCCGCCGGGGGCGCCGGGGCAGCCCCAGGCACCTGGGCAAGACATGCGAGCGGAGCAGCAAGAAGCACAAAGGCGTGGAATCGCATAAAGTTTGCCGTCTGGAGTGGCTGGGAGGCAGGGATTCGAACCCCGATACGCGGCTCCAGAGGCCGCAGTCTTACCGTTAGACGACCTCCCAACTTGATCCAGTTTATCAGACGCGCCGGGGGTGGAAATAGTCCGCTCTTAGCTGAAAATAATCCGCTTGAGCTGATTTTCACCGTCAACTTTCAGCGATCACGGGATTCCGCAGCTCTCCAATGCCCTGGATGCGAATCACAACTTCGTCGCCGACGCGCAGGTAGCGCGGCGGTTTGCGCGCAAAGCCCACCCCCGCGGGAGTTCCGGTGGCGACAACGTCTCCTGGCTCGAGCGTCACCACTGAAGAAATATATTCGATCAGCGCGGGGACTCCAAACACCAGCTCACGGGTATTGGAATGTTGCAGAACCTCACCGCCGATTTCGAGCGAGATATCCAAGGCATGCGGGTCGGCGATCTCGTCGCGGGTAACGATCCAGGGGCCCATGGGCGCGAAAGTATCGAAGGTCTTGCCCATTAGCCACTGCGATGTGACCATTTGATAATCGCGCGCGCTGACGTCATTCACGATGGTGTAGCCGAAGACGTGATGGAGGGCGTCGGAGGCGGAAATGTTGCGCCCGCCGTTTCCGATGACGAAAGCAAATTCGGCCTCATAATCGGGCCGTGTCGAAACCCTGGGCAGCACGATAGGCGCGGCCGGGCCGATCACCACATTCGTGAATTTGTTGAAGATGGTGGGGACGGTCGGGATCGGCATGCCGGTTTCGCGCGCATGATCGCGGTAGTTCAAGCCCACGCAGATGAACTTCGGCGGACGTGGAATGGGAGCCAATAATTTGACATCCGCCAGGCTGTAAGAGGCGCCCGCAACGCTGGACGGCGGTGCCGCGGCAATCACCGACAGCATGTCTCGACCTAAGCCAGTGACCGAGCCGTCCGGCATCACGATTCCGGCTTCGGGCGGCGCACCAGGGGGTTGAAATGTAACCAGGCGCATGAGGTCCAGCATGCCACATCTGCGAACGCAGTCGCATGTGAGAATGGATAGTTCATGCCTCATATACAACGTGCGCTGATCAGCGTCACAGATAAGACCGGAGTCGTGGATTTTGCCCGCGCTCTCACCAGCCGCGGCGTCGAAGTGCTTTCTACCGGCGGAACTTACCGGGTTCTCAAAGAGGCCGGAATCGCCCCGCTGCGCGAGGTGGCCGAAGTCACCGAGTTTCCCGAGATGCTGGATGGCCGTGTGAAAACCATTCATCCGCGCATTGCCGGTGGAATTCTAGCTATGCGGTCCAGGCCCGAGCATATGCGCGCGATCGCGGAGCACGGAATCCCGCCGATCGATTTGGTATGCGTGAATCTGTATGAGTTCGAAAAGATCGCGGCCAGGAAAGACGCGTCCCTGGAGGAGCTGATCGAGAATATCGACATCGGCGGACCCACCATGATCCGCGCGGCAGCCAAGAACTGGCAGGACGTTGCGGTGGTGACGGCCACGTCCGACTACCCTGCGATTGTCGCGGAGTTGCAGGCCAACGGCGGGGTGCTCTCTAGCGAAACCCAGTGGCGGCTGGCGAAGAAGGCATTTGCAACCACAGCGGCGTACGACCGCGCCGTCAGCGCGCGGCTCGCCGAAATTCCGCCGACCGGTGAAGCGCTGCCTGCGATATTGGACATTCACGCGCCCCGCAAGCTGGCCTTGCGCTATGGCGAGAACCCGCATCAGTCCGCTGCGCTCTACGTGAGCGGCGGCGCGGGAATTGCCGGAGCCGAACAGTTGCATGGCAAGGAACTCTCCTACAACAACCTGGTGGACCTGGACGCGGCCTGGCAATTGATCGCTGAATTTGACGCGCCGGCCTCCGCCGTCATCAAGCACACCAATCCTTGCGGCTGCGCGGAAGGAGCCACGCAGGCCGAAAGCTATCGACGTGCATTCGAGGCGGATCCGGTATCGGCGTACGGCGGAGTGTTGGCGTTCAATCGCGCTCTGGATGGCGAGACGGCCGCGGAAATCGCCAAGACTTTTATAGAAGCCATCGCTGCGCCGGACTATAGCGAGGACGCACTGCGGATTCTGCAGCAAAAGAAAAATCTGCGGCTGTTGAAAGTTCTAGCTGGGCCCGCGGAGACGGTGGTGAAGTCGATTAGCGGCGGATTCCTGGCGCAAACGCCCGATGTACACCGGTTGTCGCGTGCAGAGACGCAAGTCGCGACCCAGCGCGCCCCGACGGATGCCGAGTGGGTCGCGCTGGAGTTTGGCTGGAAGGTGGCCAAACATGTAAAGAGCAACGCCATCGTGTATGCGCGCGCGATCGAGGGGCGCGGGCAGGCCATCAGCGCCGGCGCTGGGCAGATGAGCCGCGTGGATTCAGTCAAATTCGGCGCGATGAAGGCCGTGCTGCCGCTGGCCGGCTCGGTGGTCGCTTCCGACGCGTTCTTCCCGTTCGCGGATGGTGTGGAAGAAGCGGCGCGCCACGGAATCACGGCGGTGATTCAGCCCGGGGGCTCGGTCCGCGATGCGGATGTAATTGCGGCCGCGGACCGCTTAGGGTTGGCGATGGTCCTTACCGGAGTACGTCACTTCCGGCACTAAGTCTCGCTCAACAGCTTTAGCTTATTGTCGACGCTGGTGACGCCCTTCACTTTTTTTACAATGCGGGCGGCCTTTTCGCGTGCCTTCTCGTCGTGTACCCGGCCAAGGAGGGTGACGGCGCCCTTCTTAACCACCACTTCGAAACCTGCGCCTTTGACGTCGACGTCATCGGCCAGCTTGCGGCGCACCGCGTCGTAGATACGATCGTCGTCGGGCGTTCCCTGCGCCAGAACCAGCATAGGCGCGATCATCACGAAGATTAAAAGCAGGCTAATGAAGCGCATAGGTTCTCTTTCCAATTCTACAAAAAAACCATGGCCCTAAAACCCGGTCGCGACCGCTGGCGGCCTTCAGCGCCAGTCGACTGCAGTGAGGAATTCGGGGTCCTGGCGCCATCCGGCGCGCACTTTCACGAAGGTCTGCAGGAAAACTTTGCGGTCGAACAAGTGTTCCAGTTCCTTGCGCGCCAGCGTGCCGATCTTTTTGAGCGCCGCGCCGCCGGCTCCGATGAGGATTGCTTTCTGCCCCGGCCTTTCTACGTAAATCGTGGCGGCGACGCGCAGCAGTTTGGGCGTGTCCTCCCAGGAATCGATGAGCACGGCCACGGCGTGCGGCACTTCCTGCTGGGTATGATGCAGCACCTTTTCGCGGACCACTTCGGCGGCCAGGAAGCGCTGCGGTTGATCGGTTAAATAATCGTCGGGATATTGCGCGGGGCCGTAAGGCAGGCGCTGAATGATTTCCTGCCGCAGCACGTCCAGGCCATCGCCGGTTTTGGCCGAGATCGGGATATATGCCGCGAAATCGTGCAGGACGCGGTATTTTTCGATCAGATCGAGAATCTTCGGCTTCTCCTCCAGCCAGTCCACTTTGTTCAGCACGGCGATGACGGGCGCGTCGATTTTCTTCGCCAGGTCCACGGCCTGCAGATCTTCTTCGTTGAACGCGGCGAGCGCGTCGATCACAAACAGCACTACGTCGGGCCCACCGGCGGCGGCCCGGACGGTATCCATCATGCGCTTATTCAGCAAAGTATTGGATCTGTGAATCCCAGGAGTGTCGACGAAGACGATCTGGGCCTGGGGCAGCGTGAGCACGCCTTGAATCGACGTGCGCGTGGTTTGCGGCTTAGACGCCACAATGGCCAGCTTGGCTCCGAGCAGCTGATTTAGCAGCGTGGACTTGCCGGCGTTGGGGCGCCCCAGTATGGTGACGAATCCCGCGCGATGTTTGGGTTTCTTCATTCTTTGGCGGCAGCTTTTGCAACCTGGATCTGATCCACGCGCACCTGGTTTGCGGCCAGCACCTTAATCGAAAGCCCGTCGCGCTCGAGCGTTTCTCCGGCCTCTGGCACGCGACCCAGCCATTCGGTGACCAGCCCGCCGACGGTGGTCGACTCGGTGTTTTCCGGCGGCCGGAAATCGAGCAGAGACTGGAGGCGGCTGATGTCGAAGCTGCCGGAGACCACGTAGCTGCCGTCGGGCTGGGCGCTGAAATCACGCTCCGGCTCGTGCTCGTCGTGGATCTCGCCCACGATCTCCTCCACCATGTCCTCCATGGTAACGATGCCGGCGGTGGAGCCGTATTCATCCACCACCACGGCCATGTGCGCGCCTTCTTCCTGCATCTCGCGCAGCAGATCGTTGACCGGCTTGGTTTCGGGAACGGCGCGAATCGGGCGCGCGATGTCGCGGACCTTGCGCTGGGCGCGCTCCTCGTCGCTGAGCTCGAACATGTCCCGAACGTGCACGAAGCCGGTGATCTGATCGATATTATCTTCGTAAACCGGGATGCGCGAGTATTGCTCATGGATCACGATCTCGCGCAGTTCATCGAGCGACGCATCCTGGCGGATGGCGACGATGCGCGGACGCGGCGTCATGATTTCACGCACCGTGGTGTCGCCGAACGCGACCACTGATTGGATCAGTTCGCGGTCGCCTTTTTCAATGATCCCCTCTTCTTCGCCGGCGGCGATCAGGGCGTCGATATGTTCCTCCGGCGTGGGGGCTTCGTCGGCCTGAGGGTGGTCGCCGAGATCGAACACGGATTGCAGGAAGTTGAGCGCCCAGGTCAGCGGCCGCATCAGCAGCGCCATCAAACGAAACACGGGCACCAGGGGCAGGAGTCCATGCCCCGTGCCCTTGCGGTAGATGATCTGTGGGACGACATAGGTGCCGGCGATGGCGTAGAACGAGACCAGCAGGAGGGCGACCGTGATAGCCTCCCAGTCCGGTGCGTGCAGCGCGGTGAGAGCGAGAGTCAGGCAGCCGAGCACCGCCAGCCCGAGATGCTTCACCAGCGAGAAAGTAAGCGCCCCGAGTTCGGTTTCCAGGCCGATCTTGGCTTCGAGCGTGGCTTTGAAAAATTCCAGCGAGGGCAGCTCCCGCGCACGGATGCGCAGGGATTCCAGATACAGCACTTGAATGGTGGTGGCCAGCGTCACCAGGATCGCCACCGCGACGTCCAGGATCAGGAAGAGCAGGGTCATCGCTGGGCCTTCTCGGGGGTTGGCTTGCGGGTCCGCGAGCGCTCAATGAGGCCGTCCGGCAATCCTAATCTTTTGCGCCAGCGGCTTTCGGCTCGCGCCATTTCGCCGGAGTCGGACTCGTGATCCATCCCCGCCAGGTGCAGCGCACCATGAAGCATCAAGATGCGCAATTCATCGGCGAGCGAATGTCCGTGCTCGGCCGCCTGAATGCGCGCGCGATCGATAGAGATGGCGATATCGCCCGCCGCTCCGTTAGGGTTTGCCGGCGGAAACGAGAGAACATCGGTGGCCTGGTCCTTCCCGCGAAAAAATCGGTTTAGCCGCCGGACTTCTGCGTCATTCGCAATCAGGCAGGTGATGGTCCGGCCGTGCGCAATACGCCGTGTGAGCTCGGCCAGAAATTCACACAACTCTTCCCGATCGACCCGCCGGGAAGTATGGGAGTGAAACAACAGCGGTATGTCGTCGGGTGACATGGGGGCGGCCTCAGGCCGCTGTTTCAGGGATGGTCACCGGGTCCGCGGCAGCCTCGGTGGGCGCCGTTTCCGAAAGTTTGAGCGACAACTGGCGGTTGGCGCCAATGATTTCGTTGTAGCGCTCGTAGGCCTTGACGATCTTCTGCACCAGATTGTGGCGCACGACGTCGCGGTCGTCGAATTGAACGAAGCTGATGCCTTCCACGTTGCGCAGGACGTCTACCACTTCCACCAGTCCGCTGCGCATTCCCGGGGGCAAATCGATTTGCGTCACGTCGCCGGTGACCACCATCTTGGAATTGAAACCCTGCCGCGTCAGAATCATCTTCATCTGTTCGGGCGAGGTGTTCTGGGCTTCGTCCATGATGATGAAACTGTCGTTGAGAGTCCGGCCGCGCATGAACGCGAGCGGCGCGATTTCAATGGTGTTGCGCTCCAGCAGCTTTTCCACTTTTTCCGCTTCGATCATGTCGTAAAGCGCGTCGTAGAGAGGGCGCAGGTACGGATCGACTTTCTCCTGCAGCGTGCCGGGCAGGAAGCCCAGGCGCTCGCCGGCTTCGACCGCGGGACGGGTCAGCACGATGCGGCTCACGCGCTTCGAGAGCAGCGCCGAAACCGCCATGGCCACGGCCAGGTAGGTCTTCCCGGTACCCGCGGGGCCGATGCCGAAAACCAGATCATGATGCTCGATGGCGTCGAAGTAGCGGCGCTGGTTCATGGTCTTCGGCGTAATGATTTTCTTGCCGAAGCTGCGCTGCTTGCCGCTCTCCACCAGACGGCGGAGACTCGCGTCGGGGTCCGCGGTCACAACCCGCAGGAAGCTGTTGAGATCGCCGTTATTGAACACGTGCCCGGCCTGCATCAACGCCACATAGTCGTCCAGAATACTGGCGGCGCGGGCGACCGCCGCGTCGTCGCCTTCGATTTCCAGCGAGTCATTGAGCAATCGCGTGCGGACTTGCAGACCGGATTCGATCAGGCGGATATTTTCATCGCGCGTCCCGAACAGGGATTCAATGCCACGGCTGATTTGTACGCTGGATTTCATTCGAGGGAAGTGCAGGAGTGTAACGGGAAACCGGACATCCGCGGGCGCGGAGGCAGGATCAACATCTAAGGCCATGATAGCAGAAAGACGGAAGAGATGCGATTAGTTTCGCCCGCAATCCGTACGCAAGGAACCGAGATTAGCCGGTGCGTAACTAGCTGGGTTTATCCGCTCCTCAGTGTTCACCCGTTGGCTGAAGCGTAGCG
>DATJEI010000110.1:0-9771 GCA_035496735.1 Bryobacteraceae bacterium | reverse complement strand
CGCCGCTGCAAGGCACTTGCCACACACTTAGACACTGGGTAGAATTGATCGAGTCTAAATGCCGAGGGGCCGGCCTCCGAGTAAACGATGGCAAATGCGATAGGAACCGTGTATGAATTTGGATCTTTTCGCCTAGATACGGCCAAACGTCTTCTCACCCGGGATGGCGAACATCTCACGTTGCCGCCGAAAACGTTTGACCTGCTCCTCCTCCTGGTGGAAAGCCGCGGCCGGGTCTTCGCAAAGAAAGAGCTCATGGCCGCGCTTTGGCCCGACACTTTTGTGGAAGACGCGAATCTGTCCTTCCAGGTCTCGGCGCTGCGAAAGGCGCTGGGAGGGGAAGGAATCGAATGGATTGAAACCCTTCCGCGATACGGATACCGCTTCGCCGGGGAAGTTCTCGAAGTCAGCCCCAATCTTGCGTCTGAGCCCGCTGTCTGGACAGCTCCCGAGGCGGTTTCGCCCCCTCCGCCCGCCGTTACTCCAGTCATTATTCGCGAACGGGTTCCTTCCTATTACTGGATCGCGACGGCTCTCATCGCTGTTGTCGCGGCGGGCCTCGCAGTGGTGCATTTTTGGAAGGCTCCGCCGGAAGAACGAGCCGTCAGTTTCCTGATTACGCCCCCGGACCTGGTTACCACGCCAGATGCGGACTCGATCGGGGTTTCGCCGAACGGCGACCGGGTGTTATTCATTGGCGTAGGTCCGGACGGAGCCAAACAGCTTTGGATGCGCCCTCTCGGTTCGCTGACCGCCGACGTGATCGCCGGCACCGAGCTGGTGGATGGAGCTTTTTGGTCCCCGGATGGCCGTTCGGTGGCGTTTTTCGCTTCCGGAAAATTGAAGAGAATGGATCTGCAGAGTGGAGCTGCACAGGCGATTTGCGATACGCCAACGGCGCGTTCGGCCGGGAGCTGGAGCCAGAACGGGACGATCCTTTTCGAGACTACGGAGCGTCCTGAAATCTATAGCGTAGCGGCCAGTGGCGGCGTGCCAAAGCCTGTCACCCGCTTAAACTCCTCTAATCACGAGGTCCATCATTCGGCCCCCCAATTTCTTCCGGATGGGCGCCATTTTATCTATTTCGTGCAAAGCGAGCGGCCGGAGAATTCCGGGATTTATGCCGGTTCCCTGGATTCAAAAGACAGCCAGCGGCTGACCAACTCGAATGGGAACGCGGCGTACACACAAGTGCGTGGGGTTTACTATCTGCTATTCCCTCGCGATACCAATTTGATGGGGCAGGCCTTCGATGTAGGCAGCAGGGAACTCATTGGTACTCCTTTCGTTGTCGCGTCGCGATTGCTGATTGGTTTGGGCGGCGGCCATCCCCGCGCGGCACTTTCCGTTTCCCAAAATGGCGTCTTGGCCTACCGCACTCGGGTTGACACTGGGTCGACTGATCTGGAATGGTTTGATCGCAGCGGAAAGCGCTTGGCCTCGGTGGGCGAGTCGGAAGAATACTCCAATCCCGCGCTCTCCCCGGACCAGAAGAAGCTGGTCGTATCCCGTATGGACGCGCAAATTAGAACCCGCGACCTGTGGTTGTTCGACTTTGCGAGCGGTGGTTTTTCCCGGTTTACATTCGGCACGGCGGATGAAACCAACGCTGTTTGGTCTCCGGATGGCAAACGCATCGCCTTTGATGCCTTCCACGACGGAGTCGTGGATATCTACGAAAAAGAGATTGCCAGTGGCTCGGAACCGAAACTGTTGCTGCATACCAATGAGAACAAATATATTTATGACTGGTCTCCGGATGGCAGTGTGCTCTTATTCAAAATGGGAACGTCCACTTGGGGGTTTCCCCGGGCAGGAGGCAAGCTTCTGGGGCCCTATGCGATGGATACGCCCCGGATTTCCCCGGACGGGAAATGGGTAGCTTACGCCTCGTACCAATCCGGCAGATCCGAGGTTTACGTGCAGCGGTTTCCCCCCTCGGATGGAAAGTGGCAGATCTCAACCATGGGCGGAATGGAGCCGTCCTGGCGGGAGGACGGCAAGGAGCTGTATTATGCCAACTCCGACAATCTGTACGCGATGCAAGTGAAGACCGAATCCGGGGTATTTCAGCCAGGCGCCGTGAAGCCACTTTTCGCGATACGCCTCGAAAAAACCGAGCGCCGGACGCGTTATCAGGAAGCCGACGGCGGCCGCCGTTTTCTCGTGAACGTGCCTCGGGAATCGTCTTCCCGGATCATCGTTTCAACCAACTGGCTCCCCAGGCCCGTGCGTTGAATGTCCGCTGAGGGTAAGGGGAAAAGCGTCGCCCCTGCTCTCACAAGCCACTGGATTCAACAGAGATACCCGTCAATAGCACTCGCTTAGAGTTTCCTTTGATTCCGCTGGGGATCACAGCAGCTTTCCTGCGACCTTCCAAAGGACTTGCTGAATCTGCCCGGAATATGATCGTTACTGGCGAGACCTCGCTTGAGGCTTGTTCGGGCTAAGAACCCGTTTAAGCTAAGCGGTGGTGGCGTTCGTAGGGAGGATTTAGAGTTATGCACCAGGTCGTTGGCAAAATCAAGCAGGGTTACCGCAACGTGGCCCTGTCGGGCGCATTGACCCTGATCGCTATTGCGGCGGTTTTCAGTCCGGGCTTGCAAGCGCAGCAAGTTTCCGAAGCAGATGTGCAGGCAGCGCTGAAGCGTTGCGGCCAATGCCACGGCCCGACGCTGCAAATGTCAAAACTGGATCTCAGCACGCGGGAAGGGATGCTGAAGGGCGGGGAAAAGGGCCCTGCTATTGTCCCGGGCGATGCTGAGGCTAGCCCGCTCTATCGCCGTATTTCCGGCCTCCAGGCGCCCGCCATGCCAATGCCGCCGGTTCCGGCGTTGAGCGCTCAAGAAATCGAACTGGTGAAAAACTGGATCAATCAGGGCGCGAAGATGACCGCCGTGGCCGCGCCCCCAGTTGCCGCCGCCGCTCCCGCTCCTGCTCCTGGAGCTTCTCCTGCGTACCCCGGTGGCTACACTCCGCGCGAAATTACGGATGCCGACCGGTCCTGGTGGGCTTTCAAGAAGCCTGTACGCAACACGCCGCCGGCCGTTCGCGATGCCAAATGGAGCCATAACCCAATCGACGCCTTTGTTGCGAATATGCGAGAACAGAAAGGCCTTGAGGCCGCGCCTCAGGCGGATCGCCGGACTTTGATTCGCCGCGCCTACCTGGACTTGATCGGGCTGCTCCCGCCGCCCGAAGAAGTCGAGGCTTTTGTCAAAGACCCCGCGCCGGATGCGTATTCCAAGCTGGTCGACAAGCTGCTCGCCTCGCCAAATTACGGCGAGCGCTGGGGCCGCAACTGGCTGGACGTGGTGCGCTACGCGGATAGCTCGGGTTTCGAGTTCGATATCACGGTGGAGAATGCCTGGCGGTATCGCGACTACGTGATCAAGGCCTTCAACGAAGACAAGCCTTACAACCAATTCATCATCGAGCAACTGGCGGGGGATGAACTGGACAAGCCGACGCCCGACAGCCTGATTGCGACCACGTATTACCGGGTGGGTCCGCGAGTGCGCTTCCGGGAGGCGAATTACCCGTCTTACCGCTACGACTACATGGACGACATGGTGCGGACTACCTTCCAGGGATTCCAGGGCCTGTCTGTTAACTGCGCGCGCTGCCACGATCACAAATTCGACCCGATCACCCGCTTGGATTACTTCAAGACCGTTGCGGCTTTCTGGAGTTACGTAGACTACGACCAGCCGCTGGTCCCGAAGGATCAAGTGGACGCCTATAACGCGAAACTGAAGGCTCTCGCGGATGAAATGACCCCGTTGCGGCAGGAAATCGCGCGGATCGAAAAGCCGTATCAGGAGAAGCGTCGTGAACAGCAAGTGCAAGACGCGCTGAAAAAGTTCCCGCCGGATATTCAGGAAGCAATCAAGACCCCCGAAGACAAGAGAACCCCTGGTCAAAAGCTATTAGTGGCGCAAGTAATCATCGGCGGGCCGGATGTCGATCCCGACAACATCGTCGCCGACGCCAATGCTTCGGCCAAAGCCAAGGCTGCCGCCAAGGCCAATCAAGTCTTCGGCGCAGGCAGCGAGAGCTATGGCCGCGGGCCTCTTAAGCTAAGCCCGGAAGACGAAAAGAAGCGGGCCGAACTCCAGGCTAAGATCGCCGCGATCGAAGAGCGGCTGCCTCCTCCGCTGCCCACCGCCGATGGAGTGCGCGACGGAGATTATCGCCTAACGCCCGATGGGCTTGGTGACTCACACATCCCCGGAACGGGCCGCCCGGATTACGGAATCAAGTGCTGTTTTGTGCCGGCGGTCGGGACCAAGTTTGAGGTTCCGCCACTGTACTTTGCAGCAAACAGCGACGATATCAAAACCAATGAATCAACCTTCCAGGTGCAGCCCGGCTTCCTGACGGTATTGACGGATCCGAAAAATCCGCCACCGGCCACTCACGTGCCGAACCGCACCGATTACGTGACCAGCGGACGCCGCCGCGCGCTGGCCGAAGCCATTGCATCCGCCGACAATCCGTTGACCGCCCGTGTGATGGTAAACCGGATCTGGGCGTGGCACTTTGGAACGGGCATCGTGAGCACGCCGGGCAACTTTGGCAAGATGGGCACGCTGCCATCGAATCCCGAACTGCTCGACTGGCTGGCTACTGAATTCGTGCAGAAGGGCTGGAGCGTAAAGGCCATGCACCGGATCATCATGAACTCGGAAACCTACAAGATGGCCTCGGCGTTCTCGCGCGAAGCTGATCTCAAGGCGGATCCGACCAACGTATACCTGTGGAGATTCCCGCCACACCGTGCCGAGGCGGAAATCATCCGCGATATTACGCTGGATGCCAGCGGAAAGCTGAACCGTCAGTTCGGTGGAGAGCCGTTCTTCCCGGCGATCCCGGCGTCGCTACGAGCCGATCAGCCGCGCGGCGTATGGGAGCTCACCAAAGAAGAGCCTTCCACCTGGCGGCGGGCAGTCTACGCTTACGTGAAGCGCGGCCTCAAGTATCCGATGTTCGAAGTATTTGACGAACCGGATCTCAACGTCACCTGTGAGCGCCGTGCGACCAGCACGGTCCCAACGCAGGCGCTGACGCTGCTGAATAATGAGTTCACGCTGAAGCAGGCGGGTTATTTCGCCGATCGGGTGTGGCAGGCAGCCGGTCCAAATCCCGAGAAGCAAGTCACCGAGATGTACCGCATCGCATTGAGCCGCGATCCTAGTGCGAGCGAAATGCGCGCGAACCTGGAATTCCTGAAGAAGCAAACCGACGTCGCGGCTGCCAAGAATGCCGCCGGCGATAGCGCGGCGCGCTCGGCGCTGAACGATTTGGCTCACGTGACGCTGAATCTGAACGAATTCGTCTATATCAAGTAGGAGAATAGCCATGTTTGAAAAACTGAGTGAACGAAACCGCAAAGAACAATACATATCCCGCCGGAAGTTCTGGATGGAAGCCGGCATGGGAATTGGCGGACTGGCCCTGCTTGATCTGATGAGTCAGGACAAGTTGTTGGGCGCGGAGTGTGTGGCGGGCGGGAAAATCGATTCCCCGTTGTCGCCCAAGCCGACGCACTTCAAGCCCCGGGCAAAGTCAGTGATCTCGCTGTTCATGAGCGGCGGCGTCAGTCACATGGACACCTTTGATTACAAGCCGGCGCTTGAAAAGTACAACCGCATGCCCATGGAAGGCCACGGCGATATTAAAGTCCGCCAGGGTTATCCCGGCCCCTTGATGAAGAGCCCGTTCACCTTTAAGCAGTATGGCCAATCGGGCGCATGGGTCTCGGAGATCTTCCCGAATATCGCAACCATCGTCGATGACCTCGCGTTCATTCACTCCTGCCAAGGGACCTCCAACGATCACGTGATTTCGCACTACGAGTGGAACACCGGCTCGATCCAAATGGGCTTTCCGAGCGTTGGTTCATGGGTCACGTACGGCCTCGGCAGCGAGAACCAGAACCTGCCGGGTTTCGTGGTAGTCCTCGATGCAAAAGGTGGACCTTATGCCGGTCCGCCAAACTGGCAGAACGGCTTCCTGCCGGCGGCCTATCAGGGAACGGTATTCCGCTCCAAGGGCGACCCGATTCTCGATCTCTCGGCTCCCGGTCAATACATGACCCCCGAGCAACAGCGGGCGCGCCTGGACCAGATGGATCTGCTCAATGCGAGCTTCGATGAGCAGTATCCGGGAATGTCGGAACTCTCGGCCAGAATTTCTTCCTATGAGTTGGCCTACCGTATGCAGGGTTGTGCGCCCGAGGCGGTGGATCTCTCATCGGAGAGCGATGAGACCAAGCAGTTATATGGGCTGAACGACCCAGCGTGTGCGTCCTATGGCAAGCAGTGCCTGCTGGCGCGGCGTTTGGTGGAACGCGGCGTGCGTTTCGTCCAATTGATGAGTGGCGCCTACGTCAGCATCGAAGACACATGGGATGCTCACGCCGACATCGTGTCCAATCACCGGAAGCACGCCAAAGAGGTCGACAAACCGATCGCTGGGCTGATCACGGATCTGAAACGCCGTGGATTGCTCGACCAAACGGCCGTAATGTGGCATAGTGAATTCGGCCGCATGCCGATTTCGCAGCGCGGAATGGGCCGGGATCATAATCCGGGAGCCATGACGATCTTCATGGCCGGCGCGGGAATCCAGGGCGGCCAGTCCATTGGCGCCAGCGACGAAGTCGGCTACAAAGCTGCCGATCAAAAGCTGACCAATCACGATGTCCACGCCACGCTGCTTCACTTGCTGGGTATGGACCACAAACGGATGACGTATTATTTTAACGGGCGCAATATGCGCTTGACCGATGTGTCCGGCGAATTGATTCCGCAAATCGTCGGAAACATCCAAGCTAAGGCTTAAAGCCAAAGCTTGGCACGGGCCCGGTGGGCCTGAGTGATTTGAAGGGCGGCAGGGTGCTGAATCAGGCGCCTTGCCGCTTTTCCCGTATTAGCCGGCTATGTAACCTGACCGGAAGGGCGCGAGGCCGAACATCGTGCTACTTTCATATGGAGGATCATTTTCCATGAAAAAGCTTTGGAGTGTGCTATTCGTTTCCATGACCGCAACGGTGATTGCGCCGCAAGCCAGCGCGCATTTCAAGCTGCTTGAGCCGGCATCCTGGCTGCAGGAGGATCCCAAAGGCGATCCGCAGAAGATGGCTCCGTGTGGCGGCACTTCGGCCAATGCCGGTACCCCCAGCGGCGCTGTCAACAAAGTCCAGGGAGGCGAAAAGCTCCATATCAAACTTCAGGAGACGGTCTATCATCCAGGGTTTTATCGGGTCGCTCTGGCGGTGAACTCGCGGGATGAGCTTCCACCCGATCCCGTGGCGAAGACCGAGCCCAGCGCCAACGGCCCAAGGTCGGTATCGGGTGCGGTTCAGTACCCGCCGACGCCTCCGGTGCTCGCCGACGGGCTATTTATGCACGTCGCAAAGTTCGATAAGGAAGTTGAAACCGACGTAGACATCCCGAACATCAACTGCTCGAAATGCACTTTGCAGATCGTCGAGTTCATGGCTTCGCACGGCCTCAACAAAGACGGCGACTACACCTATCACCATTGCGCCGTACTGCAGATCAGCGCGAATCCCAGCAAGCCGATCGACACCCGCTTCCCGGCTGAGAAGCACTAGCCAGGCGGCAGCGTCACATCGCTTCCGGAAAGAGGCTGCGCTCCACAATCGCGCACAGGATATGGCCCACTGCAATATGGGCCTCCTGGATGTGCTGTGTGCTCACACTTGGGATGCGGATGGCGATTTCCGCCGCGGCTGCCATGTTGCCCCCGGTGGCTCCCGTCAGCGCGATGGTGTGGATACCATGCGCGGAAGCATAATTCAGCGCGCATAGGGTGTTCTCGGAATTGCCGCTGGTGCTGATGGCGACCAGCACGTCTCCAGGCCGGCCGAGAGCCTGCACCTGCCGCTCGAAAACGCGCGCAAACCCGAAATCGTTGGCGCTTGCCGTCAACATGGACGTGTCGGTGGTGAGGGCGACTGCCGGAAGTCCCGGCCGCACAAAATCGTGCGTGAGGCGGATGACGAGTTCCGCGGCGATATGCTGGCAATCCGCCGCGCTGCCGCCGTTCCCGCACAGCAATAATTTCCCGCCGTGCCGCAGGCTGCCGGTGATTCGCGCCGCCGCTGCCAGAATATCCGCCTCGCAACTTTCCAGAACCCGCTGTTTGGTATCGATACTGGTCAGCAGATGAGTGCGCAGCAACTCCCCCGCGCCCTTCCACAGGCCGGCGAGCGATGCGGCGACATTGGGCTTCATGATCTCATCTTGCCTTCTTGAGCAGGGTCCTCGTCATTTTACTACGCGGCGCATTCCGGTCAGGCCCGGTTAGGCGCTTTCGCGCACTACCATCGCTCGGACCGCTAGGATGGCGCGGCGCCTGATTGCAGTTCAACCCTTCGGCGCCGTTCAGACCTTCGACGGGCGGTTCAGCCCTTCGCGGCGAGCAGGGCGGGCAGATCGGCCACGCTTGGGATGATATGCGTGTGCGGCTCGCGGCGAAGCTGCTCGGCGGTACCGACGCCGGAGAGTACTCCCACCATCCCCCGGACGCCCGCGTTGCTCGCAGCCTGCAGGTCGAGCGGTGTATCGCCGACGGCCATCACTTCCGCAACGCTATTTACGCCAGCCGTTTCCATGGCGTGAAAAAGCATGTAGGGAGCGGGCCTTCCCTGCGTGACGTCGTCGCTCGCGACCATCGCCGCGAAGTACTTTTCCCAGCCGAGGCGGTGAAAGATCGGCATTACAATTTCGCGGTCGAAGCCGGTGGTGGTGGCGACCAGATAGCCGCTCTCGCGCAGCTTTCGAATGGCTTCCTCGGCGCCCTCGATGGGTGGCACAGTCTTATACGCCTCGTTCACCTGTTCCACAAAGGTCCTATAGATCTCGGCTGACAGGGTCTGACGGCCGGCTTCGCTCAGCTTTGATTGGAGGTCGACGAAGTGGCGAATCACTGCCCGTTTCGCCGCCCCCCTCCAGGGTCCGATGTCTGCTGCACTCACAGTGATGTCGCGCCGCGCCATGGAGTTTCGCAGCGCATCCACGATGTCTCCATGATCCTGGAGAATAGTCCCGCCGACGTCCAGCGCAACCAGGCGGATTCTGGGGATCTCGGCACCGGCGGAAGATCCGGCGACAACCGCGGCCGCTGCCAGGGCCTTCAGAGAATGTCTTCTCGAGAGTTTCAAGCTGCCTCCTCGCACAACAATACTCTATCAGTTGATACGGATATCACGTTGACCAAGAATGCTCGATGCCATATGCCAACGATCCTTGAGCTGATCCAAAAAGCAGGTAGTGAATTTTCTAAGCGCGGCTAGATTCCAAGACTCGCACCGCAGCGATTTCGGTCCTCGTAGAGGGCTGCTCTATTCGCTCAACCGTAAGAATGACGGGGTTGCAAGGAAAGCGGTCATGCGTCTGCTAGTCGAGGCTGGTGCGGTTGCATCGAAGTATCGGGACCATGGGTTCCGAAATCTTACCTGCATGCGGATACAGGTCCCTAAAGCCCGTCGGCTGCCGAGGGCATGGCACGCAACTCGGCAACTATGCAATCTCAAATTTTCTGACCGAATTCTGGCCCGGCATCAAATGCCGATGCCGCCTGTCCGTCACGCGTTCGATTTCGCTGCGATATTCGGCAAACGCGAGCATGGTTTATAATGAGCATTCCGGCCCGCAGTACGGGCGCGTAGCTCAGTTGGTTAGAGCGCCTGCTTCACACGCAGGAGGTCACAGGTTCGAGTCCTGTCGCGCCCACCATCCC